>NZ_NRDQ01000165.1 GCF_002878455.1 Janthinobacterium sp. AD80
CTGCCGCGCAGCCACGCGGCGCCGGCCGCGCCCGGCACGCAGGCGGTCGACTTGCGCGCCGGCCTGACCCAGCTGCTGGTATTGATCCGCAATAACAACCTCAAGGCGCTGGCCCAGTTCCACGCCCTGCATCCCGCAATTGAACAGTCAGACCGCGAAGCTGCTCTGGCGATGGCAAACGCGATCGAGACGTTGAATTTTTCCGATGCGGAAAGACTCGTGCTCGATCAGCTGAAACGAGAGGAAAACAAGTGAGCTGGACCAACCTTGCCATGAACGGGCGCATCCTCATCGTCGATGACGCCATGGAAAATATCCAGATACTGCACCAGCTGCTGCGCGAGGAGCACGACGTGCTGTTCGCCCTGAGCGGCGAAAAGGCGCTGGAGATCGCGCACAATCAACTGCCGGACCTGATCCTGCTCGATGCCGTCATGCCAGGCATGGATGGCTACGCCGTATGCAATGCGCTGCGCGAATCGGCAGTTCTGAGCGCCATTCCCGTGATTTTCGTCACGGCCCTGAACCAGCCCGAGGACGAGACGCGGGCGCTGGAAGCGGGCGCCGTCGACTTCATCACCAAGCCGTTCAACGCGGCCGTGGTGCGCGCCCGCGTGCGCAGCCAGCTGACCATCAAGCGCCAGGCCGACGCCATGCGCGAACTGTCGCTGACCGATTCACTCACGGGCGTGGCCAACCGGCGCAGCTTCAACGACACCATGGAAAGCGAATGGCGGCGCTGCGCCCGCGATGGCGTGGCCATGGCTGTCATCATGGCCGACATCGACCACTTCAAGGATTACAACGATACGTATGGCCACCAGGCAGGCGACCTGTGCCTGCAGCAGGTGAGCGCCGCCATGCGCCGCTGCGCCGTGCGCCCGCCCGACCTGCTGGCGCGCTACGGCGGCGAGGAATTCATCGTGCTGTTGCCGCAGGAAACGCGCGACGGCGCCGAGGTGGTGGCCCAGCGCATCCTCGACGAAGTGCGCGCGCTGCACATCCCGCACGCCAGATCGAGCGTCGGACCGTACGTCACCGTCAGCCTGGGCATGGCCAGCGTGATGCCCACGGAAGGCATGGACGCCAGCACCCTGATCCGCGCCGCCGACGCGCTGCTGTACCGCGCCAAGCATACGGGGCGCGATAAATATTGCGCGTCGGAGGGGGAGTGAGGGGGCAGGCTATCGGCTCTTTGCGGGCGGGGCGTTGGACCGCTTGCCACCGGAGGGCTGCCCCGTCGTACTGGGCCAGCCGCCCGCATTGCCCGGGCCAGTACCTCTGCCCGTAGCACCACTGCCCTTGACGCCCTTGCCGGCGCCGCTCTTTCCGCTGCTTGCGTTGTTAGACATCATCAACTCCTTCGCCGGAAAACCGCCGGCGCGCCACCAGCGTACACCTGACGCATGCGCAAAGGCGCACAACTGCCTGCAGGCCGCAGCACAGTGCGCAACCTGTCGGCTTACGCCCTGCGGGCTAAGCCGACCTACTCAATCCGCCGCTTACGGATAACACCGCATCAAAAACTCCGCTACGCACACGGGTTTCGGGTCGCCTTCGCGCTCCATGGTGACGGCCCAGTTCACTTGCGCGCCTTCCGGCAAGTCGTCCACGGACAGGATGTCGAGGCGCGCGCGCAGGCGGCTGCCGACAGGCACGGGCGCGGGGAAACGCACCTTGTTCAGGCCATAGTTGATGGCCATGCGGATGCCGGCCATGTGCAGGGCGCCGGCCAACATGGCCGGCAGCAGCGATAAGGTCAGGAAACCGTGCGCCACGGTGCAGCCATACGGCGACTCGCGCGCGCAGCGCTGCGCGTCGATGTGGATCCACTGATGGTCGTCGGTGGCGTCGGCAAACGTATCGATGCGTTGCTGGGTGATGGTGAGCCAGTCGGAGACGGCCACGTGTTGCCCCGCCAGGGCCTGGAAACCGGCGATGCCGGCGATATCACGCATGCTGCTCTCCGGCAGGACGGCGGCCGAACATGCCCATGCCCTCCACTGTAGTGACGACTTCGCCGTGCTGGTTGCGCACGCTCCACACGGAAATGACGATGCCGCGGTCCGGCTTGCTGCTGGACGGACGCACTTCCTTGACCTGGTAAGTGAGCTGCAAGGTGTCGCCCGCGCGCACGGGTTTGAGCCAGCGGATGCTGTCCAGGCCGGGCGAACCCATGCTGGATGAATGCTTGAGCAAGTTATCCACCACCAGGCGCATCATCATGCCGCAGGTATGCCAGCCGCTGGCGATGACGCCCTTGAAAATGGTCTTTTCAGCGGCCGCATGGTCAACGTGGAACGGTTGCGGGTCGAAATCCGTGGCGAAGGCGATGATTTCCGCCTCCGTCACGTGGCGCTGGCCCAGGTCGATTTCCAGGCCCTGCGTAAAGTCTTCAAAATACCAGTGTTTTGGTTTAACTTCAGTCAATACGGTCATGCGGTCTCCGTCGGCAAGAAGCCCGGCTGGGCGATAAAGCGCTCGATATGGTGTTCCACGTCGCCCAGGGTCAGGGCGATCATCGAGAGGCGCTTGAAATGGTGGGCGGCGGGCAATTCATCGGTCACGCCCATGCCGCCATGCAATTGCACGGCTTGCTGGCCGACAAAGGTGGCGGCCAGTCCCACTCTTGCCTTGGCGGCGGAGACCGTGCGGCGCCGCTCCGCCGCATCCTCGCTGTCGGCCTTGGCGGCGGCCAGCATGGCCATCGAGCGCGCTTGCTCCAGGTGAATGAACATGTCGGCCATGCGGTGCTGCAAGGCCTGGAACTTGCCGATCGGCGCGCCGAACTGCTGGCGCGTTTTCAGGTAGTCGAGGGTGGCGGCGAAGATGGCATCCATGGCGCCCACGGCTTCCGCGCACAGCAAGGCGGCGCCATAATCGACGGCCGCGTCCAGCAGGGGCCAGCCCTGCCCCGCTTGGCCAATCAGCGCATCATGCCCCAGCACCACTTGCACGAGGGTCACGCTGGCGGCGCGCTGGCCGTCGATGGTACGGTAGTCGCGCACGCTAACGCCGGGCGCGTCGCTGGGCACGAGGAACAGCGAAATGCCATCCGTATCGCTCTGGCCGCCGCCGCTGCGGGCCGAGACGATCAGCGCGCCCGCCTGCGCGCCGTGGATGACGACGGTTTTCTCGCCGTCCAGCACGAAGCCGTCGCCACTGGCGGTAGCGGTCGTGGCGATGTCGTGCATGTCGTGGCGCGACTGGCGTTCACCGAGTGCGCAGGCCAGCTTCAGGCTGCCGCTGGCCACCTGTTCCAGCACGCTGTCGTGGCCGCCGGCCAGGCTCAGGAAGCGCGCGCCCAGCACGGTGGCCAGGTAGGGTTCCACCACCAGGCCACGGCCCAGTTCCTGCATCACCAGCAGCATGTCCACGGCCGTGCCGTCGAAGCCGCCCGCGCCGGCAGGCAGCGGCAAGGCCGTCATGCCCAGCTCGGCCAGGGTGGCCCAGGCCACATCGGACGTGCCCGTGGCCGAATGGATGATCTTTTGCCGCGTTTCAAAGCGGTAATCCTTGTCGACCCAGCGCCTGAGCGCGTCGGCGAATTGCTGCTGTTCCTGATTAAAATGGAAGTCCATGTCGTCTCCTTCTGGCTTACAGGCCCAGGATCATCTGCGTGATGATGTTTTTCTGGATTTCATTCGAGCCGCCATAGATCGATGTCTTGCGGTAATTGAAGTAATACGCGGCCAGCGGCGCGGCCAGGTCGTCGCCACCGGCGCTGTGCGGCGCGCCGCCATCGAGGAAGTCGGGATCAAACGGCAAGGCTTGCGGGCCGATGGCTTCCACCATCAGTTCCGTCAGCTGCTGCTGCAGCTCCGAGCCGCGCACTTTCAGCATCGACGCCTGCGGCCCAGGCCCCTTGCCTTCTTCGCTGATGACGCGCAAGACCGTCATTTCCAGCGCCATCAATTCGATTTCCAGATGCGCCACTTTCGCAGCAAAGGCGGAATCGTGCAGCAGCGGCGCACCGCGCTTGGCTTTTTGCATGGCCAGCTGTTTGAGGAAAGTCAGTTCGCGCTTGGAGCGGCCGACGGCGGCGATGCCCGTGCGTTCGTGCCCCAGCAGATATTTGGCGTAGGTCCAACCCTTGTTTTCCTGGCCCACCAGATTGCTGACGGGCACGCGCACATTGTCGAAGAAGACTTCGTTCACTTCATGCTCTTCATCGAGCATGATGATGGGACGCACGGTGATGCCCGGCGTTTTCATGTCGATCAGCAAGAAACTGATGCCCTCCTGCTTGCGCACCGTGCTATCGGTGCGCACCAGGCAAAAGATCATGTCCGCGTGCTGGCCGAGGGTGGTCCAGGTTTTCTGGCCGTTGACCACGTAATGGTCGCCATCGCGCTCGGCCGTGGTCTTCAGCGAGGCCAGGTCGGAACCGGCGCCCGGCTCCGAATATCCCTGGCACCACCAGTCGTCGCAGTTCAGGATGCGCGGCAAGTAGTATGCTTTTTGTTCGGCGTTGGCGAAGGCCATGATGACGGGCGCCACCATATTGACGCCGAATGGCAGGATGGGCGGCGTGGCGGCGCGCGCGCACTCGTCTTCCCATATGTGGCGCTGCACGGACGTCCAGCCCGTGCCGCCATATTCCACAGGCCAGGCCGGCGCGGCCCAGCCCTGCTTTGCCACAATCTTGTGCCAGCGCACGTAATCATCGCGGTTCAGGCGCAGATGCTGGCGCACCTTGCGCTGCAAGTCTGCCGGCAGATGGCTGTCGAGAAAGGCCCGCACGGAGTCGCGAAAAGCGTTCTCCTCGGCCGTGTACTGTAAATCCATGTCTGTCTCCCCTGTTCTTATGAGTTGCCGTGATGCCTGCACGCAAGGAAGCTCAGCGCACAAAAAAGCACGACCGTTCTCAAGGATTGTACAACAGAATGGGAGTGGCGCCAGCGGTTTTACAAAGGCTGGCGCGCAAGGGAAGTCGGTGCAATCGGCTGGCTGGCGTAGCACCGCGTCTATGTGTGCGACAGGATATTGATGAGCTTGCCGAACGGGTCGCGCACGAAAAACCGCCGGACACCCCAAGGTTCATCGGCAGGGCCATATTCAATGGGAAACCCTGCGCTGGACATGCGTTCCAATGCGGCATCCACGTCATCGACTTCAATGGAAAGGTCGGGCACGGCAGTGTTCGAGCCGCCTTGCGTCGCAAAGCTCACTTGAACGCTCATCTCGGCTTGCGAACCATACGTCATGATCCAGCCGTGGTCCATCACCAGGCTCAGCCCCAGCACGTCCTCGTAAAACTTCCGCGCCAGGCCAGGATCCGACGCCGGGAAATTTGCAACGATACGCGTGACTTGCATAGTTTCCTCCGTGTCAGTATAAGCTTCTATCGCCATTTCCCACTCTGCTCAATATCGTCATCCACGTCTCCAGGCATTTCCGCTACTGGCGAGATGAGCACTTTTCGCAACTACCTTTAAGCAACAGCCCCCGTAGCAGCAATTCCAATGCAGCGGTTCCTTTTATCAAGCGCGCATTGCCTTCGTCGCCGTCGGCGATCCAGAATGCCGCTTCCGCCAGACTGCCGTAGATCAGCGAAGCCAGTGCCTGTGGGCAAGCGTCGGCCACGATGCCCTGTTGAATCAGTTCCTGGATCAGCCCTTGCATCGACTCGAGGCAATGGCGCTGCGAGTCCGGTGAGGCGCCACCCAGGACCGCCCTCGCATCGCGCAAGACGATGCGCTGAATTTCCGGTTCCAGGGCCATCTCCAGATAGGCACGGCAGCGGCTGCGAAAGCCTTCCCACAGGTCTGCGGCGCTGTCGGAGATGGCTTGCAGGCGGCCATCCATTTCCGCGTCGATCTGTTCCACCACCGCCAGCAGCAAGCCCTTCTTGTCGCCGAAATGATGGTACAGGGCACCCCGCGTCAGCCCTGCCTGGGCGGTAAGGTCGTCCATGGACGTGTCGGCATAACCGCGCTCGCTGAACACTTTGCGGGCCGTGGCCAGCAACGATGCGCGGGTTTCTTCCATTTCGGCACGGGTACGGCGAACCATTGCTTTCTCCTCACATACGTAGCGTATGATTATTTACATGCAGTGCGTATGAATATATACTATTCATACGCGATGTATGTATTATCGCTGCGACGTGTCTCTATTGCAAGAAGAGCACACACCGTTTCACGCATCATCAATGAAGGATATGAACCATGAGTACGTCTCCCTGCGCTGCCGCAGAAACTTCTGGCCGCCACCCGTGGCTGGCGGTCGCCGCTGTCGGCATGGCCACCTTTTCCGTCGTGACGACGGAAATGCTGCCGGTCGGCCTGTTGACGCCGATTGCCAACACCCTGGACACCTCCACGGGAACGGCCGGCCTGATGATCTCGCTGCCAGCACTATTAGCGGCCATGTTCGCGCCGCTGGTCGTGGTCGCATCGGGCAGCCTGGACCGGCGCAAGATACTCTGTGGTTTGCTGACACTCCTCGTGATCGCGAACATTGCCTCGGCCCTGGCGCGAAACATGGCGTGGATGCTGGCGGCGCGTATTCTCGTCGGTTTCTGCATGGGTGGCATCTGGGCCATCGCCGGCGGCCTCGCTTCCCGGCTGGTTCCTGCCCGCTCGGTTGGCCTGGCAACGTCGGTCATCTTCGGCGGCGTGGCGGCCGCTTCCGTGCTGGGCGTGCCGCTAGACGCACAAATCGGCGACCTCGCAGGATGGCGCTGGGCTTTCGGCGTCATGGCGCTGTTCAGCGGCCTGGTACTGGCGCTGCACCTGGCCGTCATTCCCGCCCTGCCCGCTGCCGCTGCGGCGACCTTGCGCCAATTCGGCAAGCAGCTGCGCAACAGGCAGTTGCAAGCGGGGCTGCTTCTGACCCTGTTGCTGGTAACCAGCCATTTCATGGCCTTTACCTTCGTGCGCCCGCTACTGCTGTCCATGTCGGGATTTGATACGCAATGGCTGGGCGCACTGCTGTTTGCCTATGGCTTCGCTGGCATCATTGGAAACTTCCTGGCCGGTGTCATGGCCGTGCGGCGCACGGCGACTACCATCATCGCCATCTCGGGCGGCCTGCTGCTCACGCCGCTGCTGTTCCTGGCCGTCGGCGACTCGGGCATCGGCGGCGGCATGGTGTTGCTGGCCTGGGGACTGGCCTACGGCGGCGTATCGGTCGGCCTGATGACCCTGATGATGAAGGCGGCGCCCGGCGCCGTGGAGATCGTCGCCGCGCTGTATGTGGGCGTCTTCAATATCGGCATTGCGCTCGGCGCGTGGACCGGCGGCCAGGCCGTGGACAGGCTGGGCCTCTCGGCCAACCTGTGGCTTGCCGCAGGATGCGCTGCGGCCGCCTTGCTGCTGTCGTTTGGCATCCGCTTTATGGAAGCCAACAAGCAGCCTGGCGCTGCAAAAGATTGACGCTGGCTGCCATCAGCCATACAAGTGCAGCAGCACCTGCACGGCAACGATCTTGACGATGGTCATGCTGGGGAAAATCATGGCGTAGCCCAGGTTCGGACGGTCCGACTTGGCCAGGCGATTGGCGAACACCAGCACGGCGGGGTTGCCCGTGGCGCCGGCCGCGATGCCCAGCAATTCGGGGAATGGCAGGCGCAGGAAGACCTTGCCCAGGATCACCACGAGGGCCACCACCACCAGCACCGTCACGGCGCCCAGCGCCAGCATGGGCAAGCCATCGGCGCCGACCTGCTGCACGAACGGCAAGCCGGACGCCATGCCGACCGAGGCAAGGAAGATCGTCAAGCCATAGTTGCGCATGACCAGGTTGGCCGACAGCGGCAGGCGCCAGCTGACCTTGCCTATTCTGCCCAGACGTCCGAGGATCAGCGCCATCACCAGCGGCCCGCCAGCCAGGCCCAGGCTGAACGAGCCTATCCACGGCAAGGGGATCGGCACCAGGCCCAGCAGCACGCCCAATACCATGCCCATGCCCAGCGAGACATAGCTGAACTCGGCCGTGGCCGTGATGGAGTTGCCGAACAGTTTGCGCACGTCGGCCGCGTGTTTCGCCGGCGCAATGGCCATCACCCGGTCGCCAAACTCCAGCGTCAGATAGGGGTGCGGCAAGATCATGGCATCGCCACGGCGGATAAACGCAATTTGCAGGGGAAAGTCTTTCGACAGGTTCAGCTCGCCCAGCGGCACGCCGACGATTTCCGCGTCGGACACAAACACTTCGTTGCCGTCGAAATCGCTGCGGTCCTTCATCAGGCGGCCCGGGTCCAGGTGGCCCAGCGCCGTGCGCGCCGCTTCCACGCCTTCGACCGTGCCCGAGACCATCACGGCGTCGCCCACGCCGATCACCATGGACGGATCGGGCAAGCGGTTCTGGTGGCCCTGTCGCACGCCAATGACTTGCACACCGGCCAGCGGGCCATCGGCCAGCTCGGACAAGGTAGCGCCCGCCAGCCGGGCTTCGTCGATGGTGATTTCCGACACGATGATCGGTGCAGGCGGCGGCGCCAGCACGGGCTTCAAGATGCGTCCGGCCAGGTACAGGCCCAGCATGGGCCCGACGACGCCGAACGGATACGCGACGGCATAGCCGACGGCTGCGTCGCGGTTGCCATGCGATGCTTCCAGCGCCGCCTGCAGGGCGGCCGTGCTGGTCATGGCGCCGGCAAACACGCCGCTGGCCATGCGCAGCGATATATCGATCCACTGCCCGCCCCAGATGGATACGGCCAGGCCGCCCATCACGGCAACGAAAGCGATCAGGTTGTGTTTCTGCCCCGCGCCGCGCAAGCCGGCGAAAAACTGCACGCCATACTGCACGCCGATGCCATACAGGAACAGCAGCAAGCCGATGGAGCCGACCATGGGCGGCGGCACGGAGCCGGGCGCGAACGCCCCCAGCGCCAGCCCGGCAAACAGCACGCCGCCCACGCCCAGCGAAAAACCGAAAACGCTGACGCGCCCCAGCGCATAGCCGGCGCCGATGACAAGGAACAGGGCCAGGATCGGCGACGACTCCAGGGTATGGCGGAAGAGTTCTAGCATCGGTGCAACCTTATTCTGGGGAAAGCGCAGTTTAGCATGCACAAAAGCAACACGAAGGCGAGCTTGGCAAGCAAGCGTGCGCGATATTGCGTCACAAAAAACGGGCAAAAAAAAGCCCGCTGCGGGAGCGGGCTGAATCTATTTCCTGTGAGGAAGTAGAGGAGACAGGTGCATGATGCCGCATCGCAGCATCGCTATCCAATTGTATGTTGTGATGATAGAAATACGTTTCATCAATATCACGTCAGGGCCGTGCCAAAAATGATGAGTTTTCGATGCGCTCTTTGCTCGCGCGTCACCAGCACACGGGCTTGCTCTACGGTTACGCAAGTCTGCGGCGCAAAGCCCGCTGGCACTTTCTCCGCATCCCGCCCGATGCGTTGCGGATCGTTGAGTACGTCATAGTCTGCACGCTTGAAAAACAGTTGCTCGATACCGGCCTCTCCCGCTGGCAGCGGCCTGACGACGATGAGCGACCAGTCCTCGCCTCCTAGAAATTGCTTTTTCTTCAGGAAGGCGTTGACCCTGCCCGCAAGTGGCGCCGAGCCGGCCAGCGCACTTTGATACAGGGACAGCGGACACAGCATCGTGCCGGCCGGCCAGCCCATATCGGGCAGCGCAGTGACGGTGTCGGGGCGCAACTGGGCCAAGTGGCGATCAAACGCGTGCTTTTCCGCCGAACAGGCACCGAGCGCCATCAGCACAAGCATGCGGGCGGCGCGCAACAAAGGCATCATGAGCTTGTCTCCTTTTCAAGGGCAGGAATAAGTCAGGCCATCTTAGGCCATGAAGCTGTGCAAGCAGGCACAATACCGCAACGGCAAGGTGGCCATGACCGGAGCCGCACTGTCGCCGCTAAAATTGGGCAAAAAAAAGCCCGCTGCGGGAGCGGGCTGAATCTAATTCCTGTGAGGAAGTAGAGGAGACAGATGCATGATGCCGCATCGCAGCATCGCTATCCAATTGTATGTTGTGATGATAGAAATATGATTCATCAATATCTGCGGCAGGCTCGGCATCTCAAGCGCTGGCACGCGCGATCAGCTCGTAGGCCAGCGGCGCCAAGGCAGGTGGCGCGGCGCCCTCGTCCACTTCGCCCAGGCGCTGCAGGATGGCTTGCGCGGCCAGGCGGCCGATGTCAAAGCGCGGCACGCGGATCGTCGTCAGTGCCGGCATGAGCTTTTCCGAGAATGGGAAGTCGCCGAAGCCCGCCACCGCGCACTGCTCGGGGATGCGGATGCCGAGCTGAGCCGCTGCATAGATGGCGCCGGCAGCCATGTTGTCGTTGGCAAAAAACAGGGCGTCGGGACGCTCGGCACGCGCCATTTGCTCGCTGAACACTTGCCCGCCCGCATCGAGCGGCGCCGTTACCGACGCTTGCACGATTTCCGCACGCAAACCCAGCTGCCGCATGGTTTCCTCGTAGCCCTGGGCCCGCTTGCGGGCGCGGAAATCGCTGCCGATGCCGCTGTCCACATACACAATGCGCCGGTAGCCTTGCCCGTGCAGATACAAGGTCATGTCGCGCCCCGTAGCGATATGCGAAAAGCCGATCTGCGGATATGGCCGCTCGGGGCGGATATCCCACGTTTCGATGACGGGAATCTGCAAGCCTGCCAGCAAGGTTTCCGTGGCGGCGCTGTGGTCGGCACCCGTCAGCACCAGCGCGCGCGGCGACCAGCCGAGAAAGGCGCGCACCACCTTCTCTTCCGTCTCGATCGAGTAATCGTGGGTGGCCAGCAGCAACTGGTAATTGTGCTGCGACAAGGTGGTGGACAAGCCCTGGATGGTTTCCGCGAAGATGGAGTTCGACACGCTGGGCACGATGGCGCCCACGATGCGGCCCTGGGTCGAAGCCAGACCACCGGCCGCCTCGTTGCGGATGTAGCCGAGCTGGTCGATGGCGCGCTTGATACGGTCGCGCGTTTCCTGCGACACGCGGTCCGGTTCCTTGAAATAGCGCGACACGGAAATGGCCGAGGTCTGTGCCAATTTGGCCACATCGAACACGGTGCTGCGGCCAAGGCCACGCCGCTTGCGTACTGGGTCGTTCATGGGTACTGCCTTCTCAAAAATCGATGATTACCATGCATCATGCCATGGCCGGTCGCACAGGGGATGCCAAAGTGGCGCCGGTGCGCCGCAGTTCGCCGCACAGGGTGCCGGTTGTGCCACAGAAATTTCACAGTGGAAATTAGCACCAATGAAATCATGCCGATAGTGTAACGGTTGCGCGCCTGCACCCTGCATTAAATCTGTTGACAGCCCCGTGCGATTCAAATTATATTTCGCTGTACTTGCAATGTTAGCGCTAACAAAGGCAGCAGGCAAGACCCGAGACAGCAGCACTGGAACGCCATACGCAGCGTGCCAGGCACATGAAAAGGACACACATTGAGCTCCGCTACCTCCCGCCGCACGCTGGAATCCCTGCGCAGCCAGCGCTGGCTGGCCCCAGACGACATGCGCTCGTTCGCCCACCGCCAGCGTCTGCAGCAGATGGGCTTGCGCCGTGAGGAATTCCTCGAGCGCCCCGTCATCGCCATCATCAATACCTGGAGCGACCTGTCGCCGTGCCACTCGCACCTGCGCGAACGGGCCGAAGCCGTCAAACGCGGCATCCTGCTGGCCGGCGGCTTCCCCGTCGAGCTGCCGGCCATGTCGCTGGGCGAAGTGATGGTCAAGCCTACCACCATGATCTACCGCAACTTCCTCGCCATGGAAACGGAAGAACTGCTGCGCTCCCTGCCCATCGACGGCGCCGTGCTGCTGGGCGGCTGCGACAAGACCACGCCCGGCATGCTGATGGGCGCCATCAGCATGGATATCCCCGCCATCTTCTGCCCTGCCGGCCCCATGCTCAACGACCGCTACCGTGGCCAGAGCGTGGGCGCGGGCACGCATACCAAGAAATTCTGGGACGATTACGTGGCCGGCGACATCGCCAAGCCCGAGTGGATCAAGCTGGAAGCGAAGATGACGCGCTCGCCCGGCACCTGCAACACCATGGGCACGGCATCGACCATGACGTCCATCGTCGAAGCCATGGGCTTTACCTTGCCGGGCGCCACCAGCATACCCGCCATGGACGCCAACCACGTGCGCATGGCATCGCAGTGCGGCGAGCGCATCGTGGGCATGGTGTGGGAAGACTTGAAGCCATCGCGCTTCTTCACCCGCGCTTCGCTGTCGAACGGCGTGGCCGCTTATATGGCGCTCGGTGGCTCGACCAATGCGGCCATCCACCTGACGGCCATTGCCGGGCGCGCCGGCATGGCCCTGTCGCTCGATGAAATGGATGCGATGGCGCAAAAAGTACCGGTCATCGCCAACCTCTTCCCTTCCGGCGACAAGCTGATGGAAGATTTCTTCTATGCCGGCGGCATGCCGGCCCTGCTCAAGGAAATCGCGCCGCAGCTGGACTTGACGGCCTTGACGGTCACGGGCCGCAGCCTGGGAGAGAACATCGCCGACGCCGTCTGCCTGGACGACAGCGTCATCCGCAAGGTGTCGCAGCCGGTGGCCGACGGCGCCGCGCTGGCCGTGCTGCGCGGCAACCTGTGCCCTGGCGGCGCCGTCATCAAGCCGTCGGCCGCGAATCCGAAATTTGCCAAGCATCGCGGACGCGCCCTGGTGTTCGACTCGAACGCGGAAATGCTGGCGCACATCCATGCGCCCGAGCTGGACATCGATGAAAACACGGTGCTGATCCTGCGCAACGGCGGCCCCATCGGCGCGCCCGGCATGCCGGAATGGGGCAATCTGCCCGTGCCGAAAAAGCTGCTGCAGCAAGGCATCCGCGACATGGTGCGCATCTCCGACGCGCGCATGAGCGGCACCCACTACGGCACCTGCGTGCTGCACGTGACGCCGGAAGCGGCCGTGGGCGGCCCGCTGGCCCTGGTGCGCAACGGCGACATGATCGAACTCGACATTGCCGCGCGCAGCCTGAACATGGATGTGCCGGACGAGGAACTGGCGCGCCGCCGCGCCGAGTGGCAGGCGCCGGCGCAGAAATATGCGCGCGGCTACACCAAGCTGTACATGGAGCACGTAACGCAGGCCGACCAGGGCTGCGACCTGGACTTCTTGCTGGGCAACGCCGCCACGCCCGAGCCGCCGATTTTCTGACGCCGCCGCCTTCCCTACATATATAGAGAGCACAAAGTAAATATGGATATCCTGGACAACCGCTTCCGCGCCCTGCTGGCGGACAAAGCAGTACCGCTGGGCAGCTGGCTGATGGCCGGCACGCCCGTAACGGCCGAAGCCATGGGCTGCGCCGGCTTCGACTGGCTGGTGCTGGACATGGAACACGTGCCCATCGACTACCAGGACGCCTACCAGATCCTGCAGGCGCTGGGCGGCACGCCGGCCTGCCCCGTCGTGCGCCTGGCCTGGAACGACCTGGTGCAAATCAAGCGCGCGCTCGACATCGGCGCGCAAACCCTGATGTTCCCGTTCGTGGAAAACGCCACCGAAGCGCGCAGCGCCGTGGCCGCCACCCGCTATCCGCAGCCGGGCCAGGCCATTCCCGGCACGCGCGGTTTTGCCGCCATGCACCGCGCCAGCCGCTATGGCACCGTGCCCGACTACGCCACGCGCGCCAACGGCGCCGTCTTCTCGATTATTCAGCTGGAAACGCCGGCCGCCCTGGCGCAGCTGGAAGAAATCGCCGCCGTCGAGGGCGTCGACGCCCTGTTCGTCGGGCCCGGCGACCTGTCTGCTGCGATGGGCCATATCGGCAATATCGGCCATCCCGACGTGCAGGCGGCGATTGCCGACGCGGCCCGCCGCGCGCGCGCCATCGGCAAACCCATCGGCATTGTCGGCCCTTCGCCGGAAATGGTGCACACTTTCATCCATTACGGCTATGACTATGTAGCCATCGCCTCGGACATGGGCATGATGATGCGCCAGGCCAACGCTTTTATCACGGCACTGAAACCATCGCTGGCGAAAGCCCTCGACACAGGCGCCTACTAATCATTCAGTTGCAACGCACCGTTGCAACGCACATAGCGCGCTCAGACGCGTCATTCGCATCTTTTGGAGACAAGCATGTCAGGTGTAAAACTGGAAAAGGTCGTCAAGAAGTACGACAACGGCGTCGAAGTCATTCATGGCATCGACCTGGAAATCAAGCAAGGCGAATTCGTCGTCTTCGTGGGCCCTTCGGGCTGCGGCAAGTCCACCCTCATGCGCATGGTCGCGGGGCTCGAGTCCATCACGGGCGGCACCATCTCCATCGAGGGACAGGTCGTCAACGACTTGCCGCCGCGCGAGCGCGACATCGCCATGGTCTTCCAGGACTATGCGCTGTATCCGCACAAGTCCGTGTTCGACAACCTGGGCTTTGGCTTGAAGCTGCGCAAGTTCCCGAAGGCGGAAATCGAACAGCGCGTGCGTGCCGCCGCCACCATCCTGAAAATCGACCACTTGCTCGACCGCAAGCCGCGCGCCCTGTCCGGCGGTCAGCGCCAGCGCGTGGCCATGGGCCGCGCCATCGTGCGCCAGGCCAAGCTGTTCCTGTTCGACGAACCGCTGTCGAACCTGGACGCCCTGCTGCGCTCGGAAATGCGCACGGAAATCAAGAAGCTGCACCAGCGCATCGGCGCCACCACCATTTACGTCACGCATGACCAGGTCGAAGCAATGACCCTGGCCGAGCGCATCGTCGTGCTGTCGGGTGGCAATATCATGCAAGTTGGCACGCCGGACCAGATCTACAACGAACCCGTGTCGAAATTCGTCGCCGGCTTCACCGGTTCGCCGCCGATGAACTTCCTTGGCGCCAAGGTGGCGCGCAACGGCGCCGGCCAGGCCGAGATTGTCCTGGGCCAAGCCCGCCTGGCCCTGCCGCCAGCACGCCAGGCCGCGTGCGGCAAGCTCGACGGCCGCGCCGTGGAATTCGGCATCCGCCCGGAAGACATCACCCTGGAAGCGGCAGGCAGCGCCAGCGCCGCCCTGGCCGCGACGGTCGTGGTGGTCGAGCCGCTGGGCGCGGAAACCCTGGTCATCTTCCAGTGCGAAGGCGGCGAGCTGACAGCGCGCCTGCCGCCCACCTTCGCCCTGGCGCCAGGGCAGCAAGTGACGGTGCAGCTGGACATGGAGAAATTCCATCTGTTCGATCCGCAAGGGGGCGCGGTTCTGCCCTCCCGATAAGCCGCGCACCAGCGACATACCCATTCCAAAAACAGGAGACAAGCATCATGCGTATCAAATCCCTCGTCCTGGCGCTCGGCGCCACCTTCGTCCTTGCCACCAGCGTTCATGCGCAAACCGTCAAGGTCTTCGTCGGCGGCCAGGAACGCCCCGAAGTCATGCGCGAGCTGTTCGCCAAGTTCATGGCGGCCAATCCCGGCGTCAAGATCGACCTGGAAACGGGCGGCGCCACGTCGGAACTGCAGCAGAAATACCTGAACACCGTGCTGTCGGCCGGCGACTCGACCCTGGACGTGTTCCTGATCGACATCATCCGCCCTGCGCAATATGCCTCGGCTGGCTGGATCGAAAGCCTGGACAAATACCTGGGCGCCGACCGCGACAAGATCATGGGCCAGTACCTGCCCGCCTACAAGCAGGCGAATATGGTCGACAACAAGGTCGTGGCCCTGCCCGCCTTTGCCGACGCCATGTTCCTCTACTACCGCAAGGACTTGCTGGCCAAGTACAAGCTGGCGCCGCCGAAAACCTGGGATGAGCTGGCCACCGTGGCGCGCACCATCCAGGCCGGCGAAAAGAATCCGGAATTGCAAGGCATCAGCTTCCAGGGCAAGGCCATCGAAGGCGCCGTCTGCACCTTTTTGCTGCCGTACTGGAGCCAGGGCGGCGAGCTGATCACCAACGGCAAGCTGAGCCTGGACAAGCCCAAGGCTGAAGCGGGCCTGGCCATGTGGCGCAAGCTGGTCGACCAGGGCGTGGCGAAGAAAAACATCGCCGAAGTGGCCACCGACGATACGCGCAAGGAATTCCAGGCCGGCAACGTCTTGTTCGCCGTCAACTGGGGCTATGCCTGGAACCACTTCCAGGATGGCGCCGACAGCAGCGTGAAGGACAAAGTCGGCGTGGTCAGCCTGCCGGCCATGGCGGGCGGCAAGCCGGCCTCGTGCATTGGCGGCTGGCAGTGGGCCGTATCTTCGTACTCGAAGAACAAGGAAGCATCGGCCAAGCTGGTGCGCTGGCTGTCGAGCCCGGAAGTGTCGAAGCAGCTGGCCATCAAGGCCTCGAACCTGCCCGTCTACCCGTCCGTCTACCAGGACAAGGAAGTGCTGGCCGCCAATGGCTGGTTCGCCGATGCGCTGCCGGTGGTGCAAAGCGCCCGCTCGCGCCCCGTCACGCCGCGCTACAGCGAAGTGTCGGAAGCCGTGCGCGTGAATACGAATGCCGTGATGGCGGGCGTGAAAACGCCGGCGGCCGGCGTGGCCGAGATCGAAAACCGGGTCAAGCGCATCCTGCGCTAAATGACAGGGCGGATGGCATGCCGTCCGCCTGAATCGCGCCCAGCCGCCAGCAAGAGCGGCGGCCATGGATGCACCAGTACCCGCATAGCAAGAGACGAGGAAATCATGAGGCAACGCACCCTGAAAAGCCGCATCACGGACCCCAGCGAATCCACGCTGGCCTGGGTCCTGCTGACGCCGGCGATTCTGTTTTTACTGCTGATCGTGGCCTACCCGGTCAGCAAACTGATCTACAACAGCTTTTTCGACATCCGCCTGTCCGGCGGCGGCCTGCCCAGTTTCGTGGGCCTGGACAACTACAAAATGGCGCTGGAAGACAGCCTGTTCTGGAAGTCCTTGAAAAACACCATCATCATCACCGTCGTCACCGTACCGGGCGCGCTGGTGGCGGGCCTGGGCCTGGCCATGCTGGCCAACATGCCGTTCAAATACCGCTGGCCCGTGCGCCTGGCGCTGCTGCTGCCGTGGGCTTTGCCGCTGGCCTTCGTCGGCCTGATCTTCGCCTGGTTCTTCCACAGCGAATACGGCCTGGTGAACGACATCATCCGCCGCATCGACCTGCTGATCCCCGGCCTGGGCTGGGAACCGCAGATCTGGTTCAATTCGCCCGCGCTGACGATGGCCGCCATCTGCATCACGACCATCTGGAAAACCTCGTCGTTCATGGCCCTGATCTTGCTGGCCGGCCTGCAAACCATCCCCGCCTCGCTGTATGAAGCGGCCGAGGTGGACGGCGCCAGCAAGTGGAAGCAATTTACGGAAGTGACCCTGCCGCTGCTGGTGCCATCGATGCTGGTGGCGCTGATCTTCCGCACCCTGACGGCCATCCAGTCCTTCGATATTCCGTACAACATGCCCGGCCCTGGCGATGAAACCAAGACCCTGGCCATGTACATCCAGTCCAATACCGTGGACTACCTGGACGTGGGCTACGGCTCGACCCTGGCGGTCTTCATGTTCCTGCTGTCGATGGCCACCACGTTCGTATACCTGAAATATGTAAGAGGAGACAAAGAATGAGCGGCCTGTTTTCATCGAAGCGCCTGCGCTGGTTCGCCGCCGCGATCGTCATCCTCAACGGCGTCTTCCCCGCCCTGTGGATTCTTTTCACCTCGCTGAAGACCGAGGGCGAACTGACGCAAAAGCCGATCACCTACTGGCCGCACGAACCGACCATCGGCAATTTCATCTCGGCCTTCCAGGACCAGCCGCTGCTGACGTTCCTGACCAACAGCCTGATCGTGGCCGGCCTGTCGACCCTGCTAAGCCTCTTCATCAGCGCGCTGGCCGCGTATGCGATCGCCCGTCTGCGCCTGCGCTTCCGCGGCCTGATCCTCACCGCCATCATCGGCGTATCGATGTTCCCGCTGGTGACCTTGATGGTGCCGCTGTTCGAGATCATGCGCAGCCTGGGCTTGCTGAACTCCTACTGGGCGCTGGTGCTGCCGTACACGGTGCTGAACCTGCCGATCTGCACCCTGATGATGGTGAGTTTTTTCCAGGATATCCCGCGCGATATCGAGAACGCGGCCATGCTTGACGGCTGCACCCGCATCAGCGCCCTGTGGCGCATCGTGCTGCCGCTGGCCGCGCCTGGCGTGGCGACGGCCGCCATCCTGGCGTTCGTCAATTCCTGGGACGAGTTCCTGCTGGCGCTGTCGATGAATTCGGCCGTGGCTTACCGCACCCTGCCCGTCGGCATCCAGCTGTACCAGGGCGAGTTCGCCTTCCCGTGGCCGATCATTTCCGCGGCGCTGGTGGTGGCCATCGTGCCGATCGTCGTGCTGATCGTGATCTTCCAGGAAAAGGTCGTCAGCGGCCTGACCTCCGGCGGCTTGAAAGGCTGAGGCTGAAAATGAAGCAGCAGTCTCCCTTCACCCTGGCGCACGGCGACTGCCGCGCCGACGTCCATCCGGCCACGGGTGGCGCGCTGGCAGCTTTCCGCTGGCGCGGGCGCGACATCC
>NZ_NRDQ01000166.1 GCF_002878455.1 Janthinobacterium sp. AD80
TGCGCTGCAACTCCTGGTGTTCCTGCAGGGCGGTGGCCGCATCGGCTTCGCGGCGCGCGCGCAGCTGGCCGCGCAGCGCTTCCTTGCGCAGCTTGCGCGCCTCTTCGGCCTCGAAATGGCGCTGTGCCTCCTGCTCGCGGCGCAGCTTGTCCTGGCGCTGCTTTTCCAGCGCGGCCGCCTGGATCTCGGCCTTGCGGCGCTGATCGAGTTCTTCCTGCCGCACACGCGCCTGTTTGAGTTCTTCCTCGCGCGCCTGTTCGGCCGCCAGGGCCGCCTGCTTTTGCTGCTGCGCCAGGCGCGCCTGCTCCTGGCGCGCCAGCTCCGCCAGTTCCTCGGGCGACGGGCCGGCGGCCCGCTCCAGTCCTTCGAGCAGGGCTTGCACGGATTGCGGGCGCAGTTCGGCCGTCAGCGAAAAGCCGTTCTGCAGCACTTGCCACTGCTGCGCGTTGAGGGCCTGCGGTGCGGACGGCAAATGGCTGGCGCTGCGCGTGTCGTCGAACGGCATGCGCCCTTCGAGCATCTGGTAGATCATCACGGCCACCGCATACACGTCGAGGCGCGGGCTGGGCTGGCGCTGGTAGGTGCCCGCCTCGGGCGCGCGGTAGCCCTGCGTGCCGGCGTTCGGCGTTTCCAGCCCCAGGCTGCTGCCCGCGTTGCGCACGCGCGAAGCGATGCCGTAGTCTAGCAGCTTGATGTCGCCCTTGGCCGTCAGGAAGACATTGCCCGGCTTCAGATCGCGGTGCACCAGCTTGTGTTTTTCCCACGCATACGACAGGGCCTCGGCCACCGGATGCAGCAGTTCCTGCACCGTGGCCAGCGGCAGCGCGCCCTGGCGCCCCAGGTAGTGCTCGAGGTCTTCGCCATCGAGGCATTCCATGATGATGAAATAACTGGCCGTGGCCGGATCCTGCGCCCATTCGTAGACGCGCACGATGTTTTCATGTGCCAGTTTCCGCGCCTGCGTGGCTTCCTCGATCAGCAGCTTGGCGTGCGTGGGGCTTTGCGTCAGCTGCGGCGGCAAAATCTTCAGCGCCACCATTTCGCTGCTGCCCAGCTCAGCGTGCGTGGCCAGGTCCGTGGCTTGCCACACCTGGCCCATGCCGCCTGTGCCGATCAGCCGTTCGAGCCGGTAGCGGCGGTTTTGCGGACCGATTTCCTGGCCCGTCATGAAGCCCAGTTCCGTACCCTGGCGCACCGGCAGCGGCGCGGACACGGGCGCGGCGCCCGGCGGCGCATATTCGGCGTCGAGGATGGCGTTCTTGCGGCGTTCAAATTCCTGCTCGCTGAGCAGCCCGTCGTCATGCAGGGCGCGCAGTTCCCGCAGCTTGTCTCGTGCTTTTTGCATCATCTATGGTGAAACGCTTCCAATCAGGGCTGCAGGGCGGCGCCACAGGCGGCGCAAAATTTGTCTTCCGGGTGGCCGGCGCGCTGCGCATGGCCGTTCTTGCAGCGCAGCGGCGCGGACCCGCCACCAGGCTGCGGCTGCAGCGCCTGCGCCACGGCCACACCGAGCTGGGCCTGCGCCGACAGGCCATGCGCGTGCGCCGCGTTCTGCAGGTTGATCAGGTCGAGCTGCTGGCGCCGGTCGCGATCAAACTGGCCTTCCAGGTAGCCGCGTTCCTGCGCCACGCTGTCCTGCGCCATGCGCATGGCCTCCAGCGGCGCGATGCTGTTCTCGGCCGCCGCCAGGGCCGCCAGCGCGTGTATCTGCTCGGCGCTCATGCCCGCCTGCAGCTGCACCTTGAGCACTTGCGCCAGCGCGGCCGCGTTCGGCCCGGCCGCCATGGCCAGCTTGCCCGTGTCGCTCAGGGAGCCGATCTTCTCGGCGCGGTCGATGTCGATGCGCGCCAGTTCGGCCGCATGCGCCTGCTGCGCCAGCAGCGATTCATACTCGCCCTTCCAGCGCGCATAGTCGCTCTCGCGCTGCTGCGCCATGGCCAGCAAGTCGCGCTGCCATTGCGCTTCCTGCTCCAGCTGGCGCAGCTGCTGGCGCTGTTCCTCGATGGCCAGCGCATCGAGCTGCGCCAGCTGCGATTGCTGCTGCAGCTGGCGTGCATGCACGCCGTCCGCCTCGATGGTGCGCAGCAGCTTTTCCTGCTGCGCGATGGCGTCCTCGCGCGCGCCGCCGCGCCGCAGCGCCGCCAGCTTTTCGGCGATTTCCGCCGCCTGCACCTGCGCCGCTTCATCCTTGTGCGCCTCGGCGCGCAGCAGTTCGCGCTGGCGCGCCAGCTGCATCTGCTCTTCCCATTCCTGCACCCGCTCCGCTTCGCGCTTGCGCGCCGCGTTGGCCAGCATCAGGCCCTGCCAGGCGGCCTTGTGCTGTTCCGCTTCCAGCTGCGCTTCGCGCTGCGCCGCCTCCATCTCGGCCTGGCGCAAGCGCGCCAGCTGGGCGCGGCGGCCCGCTTCGTCATCGATCAGCAGCGCGCTCTCGATTTGCTGGGCGATCGACTGCAAATGCACCTGGTGCGTAAAGCGCTGCTGCGCCAGCTGGATCTGTTCGCGACCGTTCAGCTGCGACAATTCCAGCTCGCTGCGCATCTTGATGGCTGCCAGCGCGCGCACATGTTCCCAGTTGGCCGCCTCGTCGGCGCGATGCGCGCCCTTTTGCGCCAGTTCCTGCTCCAGTTCGCCCAGCGCCAGCGCCGCGCCATGGTCGAGCGCCTGGCGCCGCGACTTCGCTTCCAGGATGCGCCCATACAGGTCGATCTGGCGCCCGCGCAGGGCCTGCAGGCGTTCCGCTTCCTGGTGGCCCAGTTCGGCCTTTTCCAGGGTCGCATCCTGCCGCAGTTCCGCGCGGCGGTGCGCATGGCGCGCGGCCATTTCCTCGCGCCGGATGCGCTGCCACTCTTCCTCGTCATACAGCTGGTCGAGCTGTTTCATGCGCTCCAGGCTGTGTTGCTCCAGTTCCTGCGCCGGCAAGCCGCCCAGCCACAGCGTGCCGATGCAAGCGTCGCCCGCATCGCCGCCGGCCCGCTTGTCGTGCCGCAGGCTGATGGTCTCCACGCGCGCCACGGCCAGGCCGCTGGGCGCCAGGCGCTGCGTCAGCGCCGATTGCAGGCGTTCGTTCAATTCGGGCCGCAAGTCGGCATTCGCATCCATGTCGCGCAGCGCGCGGCTGCCGATGAATTCCAGCGCGATCTGGCGCACGGACGGCAGCAGCAAGGCGTGCAGGTGGGCGCGCGTGACGGCGCCCGGCGCACGCATGAACTGGCGCGCGAAGGCGTCGGGCTGGCCCAGCGCAATGTCGATGCGCAGGGAGGCGGCAACACCCAGCAGTTCCGTGCTGGCCAGGTCGGGCAGGTCGAATTCCAGGGACAAGGCATCGGCGCGGGCGATCAGCACCTCGGCCGGACGCGCCGGCAGCAGCGCCGGCAGGCGGGCAAAGAAGGCCGTGCTGTCGTACTCGCCGGCGGGTATCAAGGTGAAAGCGTCCGACTGGACGATCCAGGCCCGCGACTCGGCGGGCACCTGCAGCCGGCGCGCGGCGCCGCCAAACAGCGAGGACAGTTCGCGCACGCCGAAGAACAGGGCCAGCTGTTCCTCGGACAGGCGCCATTGATTGGCATGCAGCACGGCGTCGCTGCCGGGAGCGCCCAGCGACAGGCCGCATTGCGCGCAATAGCCGGCGGCGGCGCCGTTCCTGTGCTCGCAACGGGGACAGCGGGCGCCGCCAAAACCAAACAATTGGAACATGTGAGACTCCTGATGATATTTTTATCCGCGCGACGGGGCCGCCATGCCGATTCTAGCAGGACAGCTGGCCCTGCACTTGCCGCGCGCGGCAGTGTGCAGCGTCAAATAATGCCACGCGGCAATTGCATTCATATGCCCGGATACAGGGCGATTTAGGCCTCAATTCAAGCGGTCGGCTTGCCGGCCCCATGCGTAGGCATTTCAGCGCCGCTTTTTTACCGGCCATCCCGCCAAAACCGCGTCCGGTCGCAAGGCCATGGCGATGCGCCGCGGGCATGGCTACAGTGCATGCATACCCACCCGCCCCCCCCGAAAGGAAAACATCATGAACACGCCAAAAAAAGCCCTGAAAAACATGGAAGCCATCTTCACCGTCGCCGTCGCCATCGCCTGCGCCGCCAGCTATGCCAGCTTCATGCAGCCATCGGCAGCCAGAACGGCCGAGGTGGCGCAGGCTGGCGCCATCCCCGTGGTGGTGGTCAGCGCCAAGCGCCTGACGGCGCAGGAAAAACACCTCTCGCTGCTCGAGGAACGCCAGGCCATGCTGGGCAATGCCACCGCCAGCACCCTGTGAGCCATGCATGCTGACCCCACGCCGCCTGGCGCAGGATGGACGCACGCCACGCCAGGCCGCCATGTCAGCGCATTTGTATCGGCCACGGATACACGGACACACAGTATTGTGTCAATTGTAATAAGTTGAATCAAAGGCTAAAACGCCGCCGGCAAGTCGCTATAGTCCATTTCACGCAATCACCGAAATGGAGCACAACATGAAACCCATCACACTCTACGCAGCAGCCATGCTTGCCATCAGCACCGCGGCTTTCCTGCCCGCGCAAGCGATGGCGCAAAGCCAGGTCGGCGTCAGCATTGTCATCGGCAACGCCCCGCCTCCGCCCCGGTTTGAAAGCGTGCCCGCGCCGCGCCGCGGCTATGTCTGGGCACCGGGCTACTGGAACTGGGACGGCCAGCGCCACGTCTGGACGGGCGGCGAATGGCTGCGCGAACGCAACGGCAACCAGTACCGCCGCGCCGCCTGGGTGCAGGAAAACAACCGCTGGCGCCTGGACCGGGGCGGCTGGATCGCGGCGCAGGTGCAGCCCGTGCGCTACGACGAGATCCGCATCGCCCCGCCGCCACCGCGCCGTGAAGCCATCCCGCGCGCCCGCCATGGCTATGTCTGGGCCCCAGGCCACTGGGAATGGCGCAGCCAGCGCTACGCCTGGACCCCGGGCGTGTGGATCGCCGAACGCCCCGGCTATGTGTATGCGCCACCGGCCTGGAACCAGCGCGATGGCCGCTGGCAGATGGAGCAAGGCCGCTGGTCGCGCGGCCCGAACGGCGACCGTGACCGCGACGGCATCCCGAACCGCTATGACCGCGACAATGGCAACCGCCACGACCGCGACCATGACGGCGTGCCGAACCGCGACGACCGCCGCCCAGATAATCCGCGCCGCAGTTAAAACGCGGCCGTAGTCAGCACAAGGCCACCCATCGCGGTGGCCTTGTCATTCTCCCGACACATCCATGTATTAGAATCGCGCGACGATCAATGACACTGCGCGAGAAAGATTCACGATGGCGATGGACAATGCCGGCTTTACCTATGGCTCGGACACCTCGGGCCTCGTCTGGGGTTTCCTGTTTGGCCGCGCAGCACAGCCGCTGGCGCTGGACTCGACCGCCGCGCTGGCCTGGCTGGCCCCGGGCGCGGCGCACCCGGCGCACGAATTCGTCTGGCTGCATTTCAACCTGTCGCACGCGGCCAGCGAAAAATGGCTGATGGCGCACACGCAGCTGGCCGGCGAATTCTATGAAACCCTGCACCAGGGTTCGCGCTCGACGCGCATCGAACAGGCGGAAAACACCCTGATCGCCGTGGTCAACGATGTGGTGCACAATTTCTCGTTCGAGGCGTCCGACATTTCCACCATGTGGGCCAGCGTGGCGCAAAACCTCGTCATCACGGCGCGCCGCGCGCCGCTGCAGTCGATCGAGCGCCTGCGCCAGGCCGTCATCAAGAACCATGAGCCGATACGCTCGTCGGTGGAACTGCTGATCCACCTGCTGCGCGACCAGGCCGACGTGCTGGTCAACATCGTGCGCGACGCCGTGGCCAGGGTCGACGATATCGAGGATCACTTGCTGGCCGGGCGGCTGGTACCGAAACGCGAAGACCTGGGCGCCATGCGGCGCGTGCTGGTGCGGCTGCAGCGCCTGCTGGCACCGGAACCGGCGGCCCTGTTCCGCCTGCTGCAACGCCCGCCTTCGTGGATATCGGAGCTCGACAGCCTGGAATTGCGCCAGTCGACGGAGGAGTTTTCCGTCGTGCTCAGCGACATGTCATCCTTGCAGGAACGCATCAAGCTGCTGCAGGAGGAAATTGCCGCCCGCGTCAACGAGGAAAACAGCCGCAGCCTGTTCGTGCTGACCATCGTCACCGTGCTGGCCTTGCCGATCAATATCATTGCCGGCATGCTGGGCATGAATGTGGGAGGGATTCCGCTGGCCCAGCATCCGCAGGGATTCTGGATCATCGTCGCCATCATCGTCACGTTTACGGTCGTGGCCGGATGGCTGGTGGTGCGCGTGCAACGCAATAGCGGATGATTGCTAGGCACGGCCTGGCGGGCGAACGGCGGGCGCCGTCCGCCATGGTGCTTGCCGCGCTTAGCGGTGGTACTCGCCGGCCCGTTCAGGCTGATAGACGATTTCCTCGATCTTGACCTTGACCACGCCGCCGGGCATGGGCCAGGCGATGCTGTCGCCAACGGACAGCCCCAGCAGTGCGCTGCCGACGGGCGCCAGCACGGAAATACGGTCGGGCTGGCCTTCCACATCCTTCGGATACACAAGCGTCATGCAGAATTCTTCCTTGTTCTCTACCGTGAAGCGCACGGTGGAATTCATCGTCACGACGGTGGGCGGAATTTCTCGCGGCTCCAGCACCTCGGCGCGGCCCAGCTCATCGAGCAAGGCGGCCTTGTCCGGCGACAGGTTATTTCCCAAGGCATACAACAACGCTTCCAGTCGTTCCAGGTCTTGTGACGACAAAATAATTTTTGGTTTTTTTTCCAAGATATCCTCACTGATTATCATTAGGGCGGCGTCTGGTTTTGCTGGCGGCATCTTGCGTGGCCGCGCGAGACAAAACAAACAGCATCAGAACGTCCATCATCAGCGGATTATGGACGAACTCGCGCAGCAAGGCCATAGCGTTCGCGCATTCCCTCTTAAAATTTATTAAAATCAATGACTTGCAATGTAATATTTACACGCGCAATAAAAACCGCAGGCCGCGCGCCCATTTAGCGGGCCGCTGCAAATTATTCCGCATGGCATTGTATTGACAACCGGCATGTCTTTGGTCAGAAAAAACCGCCGAGCAAAAAAAGGATTAAAATCAATCCTGGATTATTATTAGAAAGACACGCCCACACCACGTGCCGTGCATTTGTCAGACTGTGCTGCAACAGTTACTACTTGCAGTAAATACACCGTGGCGCGGGCATGCATTTCCAGGCGCCCTGTACTTTCACGCTACAAAATGACAATATGTCGGCCTTAACAACACGTTGAGAGTTCCGGCTCACTTCGGTTTTCATCAGACTGGAACGTATAGCATGGCAGGGCGAGGCAGATATACACGGGGCGGCAGCGGGCGGGGCCGGCAGGGAACGGGGTCATGATGGCGCCACTGACGCTGCCGTCGGCGCAGTTGCGCGGCGACCGGATAGCCAGGCTGAACTTGATGGCGGCGGCGGCCATGCTGGCCGGTGCCGGCCTGCTGCTGGTGCTGTTCCAGTGGTTTTCCCTGCAGGCCTCGTTGCAGCGCAGCCTGCAGATCCAGGCCGACATGCTGGCCCCCGCCGCCACCGTGGCCTTGCGCCAGAACAATCCCATTGCAGCAGAGCAAGTTCTCGCCCCCCTCGTGGCGGCGCCGCATGTGCAGCAGGCACTGCTCTACAATCCGTATGGCGCACCGTTCGCCCGCTTTGCGCGCAGCGGCGCCGACGCGGCACCGGCCGCGCCGCGCACGGGTACGCAGGTCAGCTTCCTCGCGGGCAACGCCACCATCCTCAAGCCCTTGCCGGGCGGCGGCGCGCTGCTCCTGCGCACCAGCCTGGCTGCACAGTACCGCAGCCTGGCGCAGTTTGCCGCCTTCACCCTGCTGGTGATCCTGTGCGCGTTCGGCCTGACGGTGCTGATGGTGCGCCGCACGCGCATCGCCGCCCAGCACGCGGAAAACCATTTGCACTACCTGGCCCACGTCGACCCTGTCACGCAGCTGCCGAACCGGCATGAATTCAACGATGCGCTGGCCTACGCGCTGGCGCGCGCCGACCGCCAGGACAGCAGCGTGGGCCTGCTGCTGCTGGACCTGGACAACTTCAAGGTCGTCAACGACACCCTGGGCCACCATTGCGGCGACCAGCTGCTCAAGCTTGTTTCCGAGCGTCTGGTGGCCATCCTGCGCACCACCGACATCATCTGCCGCATCGGCGGCGACGAATTCGTCGTCATCGTCGAACCGGCCGACGACAGCTCGGAGATGGCCAGCGTGGCGCGCAAGATCCTCGCCGTGCTGGCCGAACCGTTCGGCCTTGAAGGCCACCAGCTGTATGTCAGCGCCAGCATCGGCGTGAGCCTGTATCCGTTCGACGCGCAGGATGTGGCGACCCTGACGCGCAATGCGGATACGGCCATGTACCACGCCAAGCACCAGGGCAAGAACCGCTACGCCGTCTTCCAGCCGGAAATGGAACTGCGTGCCCAGCGCCGCCTGCGCATGGAAGCGAACCTGCGCCGCGCGCTGCAAAACGAGGAACTGTATCTGCACTACCAGCCGCAGATCGACTTGCGCAGCGGCCGCATCGTCGGCGTGGAAGCGCTGATACGCTGGAACTGCCGCGAGATGGGCCAGCTGAGCCCCGCCGAATTCATCCCCGTGGCCGAGGAAAGCGGGATCATCGTCGACCTCGGGCGCTGGGTGCTGCAAAGCGCGTGCCGCCAGGCGGCCGTCTGGTGCAAGGCGGGCCTGCTCGATTCGCTGGAACACGTGGCCGTCAACCTGTCGGCCTGCCAGGCGCGCGACCCGGGACTGATGGATGATATCCGCGCCATCCTGCACGAGACCCAGTTGCCGCATGGCTTGCTGGAGCTGGAAATCACGGAAGGCGTGCTGATGGACAATGTGCACGCCAACGTGGAACTGATGCGGCGCCTGCAGGAAACGGGCATCCACCTGTCGGTCGACGATTTCGGCACCGGCTATTCCTCGATGTCCTACCTGAAGCGCCTGCCCATCGACCAGCTCAAAATCGACCGCAGCTTCGTGCACGACCTGCCCGGCGAGGGCGAAGCCATCGTCACGGCCATCATCGCCATGGCGCACAGCCTGCATTTGAAAGTGGTGGCCGAAGGCGTGGAAACCTTGCAGCAGGTAGAATTCTTGCGCAAGGCGGGTTGCGACAATGCGCAGGGCTTTTTCTTCGCGCGCCCGATGACGGCGGCGCAGCTGACGGCATTGCTGCTCGAGCGGCGCGACTGGAGCACCCGCACGAGCATGCCGGCTTGATGGCGCCAACGATGGCGTCGGATTACGCGCGGCGTTGCCGCGCTAATCCGACCTACCGCAGATGATGCTTGGAATATTGAATGTTGACGGATAAGGGCCGTTGGCCTGATCCGAGCTACCGCATGCCCGCGCCATCGGCGTAGGTCGGGTTAGCGCAGAGCGCGTAAGCCGACACCACCAGCGCCTCAAAGCATAGGCATAGGTCGGGTTAGCGCATGGCGCGTAACCCGACACTAGCACCACATCAAGCCAGCTTGGCCGAATGCTCGCGCGTGGCGTGGAATGTCAGCTTCGGCCAGCGCTCTTCCGTCAGGCGCAGGTTCACGCCGGACGTCGCCAGGTAGGCCATGTTGCCGGCCGCATCGTAGGCCACGTTGTGGCCAAGCGCGTTTTCGAAGTCGTTCAGGATGCGCTTGTCGTCGCAGCTGACCCAGCGCGCGCTGCTGATGCTGGTGCCTTCGAACACGGCGTCGACGCCATATTCGTTGAGCAGACGGCTGGCCACCACTTCAAACTGCAGCACGCCGACGGCGCCGAGGATCAGTTCACCGCCCTGCACCGGCTTGAAGACCTGTACCGCGCCCTCTTCGCCCAGCTGCTGCAAGCCCTTGTGCAGCTGCTTGATCTTCAGCGGGTTGCGGATGCGCACCGAGCGGAAGAAGTCCGGCGCGAAGTACGGGATGCCCGTAAACGTCAGCATCTCGCCTTCGGAAAAACTGTCGCCGATCTGCATGTTGCCATGGTTCGGCAAGCCGATGATGTCGCCTGCGTACGCTTCTTCCACCTGTTCGCGCGAGGAAGCCATGAAGGTCACCACGTTCGATACCTTGATCTCGCGGCCCAGGCGCAAATGCTTGACCTTCATGCCGCGCTCGAAACGTCCCGAGCACACGCGCAAGAAGGCGATGCGGTCGCGGTGCGCCGGGTCCATGTTCGCCTGGATCTTGAAGACGAAGCCGGTGAATGGCTGCTCGGTCGGATCGACGGAACGCACTGTGGCATCACGCTCGCGCGGCGCCGGCGCCCAATCGACCAGCGCGGACAGGATCTCGCGCACGCCGAAGTTGTTGATGGCCGAGCCGAAGAACACGGGCGTCTGCACGCCGGAGAGGAATTCTTCCAGGTTGAACGGATGCGAGGCACCGTGCACCAGCTCCACTTCCATGCGCAATTGATCCATCTCCAGCGGGAACATCTCCTGCAGGCGCGGATTGTCGATGCCCTTGATGATCTCGAAGGCGCCGTCGGCCTTTTCCTCGCCGGCCTTGAACAGCATGATCTCGTCGTTCAGCAGGTGGTACACGCCGCGGAAGTTCTTGCCCATGCCGATAGGCCAGGTGACGGGCGCGCACTGGATCTTCAGCACCGATTCGAGTTCGTCGAGCAGTTCCAGCGGATCGCGCGTCTCGCGGTCCATCTTGTTCATGAAGGTGACGATCGGCGTATTGCGCATGCGGCACACGGCCAGCAGCTTGATCGTCTGCGCTTCCACGCCCTTGGCCGCATCGATCACCATCAGCGCCGAGTCGACGGCCGTCAGCACGCGGTAGGTATCTTCCGAGAAGTCCTGGTGCCCCGGGGTGTCGAGCAGGTTGACGACGTGGTCGCGGAATTCGAACTGCATCACCGAGGAAGCGACGGAAATGCCGCGCTGCTTCTCGATCTCCATCCAGTCCGACGTCGCATGGCGGCCCGATTTACGCGCCTTGACGGTACCGGCCATCTGGATCGCGCCCGAGAACAGCAGCAGTTTTTCCGTCAGCGTGGTTTTACCCGCATCCGGGTGGGAAATGATGCCGAAGGTGCGGCGGCGCTTGACTTCGCGCGCGATCACGGCCGGCGCCTTGCTGCCCGTGGCGGCGGTGGCGGTATCGGCGGCATTGTCCGCATTGTCGCTGGAATCGGGGGTGTGGATGTCGTTCTCGTTGGCCATATTGGTGACCATAATATGGCCCTCGCAAAAAACCCTCGATTTTACAGAAGGATCGGCCTTCCGTGTGAACTGCTTCACTCTGGCGAACGGCAAAACCGGCCTGCCGCTGCGCACTTCATCAAGGGGTCACAATCCGCAGGCAACATTGCACTGCAGAAATGTTGCCACTCTTTCCTGGAAATCCGATGAAAATGCTCCTCACCCCCGCCATCCGCCTCATGCAGCGCTTGCGCCTGCTCCCCAAATTCATGCTCGTCTGCCTGGTATTCCTGCTGCCCCTGGCGCTGGCAACCACCTTGCTGATCTCGGAGCTGGGCAAGTCGCTGGCGCAGGCGCAGGATGCGCAGCAGGGCATTGCCTATGTGCGCCAGTTGCAGGAAGGCACGCGCCTGCTGCAGCAGCGGCGCGGCCTGGAGCACCTGCGCCTGAGCGGCAAGGCGGGCATGGACAATACGGCCCTGAACCCGCGCATCACGGCCGCGCTGGCGGCCCTGGCGCGCCTGCCGGCCGGCGCC
>NZ_NRDQ01000167.1 GCF_002878455.1 Janthinobacterium sp. AD80
ATTGACCGCCTGGCGCGCGCTGGTGGGACTCGACGGCGGCAGCGGCGCGCCATCGCTGCCTGGCAGCAGCAGTGGCAGCAGGCCCAGCACGCGTGGAACAACTGGGTGCTCGATGCCACGCCGCAGCGCCAGCGCGCCATGCTCGATGGCTTGCGCAGCCTGCCGGCGAACAGCATCGCGCTGGCCTGTGCCGTGCTGGCCCTGGCCGCCGCGCTGGCCGGCGGCCTCGTGTACCGGACCCGGCATCGGCCCGGCGATCCGCTCGACCGCCTGTATGCCCGCTTTTGCCGCCTGCAGGCACGGCGCGGCTACAGCCGTGCGCCACACGAAGGCCCGCACGGTTATGCTGCCCGGCTGGCGGCGGGCACGGCCACGCCCGAGGCGCACGCCGCCATCGCACGCTTTCTGGCAATCTATGCCGCGATGAAGTATGGTAATGCCAGCCCAGACGACCACCTCCGCGCGCGGCGCAGCTTGCGCCGCCTGTTAACCCAATGCCGATGAGACGCTCCTTGTTACCGATCAAATACCCCGCCCTGTCCCTGCTGCTCTCCCTTCCCCTGTGCCTGGCCAACGTGCATGCCGGCGAAAACAGCAATATTTCGGCCGCCGACCGTGCCAAGGCCGTGCGCGCGGCCAAGGCCCAGCCCGTCAAGAAGGCTGCCGGCAAACCTGCCGCAAAGAAAGCGCCGGCGAAGTTCGACTTCGAAGGCGAGTTTGTCGACTATGCCAACTGGAAAGAGGTCCGCGCCTTCCTCGACGACATGTCCGCCAAGCATGGCTTTGACCGTGCCGAACTCGACACGCTGATCGGCAAGGTGCGCTATGTGGAATCGACGGTGCAGCTGATGAAACCGGCGCCGCCCGGCAAACCGAAGAACTGGCAAGCCTACAGCGCCCGCTTCATCGAGCCGGTGCGCATCAATGCGGGCGTGAAATTCTGGGAAGAAAATGCGCAAGCGCTGGAGCGCGCCGAACGCGAGTATGGCGTGCCGGCCGAGATCATCGTCGGCATCATCGGCGTGGAAACCGTGTATGGCCGCAACACAGGACGCTTCCGCGTGCTCGACGCGCTGACCACCCTGGCATTTTCTTATCCGGAAAGCCCGACGCGCGCGGCGCGCATGGAATTTTTCAAGGGCGAACTGGAAAACGCGCTGCTGTTCGCGCGCAAGGATGGCATCGATCCGCTGACCTTGCTCGGCTCCTACGCGGGCGCCATCGGCCTGCCCCAGTTCATGCCGAGCAGCATCATGAAATATGCGGTGGACTTCGATGGCGATAGTCACATCGACCTGCGCAATTCGACCACGGATGCCATCGGCAGCGTGGCGCATTTCCTCGTCGAACACGGCTGGCGCCGCGACGATCCGGCCATCAGTGTCTACCCGGTCACCGTTTCATCCAGCCACGCATGGGAAAAATTCATCGGCCAGGGCTTGCAGGCCAAGTACCGGCTGGACGAGTTGCAGGCGGCCGGCGTCAGCCCCGTCTCGCCGCCGCCACAAAACATGTTGTTCGGCTTGATCGATTTACAAAATGGTTCGGAAGCAACTGAGTATAGCTTGGCAACCAATAACTTCTTTGCTATAACTCAGTACAACAGAAGTTATTTTTATGCCATGTCGGTGATCGACTTGGGCAAGGCTATCCGGCAAGTGCGCGCACGCTAACCGAAAGTCAGTGTAAAGTTATAATATTACTTGTAAGAAAGCGTAAGCGATGTTGAAGCGGCCTGCAAAGAGGTCTATGGTGGAGTCGCTAACATCGCGCCAGCCTCGTTCGCCAGCCTGTTGTGCGGCACGGGATACAAAAATGGTTTTATACTTAACTTTTGTCAAAGTACAATTTTTGTTCTATCATAGAGCATATTAAAGAATAAATAGGTGTTGCAACAAGACAACACGTATTCTGTGCCAGGCAAGATTGCAGTGCTTTCCAGCCTGAAATTGAATCCTGCTGTACAATTGTGTATATATTATGAAAAACTGTATCCCGGATCGTACCGTGTGTGAATTCGTTCCTTTTAGTAAAGAATGAACATGAACGCAGCAAGAGCGAGCTCCGAGTGTTTTTTACTTTGCAGTGCAACTACAGAAGGAACAATAACATCATGACAAACCAAGTCGGCATTGATATGAACAGCGATTCGGACTCCGACGATCTGCTGCAGTACAACCCAAACAGATTGCTCGATACCCTGATCGAAAACCTGCGCCTGAAAAACGACGCAGCATTGTCCCGCGCGCTGGAAGTGGCGCCACCCGTCATCAGCAAAATCCGTCACCACCGCCTGCCGGTCGGCGCATCGCTGTTGATCCGCATGCACGAAGTCAGCGACCTGAGCATCCGCGACCTGCGTTACCTGATGGGTGACCGTCGCAACAAATTCCGCATCAGCGACAAGCAATTCAAGCCAAAAGAAGGCGAAACGCCACAAGGCTGATCCTGCCAGTTGCGCAGGTTTTCCCTCCCCGCCGCGGGGAGGGGGTATTTCAGTAGTTCTCAGGCCGTCCTGGCCGATATATTTTCCACCAGACCTTATTCTCCAAGCTGTATCGACGCCCGGCAAAACCGTAGCGAGCGGCAGTCATTTGTGGCCATGAAGCGCAACCGAGCCCTGCACTCGGGCGCCGAGTCGGTGGGCATCGCAGGCCGCACAGCGCGCCGAGTCGCAGATGTGGCTGGACGTCCTCTATCAGGCAGGAAATACGCCGGTCGACAGATAGCGGTCGCCGCGGTCGCACACGACAAACACGATGGTCGCGTTTTCCACCGTTTGCGAGATGCGCAGCGCAATCTCGCAGGCGCCGGCCGCCGAGATGCCGCAGAACAAGCCTTCTTCCGCCGCCAGGCTGCGCGCCATGCGCTCGGCCACGCCCTGGCTCACGTATTCCACCTGGTCGACGCGGCTCTTGTCATAGATTTTCGGCAGATACGCTTCCGGCCATTTGCGGATGCCGGGAATCTGCGAGCCTTCCTCGGGCTGTGCGCCGATGATCTGGATGGCGGGATTCTGCTCCTTCAGATAGCGCGACACGCCCATGATGGTGCCCGTCGTGCCCATGGCGCTGACAAAATGCGTGACCTGTCCATTCGTATCGCGCCAGATTTCCGGCCCCGTGCTTTCATAGTGGGCGCGCGCATTGTCTTCGTTGGCGAACTGGTCGAGGATGATGCCGCGGCCATCCTTCTGCATCTGCTCGGCCAGGTCGCGCGCATATTCCATGCCGCCCGTCTTGGGTGTGAGCAAGATGTCAGCGCCGTAGGCGGCCATGCTCTGGCGCCGCTCCACGCTGAGGTTATCGGGCATCAGCAGCAGCATCTTGTAGCCGCGCAAGGCGGCGGCCATCGCCAGGGCGATGCCCGTGTTGCCGCTGGTCGCTTCGATCAGGGTATCGCCCGGCTTGATGACGCCGCGCTCTTCCGCGCGCTTGAGCATGGACATGGCGGCACGGTCTTTCACGGAGCCGGCCGGGTTGTTGCCTTCCAGCTTGCCGAGGATGACATTGTTGCGCGCCAGCGCATCGGCGCCCGGCAAGCGCGTCAGCTGCACCAGCGGGGTATTGCCTATCGTATCTTCCAGTGTCTTGTAAGCCATCGTGTCTGTTTGAGTGTTTTCAAGAAAGACCCATTCTAATATGAGATGCCCGCAGGCGTATGGCTAAAACCCGCGCCCGCCAGGGCCGGAAGGCGCGCAGGCCGGCCCGGCGCAATGCCGCATGACAGCACGATTTCCACCCTTGCAAGGGCGTGCGCCTGGGTTTTTTCCACGCCCTGCGCGCGCATGCGCTAGACTCGTGACATTAGTTATTTTAGTAATTTGCTTATTCATTCAATGGACTAGCCCATGGCCAGCACTCCCCCCGAATTCATTCCCGAAAGCACCACCGACGACGCCGTGCAAGCGCCCGCCATGGATCTGGCGAACCGGCGCCACCAGATCTGGCCCGTCTTCAGCGCGGCCGAGCTGCGCCGCCTGGAGCGCTTCGGCCACCACGCCCGGCATGCGGATGGGGCAAGCATGTTCCAGGCCGGCAGCAGCGATTTCGGCATGCTGGTCATTCTTTCCGGCAAGGTCGCCATCAGCCGCCACGAAGGCCTGGGCAAGACGTCGCCGATGAGCGAACTGGTGGCGGGCCAGTTCATCGCCGAAGTGGCGCAGCTGTCGGGCCGTCCCGCCCTCGTGAACGGCGCGGCCGTGGGCGAAGTGGAAGTGCTGGTGATCAGCCCCGAATCGTTGCGCGCGCTGATCGTGGCCGAAGCGGAGCTGGGCGAACGCATCGTGCGCGCGCTGATCCTGCGCAGAGTCGGACTGATCAATGTCAACTCGGGCGGTCCCGTGCTGGTGGGGCCACGCGGCAATGGTAATTTGTTCCAGCTGCAAAGTTTCTTGGCCAGCAATGGCCACCCGCACACGGTGCTCGACCCGGCCACGGATGCGGCGGCCGCCGCGCTGGCGGCAACCTACCAGCCCGCGCCGCAGGAATGGCCGCTGGTGGTATGCCCCGATGGCAAGGTCATGAAAAATCCCGGCAATGCGGAACTGGGGCGCTGCCTGGGCATGCTGCCCGACCTGTCCGGCGACAAGATTTTCGACGTGCTGGTGGTGGGCGCCGGTCCGGCCGGGCTGGCCACGGCCGTGTATGCGGCGTCGGAAGGGCTATCCGTGCTGGCGCTGGAACAGCGCGCCTACGGCGGCCAGGCCGGCGCCAGCGCGCGCATCGAAAACTACCTGGGATTTCCAACAGGGATATCCGGCCGCGCGCTGGCGGGACGCGCCTATGTGCAGGCGCAAAAATTCGGCGTCGAGATCGCCACGCCGGCCAGCGCCGCCAACTTGCTGTGCGACAGCTGGCCGCTGCGCATCAACTTGTGCGACGGCACGCAGGTGCGCGCCCGCACGGTGGTGCTGTCGTGCGGTGCGCGCTACCGCCGCCCGTCGCTGGCGAACCTGAAAACCTATGAAGGACGGGGCGTGTATTACTGGGCTTCGCCGATCGAGGCCAAGCTGTGCAAGCAAGAAGAGATCATCCTGGTGGGCGGCGGCAATTCGGCCGGCCAGGCGGCCGTATTTCTCTCCGGCCACGCAGCCAAGGTCCACATGGTGATCCGCGGCGAGGGGCTGGCGGCCAGCATGTCGAGCTATCTGATCGAACGCATCGCGGCCACGCCCAACATCACCTTGCACACGCACACGGAAATCATCGCCCTCGAAGGCGACGAAGATGGCTTGACGGGCGCGCGCTGGCGCAACAACCGCACCGGCGAGGAATGCGATTGCAAGGTGCGCCGCGTCTTCCTGTTTGTCGGCGCCGATCCGAACACGGACTGGCTGCGCGACTGCGCCGTCGCCGTCGACGAACAGGGCTTCATCCGCACGGGCTTCGACGTCACGCGCGCCGAATGCCGCGCGCATGGCCACACTGCGCAGTTACCTTACCCGCCGCCCGGCTTGCCGGAGCGGGCCGCGCTGGAAACGAGCGTGCCGGGCGTGTTCGCCATCGGCGACGTGCGCGCCGGCTCGACCAAGCGCGTGGCCGCCGCCGTGGGCGAAGGCGCGGCCGTGGTCTCGCAGATCCACGGCTTCCTGGCCAGATTGCCTGTCGGCAGCGCCTAGCGCAGCGGCATCGGGTACGTTGCCACGCTGACGTTGCCATCCTTGTCGATGGCCTGGACGCCGAAGAAATAGTTGTCTTTCGACAGGTTCAAACGGGCTTCCGTGACATTGCCCACGTCTTGCGCGCCCTGCCATTGATCGGCGGTGGTGGCGCGCCAGACGACGCGGTAGCCGGCCAGGTCCGGCTCCGTGTTCGGCTGCCACTGCAAGGTGGTGGCGTTTTCCAGCTGCGCCGTGCGCACCTGGACCTGCGACGGCGCGGCCGGCGCCAGGGCCAGCGAAGCGAGCGCCGCCGCATTCACGCGCGCCACTTTCGCCACATAGCCGTAGTCGACGAATTGCGGCAAATCGCCATACTGCACGCCGTTTTCCACGCGCACATCCTGGTGCTGGTGAGCAAAATCCTCATGCGGTTCCGTGAAGCGCAGGGCCGCATAGCCTTGCGCCAGGAAAGGCATGTGGTCGCCGCCGCGCAGATAGCGGTCGGCGCGCTGGATGACGTTGACCTGGAAGCCGGGCACGTAGCGCTCGCCCACCTGCTTCACGTGGCGCGCCAGCTGGCGCGAAATGGAATCATTTTCGCCGCCCGTCGCCACCAGGGCGCGCACGCCATCGCTCATTTCCTTGACGGCGGGAATGCCTTCGGCAAACAAACGCACCTGGCCACCATCGACCGTGCCGTCGTCGGCGCGCGAGCTGCCGATGATGTCGTTATTGAGCATGCCGGCGATATTGAGCTTTTTCAGTTTCGCCTGCTGCGCCCAGTGGCCGGAGCCCAGCAAGCCCTGCTCCTCGGCCGCCACCGTCATGAAGACCAGGGTGGCGTCGAACTGCTGGCGCGCCATCACGCAGGCCATTTCGATCACGGCCGCCGTGCCCGAGGCATCGTCGTTGGCGCCCGGCGCGTCGCCCTTCGCATCCATCACGTCGGTGGCGCGCGAATCATAATGGCCGCTGACGACATAGATGCGCTCGGCAGATTGCGGCTGGCTGCCCGGCAAGGTGGCCACCACGTTGACGATTTCCGTCGGCCGCGAAATGCGTTTCGACACGGGCGCGATGTGGCTGTCGAACGCCACCTGCAAGCGCCCGCCCGCCTGCGCGCCGCAGCGTTCCAGCTCGGCCTTGATCCAGCGCCGCGCGGCGCCGATGCCTTGCGTGTCGGAGACGGTATCGGACATGGTATGGCGCGTCTGGAAGCTGACCAGTTTGCGCACATGCGCTTCGATGCGCTGCGGCGAGATGTCCGCCACGATCTGCTGGATCTGCTGGCTTTGCTGCTGCGTCGCCGGTGCCGCCACCACGCCCGCCGACAGCAAGGCTGCCGTCACTCCCGTCAATATCCGTACCATGCCGCCGTCTCCCGAGAATATAAGTAGAGGTGCATTCTCGCATTTTTGACCGCAGGCAAGGATGTTCCAGGATGAAAATCGTGCATTATAGAAACTGCTACAATCGGCCACTCCCGGCACCGATCACGAAAGACTTCCGCATGCGCCCGACTTTTTCCCTTGCCGCCCGCCGCCGCGCGTGCGCGATCCGCTGACGGTGCGCCGCATGCTCGTCAAACTGCTGCTGTTCGCCACGCTGTTCACCCTGCTCAGCATCGCGGCCCTGTACAGCTATGGACGCTTTGCCGAGCGTTCGCTGGGCGCGCCAAGCACGGCCTTGCCCGTGGCGGCCGGCGCCACCATGCTCGACCGCGTCATGGCGCCGCAGCTGGCACAGCGCCCAAACCAGAGCGGCACGGCGCTGATCGACGAGAACCTGGAAGCGTTCGCCCTGCGTGCCCTGAGCGCGCGCGAAGCGGGCCGCAGCATCGATGTGCAGTACTACATCTGGCATAACGACGTGACGGGCCGCTTGCTGGTGCGCGAATTGCTGCGCGCGGCCGACCGCGGCGTGCGCGTGCGCGTACTGCTCGACGACATCAACGCACGGGGCCAGGACGCCGCCATCCTGGCGCTCGACAGCCATCCTCTGATCGAAGTGCGCATTTTCAATCCGGGCCGCAACCGCGATGGCGTCTGGCGGCGCGGCGTGGAAATGGCCTTGCGCGCGGTCAGCCTGAACCGGCGCATGCACAACAAGGCCTGGATCGTCGATGGCAGGGTCGCCCTCGTCGGCGGGCGCAATATCGGCGATGAATATTTCGATGCGGCCGAACAAGTCAATTTCCAGGATGCCGACCTGCTGCTGGTGGGACCTGCCGTGCAGCAGACGAGCGACATCTTCGACCGCTTCTGGAACAGCCGCGCCGTCATCCCCATCCGCGCCCTGCACGTGGGCAAGGATGCAGGCGCGCCGGAACTGCAGGCCGTGCGTGCCAGCCTCGACGCCATGGCCGGCGACTATGCCGCCTCTCCCTATCTGCGGCAGCTGACCGATACGCAGCAATTGCAGGCGCACCTGGATGGCCGCCTGCGCCTGCACTGGAGCGAGCAGGTGCAGGTGCTGTCGGACCCGCCGGAAAAAGCCGCGCCCTTGGCCAGCCTGCAGCGCAGCGAGCACTGGCTGATGCACAGCCTGCTGCCCCTGCTGACGCAGGCGCGCCAGGAAGCCCTGCTGACCTCGCCCTACTTCGTGCCTGGCGCTGCCCTCAGCGCCACCCTGGGCGAGAAAGTGGCCGCCGGCGTCCGGGTCAGCGTGCTGACCAACTCGCTGGCCGCCACCGACGTGGCCCTCGTGCATGCTGGCTATGCGCGCTACCGGCAAGTGCTGCTGGACGGCGGCGTGCAGCTGTTCGAATTGAAGACCCTGCACCGCAAGCGCATGAGCCTGACGGGTTCCAGCCGCGCCAGCCTGCATACCAAGGCCGTCGTGGTCGATGGCGAACGGGGCTTTGTCGGTTCATTCAACCTCGATCCCCGCTCGGCCCAGCTGAACACGGAAATGGGCGTGCTGTTCAGCGATCCGGCGCTGGCGGCCGACATGCGCGCGCTGTTTCTGCATTCGACAGCCAGCGATACCAGCTACCGATTGTTCCTGGCCGACGGCGCGCTGCGCTGGTCCGATGCCACCGAAGAACCAGCCAAAGTGTGGACGCATGATCCGGAAGCGGGATTCTGGCGCCGCGCGCTGGTGTCCGTGATGCGCTGGCTGCCGATCGAATCGCAACTGTAGCGGCACGCGGCGTCGTTGCCATGTAAAAACTTTAACCGTGACAAGATTACCATTTAAAAATATTTGTTGTTTCCAGAACATGTTAGATGGCTTTTTGCCAAACGCTGCTATAATCGCTGCAGGCATACGTGATCGTTGCCATAGAAATATATTTTTTGCCTCTTCCGCGAAAAATCCACCGCCGTTGGCCAAAAAGTTCGCCGACAGACTTGCAACATACCCTGTCACTTTTTGGAGCTTTATCATGCATAAATCATTGGCAATGCTGGCGCTGGCCGCCGCTTCCCTGTGCGCCGCCGGTGCCCAGGCATCGACCAACCTGGTCAAGAATGGCGACTTCGAACTGACCAGCAATGGCACCTCGAAACAGCTGAACGAAGGCAACTATGCCCGCGACGACCGCACCTACCTGACGGACTGGTCGAGCAAGGGCTATAACTTCGTCTTGAACGGCAACAACATCGACGACACCAACGCCAAGACGGCGCTGGCCTTGTGGGGTCCAAATTCCTACAGCGGCCGCGGTCCGCAAAATGGCCTGGGCGTGAGCCCGACGGGCGGCAATGTGCTGGCGGCCGACTGGGATTATTTCCCGGGTCCCGTGACGCAACTGGTCAGCGGCCTGGTGGCCGGCCAGGCCTATACCCTGAGCTTCTCGTATGGCGCCGGCCAGCAAGTGGGCTTTCGCGGCGATAACCTGGTCAACTACTGGGACGTTGCGCTGGGCAACAGCAAGCAGCAAACGGCCTCGCTCGCCAACGTCAGCCAGGGCTTCACGGGCTGGCACCAGACCAGCATGACCTTCACCGCCACGAACAGCAGCGAATTGCTGTCGTTCATGGCCAAGGGCAGCCCGTCGGGCGCACCGCCGTTCATGCTGCTCGACGGCGTGTCGCTGGTCTCGGCCGTGCCGGAACCGTCGACCTGGGGCATGCTGCTCGGCGGCCTGGGCCTGCTGGGCTTCATGGCGCGCCGCCGCAAAGTCTCATAAAACCTGCTGCGCGGCGCGGGGCGCGCCCTGCGGTGCCCGCTGTACTTTATACAGCTGCACTTCTCAGCCACGCCGCGCACCCGCTCGCTACGGTTTTATTACGCCTTTGTGCGAACGGATCCGGACAGACATTTCCTGAGCGGATTTTTCAACGCCCAATCACGCCCCTCTCATGAGCCTGCTACAAACCCTGCAGACACACTTGCCCGGACTGGCCGTCGACGTTCTGCGCCTGAGCCTGTGGCTGGTGCTGCTGGCCATCATCTTCGTGCCGCTGGAGCGCTACTTTGGCGAACGCCATGCTGGCCGCTCGCGCACGGAACTGGCCAGCGACCTGGGCTTTTACTTCATCAGCAGCCTGCTGCCGGCCGTGCTGCTGGCCGCGCCGCTGGCCCTGGTGGCCATTGCGGGACAGCGCCTGCTGCCCGATGCCCTTCCCGCCGCCATGACGGCCCTGCCCCTGTGGGCCAAGCTGCTGCTGGGCTTGCTGATCGGCGAAGTCGGCACTTACTGGGGCCATCGGCTCAGCCATGAGGTGCCCTGGCTGTGGCGCTACCATGCCGTGCACCACAGCACGGAACAGCTGTATTTCCTGGCCAATACACGCACCCATCCCGTCGACATGGTGGTCACGCGCCTGTTTGGCCTCACGCCTTTATACCTGCTGGGCCTGGCCGGCCCCAACGCTGCCGGCAGCGCAGCGCCCGTGCTGCTGCTGCTGATCGGCACTGTTTGGGGCTTCTTCATCCACGCCAACCTGCGCTGGCGCTTCGGCCCGCTCGAATGGCTGGTGGCCACGCCTGCCTTCCACCACTGGCACCACAGCAAATTCGAGCACATCAACCGCAACTACGCCTCCACCTTGCCCGTGCTGGACCGCCTGTTCGGCACATACCATCTGCCGCCGGAGTGGCCGGCCAGCTGCGGCATGCCGGCCCACACCACGACCGTGAAGATTTTTCCAGCAGCAACATCGTGGGGCTGACCTCGCCATGACGGGCAAAGATGCGGCGCAGCACATAAAACCGAAGCGCACCAGCGCCATCGACGTGCACAGGGGAATGGCAATACTCAGCAGGTTTACCGACTGGAACTTGGCCAGAAAGTGTTGCGCAATGCCCAGCAG
>NZ_NRDQ01000168.1 GCF_002878455.1 Janthinobacterium sp. AD80
CGGGCACCATGAGCATGGGCCTGGGCGGCTTCCAGGAAGCCAACCAGTTGCCGATGTTCGAGGAATTTACCAAGTACCAGGGCCACGTCACCAATCCGGCCCGCATGGCGGAATTCACGGGCCGCTGCTTTGACCGTGCCATGTCGGAAATGGGCCCGACGCAACTGAACATCCCGCGCGACTATTTTTATGGCGAAATCAAGGCGGAAATTCCAAAACCGAACCGCCTGGACCGTGGCGCAGGCGGCGAGCAAAGCCTCAACGATGCGGCCGAACTGCTGGCGACAGCCAAGTTCCCCGTGATCATCTCGGGCGGCGGCGTCGTCATGGGCGAAGCCATCGAAGAGTGCAAGGCGCTGGCCGAGCGCCTCGGTGCCCCCGTCGTCAACAGCTACCTGCACAACGACTCGTTTCCCGCCAGCCATCCGCTGTGGTGCGGTCCGCTCGGCTACCAGGGTTCCAAGGCGGCCATGAAACTGATCGCCCAGGCCGACGTCGTCATCGCCTTGGGTTCGCGCCTGGGACCGTTCGGCACCTTGCCGCAGCACGGCATGGATTATTGGCCGAAGAATGCCAAGATCATCCAGATCGACGCCGACAACAAGATGCTGGGTTTGGTGAAAAAGATTTCGGTCGGCATCTGCGGCGACGCCAAGGCGGCTGCGAAAGCCATCCTGGCGCGCCTCGATGGCAAGGCCCTCGATTGCGACGCGACCCGCGAAGAGCGCTATGCCACCGTGCAAGCGGAAAAGGCGGCATGGGAAGAGGAACTGACCAACTGGACGCATGAAAAAGATGCGTACAGCCTGGACATGATCGAAGAGCAAAAGAAAGAGCCGGGCAACTATCTGCACCCGCGCCAGGTGCTGCGCGAGCTGGAAAAAGCCATGCCGGAAGACGTGATGGTGTCGACCGACATCGGCAACATCAACTCGGTGGCCAACAGCTATCTGCGCTTTGAAAAACCGCGCAGCTTCTTTGCGGCGATGAGCTTTGGCAACTGCGGCTACGCGTTCCCGACCATCATCGGCGCCAAGGTGGCCGCGCCGCACCGTCCGGCCGTGTCGTATGCAGGCGACGGCGCCTGGGGCATGAGCCTGATGGAAACCATGACCTGCGTGCGCCACAACATTCCCGTGACGGCAGTGGTGTTCCACAACCGCCAGTGGGGCGCGGAAAAGAAAAACCAGGTGGATTTCTACAACCGCCGCTTTGTCGCCGGTGAACTCGACAACCAGAGCTTTGCGGAGATCGCGCGCGCCATGGGTGCCGAAGGCATCACGGTCGACAAGCTGGAAGACGTGGGCCCGGCCTTGAAGAAGGCGATTGACATGCAGATGAATGAAGGCAAGACCACCATCATCGAAATCATGTGCACGCGCGAGCTGGGCGACCCGTTCCGCCGCGATGCACTGAGCAAACCGGTGCGTCATCTGGATAAATATAAAGACTATGTTTGATGCGCTGATGTTGTTGGATTACGCCCTCTGGGCTAATCCAACCTACGTGTAGCACGTATCGAATGCGTAGGTCGGATTAGCCGGGCCCTGGCCCGGCGTAATCCGACACCACTCTGACCGATCCTTGTATGACCCCGGCCATGCCGGGTTTTGTGTGCCGGAACCATCTTCACGCTTCCATGGTTCCGGCATTTTTTTTACCGAATTGGAGTCGCCATGAAAGCCCTGCACCGCATCATCGCGCAAGCCCGCGCCGTGCCGAAAAACATCGTCTTGTGCGAGGGCGACGACGCGCGCGTGCTGCAGGCGGCCGCGCGTGCCGCCGCCGAAGGGCTGGCGCGCATCACCATCGTCGGCCAGCCGGCCGCCATCCTGGCCCTGGCGAAAGAACAGAACCTGGACCTGGACCTGGGCAGCGTGCACCTGGTCGACCCTGCCGCTTCCAGCGAAGCGGAGCACTATGCCCAGCAATTGTTCCTGCTGCGCCAGGCCAAGGGCATGACGGTGGAGCAAGCGAGGATCGCCGTGCAGGATCCGCTGTGCTACGCCAACCTGATGGTGCGCCTGGGTGACGCGGACGGCTGCGTGGCGGGGGCCGTGCACACGACGGCCAATGTGGTGCGCAGCGCCATCCAGATCATCGGTGTCGATCCCGCCTTCAAGCTGGTGTCGAGCTTTTTCCTCATGATGCTGTGCGAACCGTTCCACAGCCTGAAAGGTGGTTTCATCTTTTCCGACTGCGCCCTGGTGGTCGATCCGAAAGCGGAGGAACTGGCCGACATCGCCATGGCCGCGGCCGACAGCGCGCAAGCCTTGCTGATGGAGGAGCCGCGCGTAGCCATGCTGTCGTTTTCCACCAGCGGCAGCGCCCACCACGCGGCCGTCGACAAGGTGCATGCGGCCACGGACAGGGTCAAGGCGCAGCGTCCGCTGCTGGCCATCGATGGCGACGTGCAGCTGGACGCGGCCATCGTGGCCGAGATTTCGCAACGCAAGGTCAAGGATTCCGTCGTCAACGGCCGCGCGAACGTGCTGGTGTTCCCGAACCTGGACGCGGGCAATATCGGCTACAAGCTGGCCGAGCGCATGGGCGGCGCCGTCGCCATCGGCCCCTTGCTGCAAGGCTTGCAAAAGCCCGCCAACGATCTGTCGCGCGGCTGCAGCGCCGACGATGTGTACAACGTCATTGCGGTCACGGCCGTGCAGGCCCAGGGTGGACGCTGACTTTCTGTTCAGCCTGCCCGTGCTGGCGCTGCTGGCCGTGGTGGCGGCGGGCACGTATTTCCAGACCGTCACGGGCTTTGGCCTGGGCATGATCGTCATGGGCGTGGCCAGCGGCCTGGGCCTGGCGCCCGTGCCGGCCCTGGCGGCGCTCGTCAGTTTATTGTCGCTGGCCAACTGCCTGGTGGCCTTGCCAGGTGCCTTGCACCACCTGGACTGGCGCGCCATCCGCGCCGCCAGCATCGGCTTGCTGCCGGCCATGGCGGCCGGCGTCTTGCTGCTCGGCTACCTGGACCAGGCCTATGCTCCGCTGCTGCATTTGCTGCTGGGCGCGGCCATCGTGTATGGCGGCGTCAGCATCTTGCTACAGGCGCCGCCGGGTCCCGGTGCTGCCGACAAGCGCAGCTTCTTCATCAGTGGCGTGTGCGGCGGCCTGTTTTCCGGCCTGTTTTCGCTGGCCGGTCCGCCGCTCGTGTACCAGTTCTACCGCCAGGAAATGAGCCTGAAAACCATCCGCTACAGCCTGATCTTCCTGTTCGCCATCAGCGCGGGCGGACGTTCGCTGATGGCGGGCAGCCAGGGCCAGCTCGACGCGAAAGTCTTGTTGCTGTGCATGCTGGCCTTGCCGGTCGGCGTGCTGGCCACCATGGCCGGGAAACGCTATCCGCCGCCGATCGCCCAGCGCGGCATGCGCCGCATCGCGTTTGCCGTGCTGACCGCCATCGGCATTTCGCTGATGGTGGCGGCCGTGCCGCAACTGCTGGGCTAGTCTGCAAGCGTGCGGCGCTTGCAAAATATGCAAACAGCCTTTATATTCTCGGTTCTTTCTAGAACCTCTTCCTTATTGGAGCCAAAAGTGCCTCGCTTCTTCGCCATCACCTGCTAACGCTGACGAAATGCTCTCTGCAGCATCGTTCGGCGCGTTGACGCCCCCGATTGCTGCGGCACTGTTTTCACTCCCCCCGCACACGTATCCGAGACTTTAGTCTCGATCGTCCACGCCCGAACACGTCGTCAGCACCCCTGACCCTGTATGGACACGCCCCGGTGAACGCGGCGTGGGACGCTATGTTTTTACAATCTTTACCCTTATTCAAATACCCGCGCACGCCGCACCTGGAAGGCTCGCGCCTGCAGGAGGGCGACGACGGCTCGGACCAGATGCCCCTGAAAAAGCTGGCCGGCCAGTACGTCGTCATCGAGGAAAAAATCGATGGCGCGAACTCCGCCGTGTCGTTCAGCGATGCGGGCGAAGTGCTGCTGCAGTCACGCGGCCATTACCTGGCGGGCGGCGGCAGCGAACGCCAGTTCAACCTGTTGAAACCGTGGGCGCATGCGCACGAACACGCCTTGCTGTCCATGCTGGAAGACCAGTATGTGCTGTTTGGCGAATGGTCGTACAGCAAGCATTCCGTGTTTTACGACCGGCTGCCCCATTACTTCAACGAGTTCGACGTGTATTGCCGCCGCAGCCAGATGTTTTTGTCGACGGCGCGCCGTCACGCCATGCTGGCCGGCTCGCCCGTGCTGTCCGTCCCCGTGCTGTATGCGGGATTGATGCCCGCAACGCCGAAACAGCTGTGGCAGCTGCTGCGCGTTTCGCTGGCCAAGTCCCGTCTGTGGCGCGACACGTTTGAACACGCGGTGGCGCGCGAACGCCTGCCGCTGGACCTGTGCTGGAAGCAGACGGACAAGTCCGACCACGCGGAAGGCCTGTACCTGAAGGTGGAGGACGATGAGCAAGTGCTGGCCCGCTACAAGCTGGTGCGCCATGACTTTACGCAAACCATCCTCGACAGCGGCTCGCACCACAGCACGCGGCCCTTGATCCCCAACCAGCTGGCCGACGGCGTGGACCTGTACGCGCCGCAGCCGCTGGTCACGTGGGAAAGCCTGGGTTTGCACACCTGCCGTTCGCTCGACGAACTGGCTGCCCTCTCAAGGAATACGAAATGATGAACTGGAAAACCCTGCAGCAACTGGTGCCCATGGATGGCCAGTCGCCCGATTTCAACGCCTGCCTGGCCGCCTTCCCGCAGCTGGAACTGGCGAAAAACACGCCGCAAAACCCCGTCTATCACGCGGAAGGCGATGTGTGGACGCATACCATGATGGTGGTCGAATCCCTGCTGGCCATGCCAGAGTACCAGCAAGCCACGCGGGCGCAACAGGAAATCGTGTTTCTCGCCGCCTTGCTGCACGACGTGGCCAAGTGCAGCACGACGGTGATCGACCCGGTGACGGGCGCCATCGGCCAGCCCGGCCACTCGCGCAAGGGCGCCCTCGATGCGCGCATCGCCCTGTGGGATTGCGACGTGCCGTTTGCCGCGCGCGAGGAAATCTGCCGCCTGATCAATGTGCACCAGGTGCCGTTCTTTGCGCTGGAAACGTCGCGGCGCGGCGTCACGCCCGAGTTCACCGTGCGCGAACTGTCGTGGCAAGTCGATATCCACCTGCTGGCCATGCTGGCCGAAGCCGATATCCGCGGACGCATCTGTCCCGATCCGCAGCGCATTTTGGATGCCATCGAGCTGTTCCGCGAACTGGCGCGCGAGGAAGGCTGCTATGGCCAGCGCAGGGTGTTTGTCGACGATCACACGCGTGTGAAATATTTTCGCGGCGTCGAGGCGCATCCCGATTATTCCCTGTTCCAGGAGCCGGGTTCGCACGTGATCGTCATGTCGGGCTTGCCCGCGTCGGGCAAGAATACGTGGGTGGAGAAGCACCATCCGCGCCTGCCCGTCGTGTCGTTCGACGATGCGCGCACGGCCCTGGGCTTGAAGCACGGCAAGAACGAGGGACTGGTGGGCGACTATGCGGAAGAGCGGGCGCGCGAACTGTTGCGCAAGGGTGAGCCGTTCGTCTGGAACGCCACGCATCTGTCCAAGCTGATGCGCGAAAAGACGCTCAACCTGCTGTACAAATATCACGCGCAGGTGGAACTCGTGTACCTGGAACAGCCGCGCAAGGAGTTGCTGCGGCGCAACGGCCAGCGCGACACGTCGCTCAGCAACAAAAAGCTGCAAGCGATGCTGTGGAACTGGGAAATCCCGCTGCCGATGGAGGCGCACACGGTGCGCTACGAGGTGGGCTGAACGCTAGCGTTTGCGGCCACCAAGCAACTGCGCGATCTCGCTGAACAGTTCATTGTTCAGCGAGGCGGGCAGGGTGGTGGCCAGGCTGCGGCTGTAGTAGGCGCCCAGGTCCAGGCCCAGCCCCAGCCCGCAAATCTCCACGGCGCCCTGCGCTTCGCGGCGCGCCACCACTTGTTTCAGATGTTGCGCCAGGTAAAACTCGTCGTTGGCCAGATTCGTTGCCGTGTCCATGGGGCAACCGTCGGAGACGACGAGCAGTATGCGCCGCCGTTCCGGGCGCGCCAGCATGCGCGTGCACGCCCAGTCCACGGCTTCGCCATCGGCGCCTTCGCGGTACAGGTCCGCCTTCAGCAGGGCGGCAATGTCGGGCCGCGCGCGGCGCCAGCTGGTATCGCCATCCTTGAACACCATGTGCACGAGTTCGTTCAAGCGGCCCGGATTCGTCGGCGAGCGGGCGCGCATCCAGTCGCGTTTGACTCTTCCCCCGTTCCAGGCGCCCGTCGTAAAGCCCAGCAACTCGGTGGCAACGCCAGCCTGGTCCAGTGCGCGCAGCACAATGTCGAGCAGCACGGCCACGGATTCCGCATGCGTCTTCATGGAGCCGGAGCAATCGACGAGAACGGTGACGAGGCAATCGGCTTGCGGTAAAAATTGCTCCTTGCGGAACAGCCTGCGCTCGGACGGCGAGCTGATCAGCTGAGCCAGGCGGCGCCCGTCGATATAACCCTCTTCTTCGCCAAACGACCAGCCTTCACGCTGTGGCACGGCCAGCAATTGCGTGAAGCGCCGCGCCAGGCGGGCCGTGTTGATGCCCAGGCTGGCGATGCGAGCATCCATGCGTTCGCGGTATTCGAGCAGCAGGGCGCGGCGCACCAGTTCGCCCGCTTTTTCTTCGCGGTCGTAGGTCGTGGAGTACGCCTTGTAGCCGCCATCGCCATCGCTGAAGGCGCGGCTTGCGCCCAGCGGGGCGGCGTCGGGCAGATGGTCGTTATCGCTGTCGAAATCGAGCAGCAGCTTGAAGGCCGCCTGTGCTTTCGCATCGCCAGCCGCGTCCTGCTGGTCATCCTGCGCCGCTTGCGCGTCTTTCAGCATGGCATCGACGGCATGGGCGATGGCCAGCGCGTGATGCGCAAAGGCGGCCTGGTCCAGGCGCTGGCGGCGCAAGCCGGCCAGGTCTGCGCCCAGTGGCGAGGAAAGCGACCAGCGCGTGGCCTCGATAAAATCTTCCGTCTTTTCCAGCACGGGCCTGGCCGTCAGGCGCGACCAGCACATCTGGAATACCGTGTACAGCAGCAAGCCGGACGCGCCTTCGGCCAGGCCGGAATCGTAAAACGCATGCGACCAGGCCGTGAAACGGTGGCGCAGGTTGCCGATGATACCGGCGTGCTGCTCGGGCGCCAGGGTTTCCACCCTTAACTGTTCCAGCAATTCAAAGACGAGGCGCGCCACCGGTTCGGCCGGACACAGTGTGCGGTGCAGCTTGGCGTCTGTATGCAGCAGGCGCAGGGCCACGCTGTCGGCCGCGCCGCGCAAGGACGGCAAGTCTTGCAGCGCGGTATCGGGCTGCAAATGGGCCGCATGGATGGGCAGCGGGCGGTGGCCGTCGTGCAGGCGCCGGCCCCGGTAGCGGATCAAGGGTGAGCCGCTGAGCGCGCGGATGGCGCCCGCGCACAGTTCATCCGTTTCCTGCTGCTCGCGCGTGTAGGCGGCAGGAACGATGGCTTCGGCGTTCATGCCTGGCTCGCCAGCAATTCCTCATTGAAACAGCGCTGGTAGTACTCCGCCACCATGGGCCGCTCGGCCTCGTCGCATTTGTTGAGGAAGGACAGGCGGAAGGCCAGTGCCGGATCGCGGAAGATCTGGCAATTTTCCGCCCAGGTAATGACGGTGCGTGGCGACATCAAACAAGCCAGGTCGCCCGCCGCATAACCGTGGCGCGTGAGGCTGGCCACGGCCACCATGCGGGCGGCCAGCTGGCGGCCCGCCTCGTCGTTCATGGCGGGAACACGCGCCAGCACAATGTCGGTTTCCTCGTCCTGCGGCAAATAATTCAACGTGGCAACGATGTTCCAGCGGTCGATCTGCGCGTGGTTGAGCACTTGGGTGCCGTGGTACATGCCGTTCAGGTTGCCCAGGCCCACGGTGTTCGAGGTGGCGAACAGCCGGAAGTGCGGGTGCGGCGTGATGACCCGGTTCTGGTCGAGCAGGGTGAACTTGCCGTCGCGCTCGAGGATGCGCTGGATGACGAACATCACGTCGGGGCGGCCAGCGTCGTACTCGTCGAAGATCAGGGCCACGGGCCTTTGCAAGGACCACGGCACGATGCCTTCCTGAAACTCCGTCACTTGCTGCTGCTCGCGCAGCACGATGGCATCCTTGCCGACGAGGTCGAGGCGGCTGATGTGGCCGTCGAGGTTGACCCGCACGCAAGGCCAGTTCAGGCGCGCCGCCACTTGTTCGATATGCGTGGATTTGCCCGTGCCATGCAAGCCTTGCACCATCACCCTGCGGTTGTGCGTGAAACCGGCCAGTATCGCCAGGGTGACGTCCTTGTTGAAGCGGTAGGCGGGATCGATGTCGGGCACGTGCGGGTCGCGTTCCGTAAACACGGGCACCTGCAGGTCGCTGTCGATATGGAACAGGCTGCGCACGGACTGCAAGGTTTGCGCCGCTGCGGCGGGGGGATGTTGGCGTGAATCTGGCACCTTGTTCTCCTGTGAAACCGCAGCTGGGGCGCCGCGGCGGTTATGTGTGAGTTGCGGAGTTACTTGACTGCAATGCGTCGTCGTCCCCGCCCGACGTCGGCATGGTTTCCGATTCGATGGCGGCCAGGGCTTGCGCGGCGCGCTGCAATGCAGGCAAGAAATGTAAAGCCTTGTCGTGCGTCAGGCGGATGATGGGCGCCTGGATGGCCACGGCCAGGTTCGAGCGGCCGTTCGGATTCGGCACCAGCACGGCCACGCACAGCAGACCGGGCAGGAATTCCTCGTCGTCCAGCGCGTAGCCGTTGCGGCGCACCACTTCCAGTTCGCGCTCCAGCTTGACGGGATCCGTTTCCGTCTTGTCCGTAAAGCGCGTCAATTCCATGTGGCCCAGCAGGCGGCGGCGCTGTACGGGCGTCATTTGCGCCAGGAACAATTTGCCGCTCGACGAGCAATGGGCCGGCACCCGCGATCCGGGATGCAGATAAAAGCGCAGGGGCGCCGCCGTTTCCACGCGGTCCAGGTACACCACTTCGCTGCCGCTGAAGGCCGTCAGATTGCAGCTTTCGCCCACTTCCTCGACCAGCTGGCGCAAGACCATGCGGCGGGCGCCATGGAAAGTGTTGTTAATCAAGAGGTTAGACGCCAGGCGGCGCAGGCGCACGCCCGTGCTGTAGTGGCGGCCATCGCTTTCGCGCTGCAGCACGCCCACGCTTTCCAGCTGTTGCAGCATGCGGTGCAAGGTGGGCTTGGGCAGGCCCGTTTCTTCCACCAGCGCTTGCAGCGACAGCAACTGGTCTTTCTCGGCAATCACTTCCAGCAAAGCAAACAAACGCATCGTGGGCGTGTCGCCTTCCAGTTTTTCTGGCTCAAGTTTTGGGGATGAAATCATGTCCATGGTGGCCTCGGTGTGGTGTCTGTGTTTATTTCATTTTCGAACTCAAATTGTACCGTTTCCTTGAAAATCTGTTTGACTTTTGCACGTCGAACGCTTAAATTGAATTGTATATCAAATTTCGGAACAAAATATACCGATTTTTGATAAATAAGTTGATCATTTCAACAGCCGCCATTACTACAGACCAGGAGACACCCGTGAATGACATGACCGAACAAAAAGCCGCCGCCGCCGCGGCCAGCGCAGCCACTCCCGTTGGCCCGCAAAAAATGACGCCTTCCGAAGCGTTCGTGGAAACCCTGGCCGCCAATGGCGTGACCGACATGTTCGGCATCATGGGCTCGGCCTTCATGGACCCGATGGATATCTTTGCCCCGGCCGGCATCCGTCTGATTCCCGTCGTGCACGAGCAGGGCGCCGGCCACATGGCCGACGGCTATGCCCGCGTTTCGGGCCGCCATGGCGTCGTCATCGGCCAGAACGGCCCCGGCATCAGCAATTGCGTCACCGCCATTGCCGCCGCCTACTGGGCGCACACCCCGGTCGTCATCATCACGCCGGAGACGGGCACCATGAGCATGGGCCTGGGCGGCTTCCAGGAAGCCAACCAGTTGCCGATGTTCGAGGAATTTACCAAGTACCAGGGCCACGTCACCAATCCGGCCCGCATGGCGGAATTCACGGGCCGCTGCTTTGACCGTGCCATGTCGGAAATGGGCCCGACGCAACTGAACATCCCGCGCGACTATTTTTATGGCGAAATCAAGGCGGAGATTCCAAAACCGAACCGCCTGGACCGTGGC
>NZ_NRDQ01000169.1 GCF_002878455.1 Janthinobacterium sp. AD80
TCCCGGCGGCCCTGGCGGTCCCGGCCCCGGTGGGGGCGAGGGACCGGGTTAAGTACGCCAGGCCGGGCTAGGCAGCGGCGGCGATTTCCGTGAGGAAGGCGACAAAGCTGTCCGCATGGCGTTCGAAATGCCAGGCGCCGGCGCCGTGTTCGGCCGTGTAGACGGGGGCGTCGCCATCGGTGATGGCGCCCAGGTCGAGGCAATACGGATCGGCGCCCGCATCGGCGATCACCAGGTAGTGTTCCGGCCAGCCGGCAATGCTTTCCTGCGTGACAGGGTTCCATGCATAGCCGTGCTGCCGCTTGACGAGTTCCGCCGCGCCATACAGGTTCAGACCCTGGAAATAATCTTCCCCGTCGATGCTCACGCGCAGCGGCGAGTAGCAGGCCAGAAAGCGCTGATAGTGCTCCGGCAAGGTCCAGTGGGCAGCGATCTGCCGCAGGTCGGCCGGGTCGGCGATGGCCAGCCAGTTCGACGGCTGCGCCAGGTCCTGCTCGCGCCGGCGCCTGGCCGCCAGTTTCTTTTCCAGCCGCGCGGCGGCTTTTTCCAGCGGCGAGTGCGGTGCCGCCAGCGAGGCATGCGTGGCCGGGGCAGCGAAGCCTTGGCCAGCGGGGTAGCCATCCGCCTGCCAGGCCAGCACCTCGGCCAGGCGCAGCTGCTCCACCTTCCAGTGGCCGGGATCAAGCATCAAGCCCCGGTCGAAGGGCTGGCCGCTGAAGACGGCCAGGCTCTTGACGGCCTTGGCGCGCGCGCTCAACTTTGCTTCTGGCTTGGCGGCCAGCGCCACCAGCGGGCCATACGCGGCCTTGCCCATGCTCTTGAGCATGCCATCGACGGCCCAGTAGCTGAGTTCGGGCACGTCCAGGCAGGCGGTGAAGAAGTCGCCGCACTCGCCGGGTTCGGCCAGCGCGATGATGTCCGTCATGAGGAAGTTGCGCCAGTGCAGCAACTGGCCTTCTTTGGCGTAGCCGACGAGGATGTCGAGCACGGCCTGCCGCTCGTCCACCCCATGCTTGTTCAGCAGCCGGTCTTTCAGCCGCGCGAACTTGTTGCCATCCGTTTCGTCAAACAGTTTGCGGTGCAGGGCCGCCAGTGCAGTGACCGCCATCAGACTGCCATTGCCGCCTTGATGGGCGCGTGATGTTCATAGCCTTCCAGCGAGAAGTCGGACGGTTCGATCTTTTCCAGCCATTCCGGCTCGTACTTGCCCGTCTTGGCGTAATCAGGCACGCGCTCGGAAATGACAAACTTCGGCGCCGGGAAGGGCGTGCGCTTCAATTGTTCTTCCACCATCTCCAGGTGGTTTTCATAGATGTGCGCGTCGCCGATGAAATACGTGAACCAGCGCGGCGTATAGCCGGTCAGGCGCGCCACCAGGTGCAGCAGGGCCGCGCCTTCGGCGATATTGAAGGGCGTGCCCAGGCCGATATCGTTGCTGCGCACATACAGGCACAGCGAGATTTCGCGCGTGCTGGCGTTGGGGATGAACTGGTACAGCAGATGGCAGGCGGGCAGGGCGACCGCATCGAGCACGGCCGGGTTCCAGCCGTGGAACAGGATGCGGCGGCTGCCCGGGTTAGTCATGATGGTGTCCAGGCATTCACGCAACTGGTCGACGGCCTTGTACAGCAGGACTTTCTGCACGCCGGCCTCGACGATGGGCGCGACCAGGGTAAAACCGTTCGCTTGCGCGTCGGCGATCTGCGCCGGCTGGCTGGCGTCGAGCAGTTTATACGCGGGCCATTGGCGCCATTGCACTCCATACACGGGGCCCAGGTCATCCTCGCCCTCGCGGTAGGGGTTGGCCAGCCACTGCGCGTTTTCATTGGCGTTCTGGTCCCACACCTTGCAGCCCAGCGCGCGGAACTCGGCCGCGTTGCGCGAGGCGCGCAGGAAGGCGCACAATTCGCCGATCACGGATTTGAAAGCCAGTTTCTTGGTGGTCACGGCAGGGAAATTGCCATTTGCCAAGTCGAAACGCATCATGGCGCCCGGCACGCTCAGGGTGCGGATGCCCGTGCGGTTGTCTTGCCAGCTACCCGTTTCGAGGACGGTCTTGATCAAATCTTGATATTGCTGCATGTATTTCTCCAACGGTAAGGACGCTGATTGTAACGCAGGCGCGACACGCCCGATGCGCCGCGCAGACATAATTACGCCGCTGCCTTACATGCAATCATGACTCTGTGGTAATTTGTGTGTCCTTAAAGAAATACAGAAATGGCAGATGCTGGCACCATGTTCTTGCGACAATTTGTAAATAATAATAACGCCGCCGTGGTGGAAATGAGCAGGGCCGATTTTCTCAGGGCTAACCTGCGCCTGATCCTGGCCTGGCCCCTGCTGTGCCTGGCCCTGTGCGCCGTGCTGTGGACGGCCACCTTGCTGCAGCTGGAGGCGGAAAAGAAGGTGGCGCAGCAGCAGGCGCTCGACAGCGTGGCCTCGCAATCGAAGGCATATGGCCAGTATCTGCTGCGCACCCTGGAACAGATGGACCAGCTGACCCTGCAGCTCAAGTATGAATGGGAAAATTCGCGCGGCCATCTGCGCCTCGACCAACTGAAGACGCAGGGCATGTATGCCTTGCCGCAATTTGCCATCGTTGCCATCCTCGACCGCAAGGGGCATGCCGTCACGGCCACGGCGCCCTTGACGCGGCTGCGTACGAATGAGCGCAGCAATTTCCTGCTGCGCCACTGGCGCAGCAATTCCAGCGCCTTGCGCATCGCGCTTGGGCGGGTCAATCCGGCAGATGAGGCGGCAGCGCCAGGGGCCGACGAGAGCCTCGTGCACTTCACGCGCCGCCTGGAAGACGAGGATGGCAATTTCGACGGCGTGCTGCTCATTTCCATCCATTCCAGCTATTTCTCCGAATTCTATGACAGTGTGAACTTTGGCAAGCTGGGCATGTCCGCCATGGTGGGCGAAGAGGGTGAATTGTTCAGCACGCGCCTCGGTGCCCGCGTGCTGCCCGCGCACGGCAGCAGCGCCACGCCGTTTCTCGACACGAGCTTCCTGGAAACGGACAGCGGCGCCATGGAGTCGGGCGGCCGGGTGGCGTTTTCCGACAAACAAAACCGCTATGTGGGCTGGCAGGCGCTGAAAGCCTATCCGTTTACGGCCGTGGTGGGACTGGCCGACAGCGAAATGCTGCATCCCTACCAGGAGACGCGCACCATCTACATCGGCATCGCGTTTGGCGTGACCTTGCTGCTGCTGGGCTTTACGGTGATCGCCACCGTGCTGTCCCTGCGCCTGGCCTGGCGCCACCACCAGTCCGAAGGCGTGCGCAACGCCTACCGCATGGCCACCGAAGGCACGAGCGACGGCTTTTTCATCATCACGGCCCTGCGCGGCGAGGATGGCGCCATCGCCGACTTCGAGATTGTCGACTGCAACGAACCGGGCGCCGGCTATTTTGGCGTGCGCCGCGAGCAGCTGCTGGGCATGCGGCTGCAATCGCGCGCGCATGAACCGTATTTCCGCGACCTCATACACAATTACCGGGCCGCCATGGTATCGGGCTTTTCCGAGGAAGAGATCGAGCTGCCGGACGGCAACCCGTTCAAGCTGCGCTGGATACGCCGGCGCCTGGTGCGCAGCGGCGACCGGCTGGCCGTCACCCTGCAAGACATCAGCACGGCCAAGGAGCACGAGCGCGACTTGCGCCGCGTGGCCAATGAAGACGGCTTGACGGGTTTGCCCAACCGCTACTGGCTGCAGCAATTCCTGCCCGGGGCGCTGGGCCGCGCCGCCATCGCGCGGCACATGCTGGCGCTGCTGTTCATCGACCTCGATGGCTTCAAGGATATCAACGATACGCAGGGCCACGCCGAAGGCGATAAAGTGCTGCGCGCCGCCTCCTTGCGCCTGAAGGCCGTGCTGCGGCCGGGCGACCATGTGGTGCGCCTGGGCGGCGATGAATTCGTCGTCGTGCTCGACCCCGTGGAAGACGACAGCCGCGCCGAGCAGGTGGCGCAGCGCATCGCCATCGCCTTCGACGAGCCGTTTTACCTGGGCAGCGAACGCCACAAGATGGGCGCATCGATCGGCATCAGCCTGTATCCGCGCGATGGCGCCGAGACGGACGTGCTGCTGAAGAACGCCGATATCGCCATGTACGCCGTGAAGGTGGCGGGCAAGGGGCACCACCGCTTCTTCCAGCCCGAACTGTTCGAGACCATCCGCAACCGCCGCGAACTGGAGCAAAGCCTGGTGGCGGCGCTGGAGCAGGACCAGTTCCTCGTCGTCTACCAGCCCCGCGTCGATGCCATGAGCGGGCAGCTGTGCAGCATGGAGGCGCTGGTGCGCTGGCGCCATCCGCAGCACGGCATGGTGCCGCCGCTGGAATTCATTCCCGTGGCCGAGAGCAGCGGCCTGATTTCGCAGCTGGGCGAAGTGGTCATCGAGAAGGTCTGCCAGCAGATGGCGCACTGGCAGGCGGCCGGCCAGGAACTGGTGCCCGTGTCCATCAACGTGTCGGCGCGCCAGTTCGGCCGCGGCGACGTGCACCAGGTGCTGGCGTCCGCGCTGGCGCGTCACCGCATCGATGCGCGCCTGATCGAGGTGGAAATCACGGAATCGGCCATGATGGATGAACAGAACCGCGCCGTGGAGCAGCTGTCGGCCATCCGCGCGCTGGGCGTGCGCCTGCTGGTCGACGATTTCGGCACGGGATATTCGTCGCTGTCGCAGCTGCAGAAGTTCGCCATGGATGGCTTGAAGATCGACCGCGCCTTCACCATGGAGCTGGGCCGCTCGGAGCAGGGCGAAGTGTTCGTGCGCGCCATTTTGTCGATGGCGCATGCGCTGGGCATGAGCGTGGTGGCCGAAGGGGTGGAAACGCGCGAGCAGCTCGACATCCTGCGCGCCCTGCAATGCAACGAGGTGCAGGGCTATTTCATCTCGCGTCCCGTGCCGGCCGAACACATGCTGGCGCTGATGCGCAAGCGTTTTTTAATACCACTTCCAGCCCCCGTGCTGCCACCCTACAGCCACGTTCATAGCGCGGAAAACAACGTCGTTTCATAAAAAGAGCGATCGTTCGCTTTTTTTTCAAAAATATTATATGCTTCGCTCATGCCGTCCGTGAATTGGAGTTCACGGCGGCAAGAAATGTGCAGGACGGGTCAGGTTGAGACGCCCGAGACAATATGCCGAAGTACACACTAATATAAAGAGAGACGAACTTGAAACCGAACTTGAAACATAGCTATCTGCCCCTCCTGATCATCGCCGCATTCGCCGGCATTTCTTCCACCGCACAAGCATCGGGTTACCGTTTCGGTTCGCAAAGCGTCTCCGGCCAGGGTTCGGCCGACGCGAACGGCGCCGAAGCGGCCGACGCATCGACCATTTTCTACAATCCGGCCGGCATGTCGCGCCTGGAAGGCACGCAGTTCGTCGGCGGCGGTACCCTGGTGGTGCCGCATTCGACCTACCAGGACACGGGTTCGAAGACTTTCACCGGCCGCAATCCGGGCGGCACGACCAAGGACTACGCGCCGGACGCCGTCTTCGCGCCTGCCCTGTACGCGAGCAAGAAGCTCAATGATCAATGGACCGTCGGCATGGGCATGTTCGTGCCGTACGGCGCCAAGCTCGATTACGGCAATGACTGGAGCGGCCGCTATGCGATCACCAACATCAAGCTCGAAGCCATCGCCCTGAATCCTTCCGTTTCCTTCAAGCTGAACGAGCATCACTCGTTCGGTTTCGGCGTTACCGCGGAACACATGAAGGCCGAACTGGGCCAGGCCGTCGACGTGCCTGGCACGGTTGCCTTCCTGGGCCAGCATGCGCCAGCCGCATCGCAAGCCTTCCTGGCGAATATCGCCAAGACGCAGGGCCTGGCCGCCGCGCAAGCCGCCGGTGCCGCGCTGCAGGGCGCCAAGGATGGCCACGCCTCGATGGATGGCGATGACTGGGGCTTCGGCTTCAACCTGGGCTATCTGTACCAGCTGAACGAAGGCACGCGTTTCGGTATCTCCTACCGTTCGTCGATTTCGCACAAGCTGAAAGGCGACACGATCTGGGACTTCTCGCAAGTGTCGAACAATGCGGCCGTCAACGGTTTCATTTCCGCCGCATCGGGCAAGGTCAATTCGAAGGCGCTGGTGGAAGTGCGCACGCCTGAAACCCTGTCGGTCAACGCCTTCCATCAGATGGATGAGCGCTGGGCCTTGATGGGCGACGTCACCTGGACCCGCACCTCGCGCCTGGAAAACCTGGACATCCAGTTCCCGCCAACGGCCGAAGGTGCTGAGCGCATCCGCCAGAACTGGAAGGACACCTACCGCGTTTCGCTGGGCGCAAACTACAAGTACAGCGAAGCGCTGTTGCTGCGTGCCGGTATCGCCCACGACCAGGCGCCAGTGCGCAGCGCCGAGCTGCGTCACCCGGCCCTGCCGGACAGCGACCGCATGCAGTACTCGATTGGCGCGAACTGGAAGCTGAACGCGAACTCCTCGCTGGATCTGGCCTACAGCTATATCGACTTCAAGGACGCTTCGGTCAACTACACGAATAACTGCTCGCCGGTGACCAAAGGCTGCACCGGCAATGGTGAAACCACCAAGGGCCTGTTCAAGACCCGCATGCAGTTGATTGGTCTCGCTTACAACTACAAGTTCTAAGCAGGTAGTGGCGGCCGACCCGGTCGCCATGAAATGAAAAAAGCGCCTTCGGGCGCTTTTTTTTCGGGGTCAGACCCGCTGGGGGAATGTGCGCCAATGGCGGACATTCCGATCCCGCAGGGACTGACCCCAGCCTTTTATGGGTTTTCGGATGTGTCTGTCGTGTTGTCGGCTTACGCGCTGCGCGCTAAGCCGACCTACGCCGACCCACGCCGACCTACGCCGCTCAGGCCTTGATGCGCAGGCCCTGGTCCAGCAAGGTCAACGCCTGCCGCACGCTGTCGTCCGGCATGTCCAGCAAGTTATCTCCCACATACCATTCCACCACGCTGTGGCCGGGCAGGGCGGCGTGGCTGGCGCGGCCGAACAGCCAGATGCCGTGGTCGGCGGCCACCTGGTTGCGGATGGCGATGGCCCGTTCGCGCGAGACGGGCAAATGCAGGTGCAGCATGTTGGCCTGCGGGGCGGCGGGATTGACGGCTATCGATGGAAAATCGCGCAGCAGCGCGTACAGCCACTGCGTGCGCGCGAAATACCGCGGCATGGCGGCGATGCGCGCATCGAACTGCATGGCGGCGGCCACCACGTAGGGCGTGCGGTGGACGATATTGCCGCCCTGGCGGCGGAACCATTCGCGCGCCCGTTCGACAAAGGTGCGGCTGCCGGCCAGCATGGCGCCGCCCAAACCACCGATACCCTTGTACAGCGACACATACACGGAGTCAAAGCCGTCGCAGATGGCGGGCAGCGGCTGGCCAAAACCCGCTTGCGCCTCCCACAGGCGCGCGCCATCCATGTGCAGGTGGATGTTGTGGTCGCGGCAGTGCCGCTTGATGTCGTTCAATTCGTCCCACGACGGGCACTGGCCTCCGATTTCGCGCATCGGCAGTTCGACCTGCACGGCACCCAGCGCATCGGGCACGGCGCGCAAGTCGTCCACCGTCCACGGGCGGTGCGGGTCGCCCAGCATCAGCCCCTTGAAGTGATCGAGCAATTCATGGTTGCCCCGTTCATGGCGCAGGATGTGCGACGTCGGATGCAGCGCCACCAGCGGCGAGCCGCGGTCCTGGCACGCCAGGCGCAGGGCCGTCACTTGCGTCATGGTGCCCGTGATGCAGAACACGGCCGCCTCGAAACCCAGCAGGCTGGCGATCTTGTTCTCGAACTGTTCGATCAGCGCGCCGTCGCCATAGGTGTCGTGCGCGATGTCGTTGGCTTCGCACCAGGCGGCCATGGCGGCGAAAGTGGCCGCCGGGGTGGGCTGGCGGTGGCCCGGCAGGACGGTGTGGCAGCGCTGGCGCAGTTCGAGCTCGGTCAAGGTGTTTTCCTTACAGGGTGGCGGTAGCCAGTTTCGCGCCGAAGCCGATGAACACGGCGCCCACGCCGCCGCCCATGCCGGCCGACAGGCGGCGACGGCGGCGGAAAGTGTCGGCCAGGCGGGCGCCGACAAAGATGATGGCGGTCAGATAGCTAAAGCTGATCACCTGGCAGATCAGGCCCAGGCCGATGAAGGACAGTACGGGATTCGGGAAGGCCGGGTCGACGAACTGGATGAAGAAGGAAATGAAGAACAGGATCGCCTTCGGGTTCATCAGGCTGATGATCAGCGCCTTGCGGAATGGATCGCTTTCCTTGACGACCGCCGGCGTGGCCGCCGCTTCGCCTTCAGCCGGCGCGGGCGTGCGCAGCTTGCGCCAGCAGCCGATCAGCATCTGCAGGCCGATCCAGCCCAGGTAGGCCGCGCCGATATATTTCACGACATAGAACAGGGCCGGGCTGGCTTTCAGCAGCGAGGCGACGCCGCAGGCCGACAGCACCATCAGGATCAGGTCACCGGCGAAGATGCCGAAGGCGCCCTGGTAGGCCGGGCGCACGCCCCGTTGCGCCGCCACCGACAGCACATACATGGAGTTGGGGCCCGGCAGGATGACGATAAAGATCGTCCCCAGTAAAAAGGTCCAGAAATCGGTGATGCCCAGGTTGGCGTGGAATAAAGCGTTCATGGCGGTTCTGTTTAATTGACTTGTACGTTGTGAAATTGCAGTGCCGCCAGGTTGGCATAGATGCCGCCCTGGGCCACCAGCGATGCGTGCGTGCCCATCTCGACGATCCTGCCGTCTTCCATGACGACGATGCGGTCGGCCCGCTGGACTGTCGCCAGGCGGTGCGCGATGATGACGGTGGTGCGGCCCACCATGGCCGCTTCCAGCGCCTTTTGCACCAGGCGTTCCGATTCCGCGTCCAGCGCGCTGGTCGCTTCGTCAAGCAGCAGCAGCGGCGGGTTTTTCAGCAGCGCGCGGGCGATGGCGATGCGCTGGCGCTGGCCGCCGGACAGGCGCACGCCCCGTTCGCCAAGGAAGGATTTGTAGCCGTTCGGCAGGCGCTCGATGAATTCGTGGGCTGCCGCCATTTTTGCCGCCGCGATCACTTCTTCATCGTTGGCGCCGGCGCGGCCATAGCGGATGTTTTCCATGGCGTCGGCCGAGAAGATCACGGTATCTTGCGGCACGATGCCGATGGCGTCGCGCAGGGTATGCAGGTCGAGCTGCTTGATGTCCACGCCGTCAAGGCGGATGCTGCCGCTTTGCGGGTCATAGAAGCGCAGGAACAGCTGGAACAGGGTGGTCTTGCCGGCGCCGGACGGGCCGACGACTGCCACCGTTTCACCGGCGCGGATATCCAGGCTGACGTGGTCGAGCGCATAGGTGTCCGGGCGCGACGGGTACGAGAACACCACGTCGTTCAAGGACAGCGCGGCGCCATTTGCTGCGCGTGCCGGCAGCGGCAGGGGTGTGGCAGGCGATTCGATTTCCGACTTGACGGCCATCAGCTCCAGCAGGCGCTCGGTGGCGCCGGCGGCGCGCTGCGCTTCGCCCATCACTTCGGACAGGGCGCCGATGGCACCGGCCACGATGGAGGCGTACAGGATGAACTGGCCTAAATCGCCGCCCGTCATCGATCCTTCCAGCACGGCGCGCGCGCCCAGCCACAGCACGAAGACGATGGTGCCGAAGACCAGCAGGATGGCGATCATGGTCAGCAGGGCGCGGGCGCGGATGCGGCGCATGGCCGTCATGAAGGCGCCTTCGACGGAGTCGCCGAAGCGCTTCGATTCGATTTTCTCGTGTGTAAATGCCTGCACGGTGGGCATGGCGTTGAGGATTTCGCCGGCCATGGCCGAGGCGTCGGCGATGCGGTCCTGCGAGTCGCGCGACAGCTTGCGCACACGGCGGCCAAAGACGATGATGGGCACGACCACCAGGATCAACAGGCCGATGATGATGCCGGCCAGCTTGGCGCTGGTGACGAACAGCATCACCAGACCGCCCAGGAACAGCAGCACATTGCGCAGCGCCATGGAGATGCTGGTGCCGACCACTGCCTGGATCAAGGTCGTGTCGGTGGTGATGCGCGACAGGACTTCGCCCGTCTGCGTGGTTTCAAAGAATTCCGGGCTTTGCGTGACGACGTGGCGGTACACGGCGCTGCGGATGTCGGCCGTGACGCGTTCGCCCAGCCACGATACCGTATAAAAGCGCGCCGCCGTGGCCAGCGCCAGGATGGAGGCCACGCCGAACAGGGCCAGGAAGACCAGGTCCACGTGCTGGATGCTCTTCGAGCCGGCCGCGCCGCCGAAACCCAGGTCGATCATCTGCTTGAAGGCGGCGGGAATGGCCAGGGTGGAAGCGGCGGCCACCACCAGCGCGATACCGGCCAGGAAGAACTGCTTGCGGTATGGCGTCAAAAAGGGCATCAAGCCCTTGAAGGCGGCCAGGCTGCCTTTTTTCAGTTCGCGGCTGCTGCCGGTATCGGGAGTTGGTGTGCTGCTTGCGGCGGTTGCTGTACTCGTGCTGCCTGTTTCTGTGCTGGTTGTCATTGTTTTCCGCTTTGATTTACATATTCGATGGTGCTGATAACGCTTATAACTTCATCGGCTGCACGTAGCCCGTCATTTCCAGGTAGGCGCGGCCCACCGGCTGGCCGTCGCGCTCCACCGTGACGGCGCCTTCCCAGTACACGGCGCCCGTCGACCTGCGCGAATCGAGTTCCTGGTCCGGCTGCAAAGGCTTGATCTGCCAGCGCGTGCCGCCCGTGCGGATCTCGGTGGCGACAGGGTATTCGGCCTGCGTGCGGGGCGAACGCCACAGCTGCGTGGGCGTGAAATCGACGTCGCCGGGCGCGAACTGCGTCATCTTACCGGACGCGTCGCGCCATGTCGCGTGCGCCCATAGTTTAGCACCTGTCTTGCTGCGTATCTGGAAGGCCATCAGGGCGCCGCCGTCATCGAGGTTGGCGCCGATCCAGTTCCAGCCGCTGGCGTCCGCGTCGAGCACCTGGCTCGACCACTCGTGATCGAGCCAGGTGGCGCCCGTCACCGCTTCCGGCTTGCCGCCCGCGCGGGCGATCGTGCCCGTCGTGCGCAGCTGCGGCTTGCTGTAGTAATAACTGGCCTGCGCGGGCCGCGCACCCTTGCGCGAATAGCCGCCCTGGCCCTGCAGCAGCACGGGCTGGGTGGGCGCGAGGGTCAGCTGCAAATTGAAGTCGCGGGCGGCCAGGCTGACCTGATACGTGCCGTCGGCCTGGCGCCGCATGCGCCAGTCGTCGAGTTTCACGTCCGTGTCGCCCACCTTGGCATAGGCCAGGCCGAAGCCCTCGCGTGCGCTTTTCTCGTCGTGCAGCAGCTTGCCCACTTTCGGGTCCGACAGGGCCGCGTGGCCGATGATCAGCTGCTTGGGCGCGAACGCGCTGGGGTTGTCCGCGTCGGTGGCCGTGGCGCTGCGAAAGAAGGTCACCTGGTAGCCCAGCTGCTCGCCAGCGGCGGTCTTGACCCACCCCGTGGCATACCACCATTCCGTCTTGTATGCGGGATGGGCGCCGAAGTCGTGCGGCAGGCGCAGGCTCTGGCCGGGCGGCAGCGGGGTGACGGGGGCGAACGCGGGCCGCGCGGCCAGCGCGGTGGCACTGCAGAACATCAGCAAGAAAGTCAAACGGCGCATTACCAGTCCTCCCTGACGGCGCGGATGGGGCCTGCGGACAGCGCCTGGCGGCCCGCGATCAGGGCCGTGAGGGCCGCCGCCGTCAGCAGGGCGCCCGCCACGGTGGCGATCAAGGGCCAGGGCAGGTGCAGCTGCATGGTCCAGTGGAATGACTGGGGATTGACGATGAAGACCAGCACAAAGCTGATCAACAGGCCCAGGACAAAACCGGTGGCGATGCCCAGCGCCGTCAGCGCGCCGCCTTCGAGCGCCAGGATGGATAAAATCTGGCCGCGCGTCACGCCCACATGGCGCAGCATGCCGAATTCGCGCGCGCGCGCCAGGGTCTGCGCCGAGAAGGTGGCGGCCACGCCGAACAGGCCGATGACGATGGCGATGGCTTCCAATAAATACGTGACGGCGAAGCTGCGGTCGAAGATCTGCAGGCTCAGGGCGCGGATGGCCGAAGGGTTCGACACTTCCAGGCTGGCGCCGAATGGCAGCGCTTTCAGGCGCCGTTGCAGCTCGTCGCCCGTGACATCCTTGGCCAGCCACAGGGCCGCATCGCTGACATCCATGTCGCCCGTCAGGGCGCGGTAGTCGTCCAGCGGCATCTGGATGGAGCCGGAAGAGCGCGCGTAGTCGCGCCAGATGCCGGCGACAAAGAAGGCGTGCAGGCCGCCGGCCAGCGGCAAGTTGATGCGTTCGCCGGGCTTGTGGTTGTACAGGTCGGCCGCCGCCTCGGACAGCCACACGGGCCGGCTGCCTGCCGGCACGGGCAGGGAGTCGCCCACCAGCACCATGCTCTTGCCCGGATCGGACAGCAGGATGGGGCGCGCCAGCAAGACCACGTTGGGGCGGTCGGGCGCCAGCGACAGGCTGCGCACCCGTTGGAAATCCACCTTGGCCGCGCCAGGCAGGGCCAGGATGGCGTCCTGTTCGCGCGGGTTCAGGCCCCCCGTTCCCGCGCCCGACACCGTGCGCGCATACAGGTCGGCCGGCAAAATCTGCAGCAGCCAGTCGTCGACGGAGACGCGGAAGCTCGACACCATGATGGCCATGGCCACCATCAGGCTAAAGCTTGACAGCACGCCGCCGAGGGCGATGCCGGCCTGGCCGGAGGCATTCGCCAGGCGCGCCAGGGTCAGGCTGCGCACCGGTGCGTGGCCGCTGGTGTCCGTGCGCAGCCAGGCGCGCTGCAGGTAGCGAAAGACCACGGCGGCCAGCTGCGGCATCAGGGCGATGGCGCCGATCAGCAGCAGGGCGATGGAGAGATATCCGAACAGGGGCAGCTCGAATACGGGCGGCAGCAAGGTCACGGCGCCGGCCAGCAGCAAACACGCCAGCGCCGGCCAGGTCTTGGCCAGGCGCGTCGTCACGACTTCCTCGCTGCCCGATTTCAGGGCGATGGCGGGCGCCGCGCGCGCCGCTTCCAGCGCGGGCGCGGCGCAGCCCAGCAAGGCCACGCCCAGGCCCAGGGCAAAGTAGACCAGGGCGGCGACGGGCGTGAATTGCACCTGCGGCTGCACGCCCGAGAAATAGCCGGCGCCCAGGTCGCCGCCAAAAAAGCGCAGGGCAACGGCCGCCATCGCGTAGCCGCCGGCGATGCCCAGCGCGGCGCCAAGCACACCGAGGCTGCTGCCTTCCAGCAGGACCTGGCGCAGCAGGGCGCCCCGTTCCATGCCCAGCACGCGCAGCAGCGCGAACTGGCTGCGGCGGCGGATGACGGACAGCGCCTGCGTGGAAAACACCAGGAAAGCACCCGTAAACAGGGCGACCAGGGCCAGCACCGTCAGGTTGACCCGGTAGGCGCGGCTCAGGTTATTGTTGCGGCTATTCTGGTTTTCATCATTGGGCTGGCCCACGCGGAAGCGGCCCGGGTACTGCGCTTCCAGCGCGCGCGCCAGGTCCGCCTGGAAGGCGTCGCGGTTGACGCCCTGGCGCAGTTTCAAGTCGATGCGCGACAGCTTGCCCAGCTTGTTGAAGCGCCATTGCGCCGCGCCGAGATCCATCACGGCGATGCGCTGGCCGGCGCGCGCCCGCTGCAGCGAGCCGGCCACGCGGAGGCTGACCGCGCCCGTGCCCGATTGCAGCGCGATGCTGTCGCCCTCGGCCAGCTTGAGCCAGCGCAGGGCGGCGGGTGACAGGAAAATGGCGTCGTCGGCGAGGGTGTCGAAAGGCTGGCCATCGGCGGGGGCGCCGATCAGGTCGGGCGAAATGAAGCCGGCGCGGAAGACGTCGAGCGCCAGCACGTGCAGGGCGCCACCATCGTTTGTCGCTGCGCCGGGCAGGCCGGCCTGCAGTTCCAGCACGGGCGAGGCCACGGCCACGCCATCGCGCTGCGCCAGCCATGGGTAGATGTTTTCGTCGAATAGCGCTTCGCGCCCGGCCACCTGCACGTCGGCCTGGCCGGACAGGCTTTTGACGGCCGTGGAAAATTCATTGAAGGCGGCTGCGTTGATCAGGTGGATGGCAAAGCCCAGCGATACGCCGACGGCGATGGCCAGGATGGCGACGACGGCGCGCACGGGGTGCGCGCGCCATTCGCCCAGCAGCAGCCAGCGCGACAGCAGGCGCCGGCCCGCCGCGGTGCCTGGCGTGGCACTCAATGCAGGCATTCGACGGCCAGGCGTTCGCCAGCGCGCCGCACCTTGAGCTGGGCCGCATCGCGGTTGGCGGTACCGGCACCAACGGCGTCCTGCGCCGCCCATTTCTGTTCCAGGCGCAGCTGGGTGCAGTGCTTCTCGTGGGCTTCCTGCTGTTTGGCGCCCCGTTCACGCGCCTGGTCTTCCAGCTGTTCCTGCTTCTTGCGCGCCGCTTCCATCTGGCTGGCGACCCGCTCCTGGCGCGTGGCCGCGCCCTTGTCGGCGGCGGCCGGCGCCGCCGGCACCTCGAGGATTTGCAGCTGGCCACCCGCGCACGGCGTGGCGCTATAGCTGGTCTGGCCATCCTTCACGCATTTGTAGACGTCCTGCGCGCCGGCATGGCCAGTCGCGCTGAAAGCGCCGGCGCACAGCAGCGGCAGGATGAATGAAAGTTTCACAGTATCTTCCCCGGATTCATGATGTTCTGCGGGTCCAGTGCCTGTTTGACAGCGCGCATCAGTTGCAGTTCCAGCGGCGATTTATAGTGCGCCAGGTCGGCCTTCTTCAGCGCGCCGATGCCGTGTTCGGCCGAGATGGAGCCGCCAAAGGCGTGCACCTGGTCGTGCACGATGCGGTTGATGGCGTCCTGGTTGGCCAGGAAATCGCCATCCGTCATGCCTACGGGTGGCGCCACGTTGTAATGCAGGTTGCCGTCGCCCAGGTGGCCAAAGCAGACCAGCTGGCAGCCGGGGAAGGCGCTTTCCAGTGCCGCATCCGTGATGGCGATGAAGTCGGCAATGCGGGAAATCGGCAGCGAGATATCGTGCTTGATGTTCTTGCCCGCCTGCGCCTGCGCCAGCGGAATGTGCTCGCGCAGCTGCCACAGGCCTTCGGACTGCGCCACCGAACTGGCGACGACGGCGTCTGCGACCAATTCGTCTTCGAGCGCCGCGCCGATGCTCGCTTCCAGCAATTCCACGGCATGCGCCTCGGACTGGCTGCTGGACAATTCGAGCAGCACATACTGGCCGTGCTGCTGCGCGAAAGGCTGCGGCAGTTGCGGGAACTGCTGCGCCACCAGTTGCAGACAGTATTGCGACATCAGTTCAAAGCCCGTCAGGCTGGCGCCGCAATGGTCCTGCATCAGCGACAGCAAACGCAGGGCGTGGGCCGGCGAGGGCATGGCGGCCAGCGCCGTGATGCAGGCTTTCGGCTGCGGATACAGTTTCATGACGGCGCCCGTGATGACGCCCAGGGTGCCTTCCGCGCCGATGTACAGGTCGCGCAAATCGTAGCCCGTATTATCCTTGCGCAGGCCGCGCAAGCCGCTCCAGATCTCGCCTTGCGGCGTGACCACTTCCAGGCCCAGGCACAGTTCGCGCGTATTGCCGTAGCGCAGCACGGCCGTGCCGCCCGCGTTGGTGGCCAGATTGCCGCCGATGGTGCAACTGCCCTCGGCCGCCAGCGACAGCGGGAACAGGCAGCCGGCCGCGCTGGCCGCTTCCTGGATGGTTTGCAAAATGCAGCCCGCGTCCACCGTGATGGTGCGGTTGACGGGATCGAGCGCGCGGATGCTGTTCAGGCGCGCCAGCGACAGCACGATGGCCGTGCCGGCTTCGTCCGGTATGCTGCCCAGCACCAAACCAGTGTTGCCGCCTTGCGGCACGACGGGGATCTGCCATTGCGTGCAGGCGCGCAGAATACCCGCCACTTGCTCCACCGTGGCGGGACGCAGCACGGCCAGGGCCTTGCCCGTAAACCTGTCGCGCCAGTCGGTGAGGAAGGGCGCCTTGTCGGCGTCAAGGGTGAGTACGTAGGCGTCGCCCAGCAGGTCGCGGCAGGCGGCGAGGAAGGCGGTTTGGTCAGTCACAGGCATGTCGCTCATTTCTTGAGGCTCACTTTATTCACTTTTTCCAGCAGCTCTTTGGCCATGCGCTTGGCGGCCTTTTTATACGGGCGCAGATACAGCACGGCGCAGATGAAATACAGGCAGACGATGGCCGCCTCGCCCCAGGCCATCATGGCCGACACCGGGTTGGTGTCGCTGTAGCCGCGCACCACGCCTTCCGTGAAGTACAGCAGGATCACCATCGACGACCATTGCAGGGTGTAGACGTCGCGCTTGATCACGCCATACAGGGGAATCAGCAGCGGCACGGCCTTTAAAACAAGCCATGAGCCGCCCGGCTGCAGCGGGGCAACGATGGTTTCCCACGCCAGGCACCAGGCGATCAGGGTAGCCAGGCTGGCGATGGCGCCCCAGTGCAGGTATTTGTGCAGCGCGCCGTGCATCATGCGCCTGCCAGTTTCAGGGCGTTTTCCGCCAGGCGGCGGCCCAGGGCGAGCGTCAGGCGTTTTTCATCCTCGCTCAAGGCCTTGTCGCCATCGATGCCCGACCAGTGCGTGGCGCCGTATGGCGAACCGCCGGTGGACGTCGTCATCAGTTCCGGGTGCGTGTAGGGCAGGCCCATGACCAGCATGCCATGGTGGAAGAGGGGAATCATCATCGACAGCAAGGTCGATTCCTGGCCGCCGTGCAGGCTGCCCGTGGACGTGAACACGCAGGCGGGCTTGCCGGACAGGCTGCCGGCCAGCCAGTCGCTGGCCGTGCCGTCCCAGAAGTATTTCATGGCAGCGGCCATATTGCCGAAGCGCGTGGGCGAGCCCAGGGCCAGGCCAGCGCATTCCTGCAAGTCGTCGAGTTCCACGTAGGGCGCACCGTCCGGCGGCACTTCCGGCGCCGTGGCCTCGGCCACCGTGGAGACGGCGGGCACGGTGCGCAGGCGGGCATCGCAGCCAGGCACGCTTTCCACCCCCTGGGCAATCAGCTCGGCCAGCTGGCGCGTGGCCCCATGGCGTGAATAAAACAATACGAGAATAATCAGATTGGTTGGCTTCATCGTTGGTATTATAGGGCGCTTTACAGCCTGATACGACTGCTGTCATGGCGCCGTCCTGATTTCGAACATGTTTTTAAAATATATACTGCCGTTCTTCCAATACCTGTGGCGTACCCTGCACATCGGTGCCGACATCGTGCGTGGCCTGACCTGGTCCGAAACGCGCGACCTTCTGCAATTTGCGCGCCGCCGCGTGCGCGAGGAAAGCCTGCCGCAAGTGGCGGGCAGCCTGACCTTCGCCACCGTCTTCGCGCTGGTGCCGCTGCTGACACTGGCGCTGGCGATCTTCACCACCTTCCCGCTATTCAATACCTTCCGCCACGCGCTGGAAGATTATTTCGTGCAAAGCGTGATGCCCAAGGGCATTTCGAACACCATCCTCGGTTACCTGACGACATTCGCCTCGAAGGCCACGCGCTTGTCGGCCATCGGCGCGGGCGCCCTGATCGTCACCTCGGTAGGCATGATGAGCCTGATCGAGCGCGTCTTCAACCGCATCTGGCGCGTGCGCCAGGAACGCCGCTGGACCAAGCGGCTGCTGGTGTACTGGGCCATCGTCACCCTGGGACCGCTGCTGGTGGGCGTGTCGCTGACGGTGACCTCGCGCGTCTTCATCGCCACCAGCGGCGTGGTGGGCGCCGTGCCTTTCCTCGGTACGGTGTTCTACACCCTGGTGTCGATCGGCCTGACCATGCTGGCCTTCACCCTGCTGTACATCACGGTGCCGAACCGCGACGTGGACTGGCGCGACGCGGCCTGGGGTGGCTTGCTGGCGGCGCTGGCGTTCGAAGTGGCCAAGCGGGGCTTTGGTGAGTTCATCCAGGAATTCCCCACATATTCGCGCATCTATGGCGCGCTGGCCGCCTTGCCGCTGTTCCTCGTGTGGATTTACCTGAGCTGGATGATCACCCTGGTGGGTGCCTTGCTGGTGGCCGCCTTGCCCGTCGTGAAATACGAGCGCTGGTGGTACGAGGCGGCGCCTGGCAGCGAATTCGTCGACGCCGTGGCCATCCTGAAAGTGCTGCACCAGGCTTGCCACTGCGCCGATTCGGCCCTGGTGGGTGCGGCCGACATCCGCCGCAGCACGCGCCTGGGCTTCGAAGAGATGGAAACCCTGCTCGACAAGATGGTGCAGCAGGGCTGGGTGGGACGAGTCAACGTGGAAGGCGCCGTGCGCGTGCAATGGGGCAAGCGCGTGGCCGACAGTTCCGACCACTGGGTCCTGCTGGGCAATGTCAACCGCATCACCCTGGCAGATGTTTACCGCCTGTTTGTCTTCGGCGGCATGCGCGTCAATTCCGGCTACCCGGCCGGCTCGACGAATGAGCGCGACATCAAGGCCGCCGAGGAAGCGGCAGCCCTGGCGGCGCAGGTGGAAAACGCCGTGGAAGAAGGCCTGGGCATGAGCCTGGCCCAGCATTTCGGGGAAGTGCGCTGCAACTGAGGATAGTCAGGGGTTGAGCCGCTCGTACAGCAGGTTGTCGAGCGCGCCCGTCAGCGTATTGCCATCCTCGTCAAGCAGCGTGTAGTCCTGCTGGCTGTCGCCGAGCGACGCGCTGCCTTCGATGCCGCATACCAGCTGGTAGGTGGTGTCGTCGATCGCCAGCCTGATCATGGCCAGAACCTGCTCGCGCTGGCCGTCGGCCAGCGCCAGCGCATCGAGCATGGCGCCAAGCCGTGTTTGCCCCTGCCGTCCCAGCGCATACAAGGCCAGCAGCGACGCATTGGATGCGGCGACATCATCGATGAATTTTTTCGCGTGCATGGCTACCTCGTCGTGAAGTGGCGCGGCGGATGGCCGCCGCCGGGCTGAAAACTCACAGCAGCACGGGCCGCAAGGCCGCCTGCTGCGCCACCGCCTGGAACGCGGCCGCATCCTGCGCCCGCACCACGCCCAGGTAATACGTGTCTTCGCCGCCGTGCAGGTTCACCAGGCGCAGCTGGTGCGGTGCCAGGTGGGCGGCGATGGCGGCCAGTCCTTCGGCCATGGCGTCGCCATCCTCGCGTTCCTTCCAGCGGAAGTCCTGCAGCGCGGGCAGCCCGATATGCTGGCCGATGCGCGGCACTTCATCGACGGCTTTCCAGTCCAGGGTGGTACCGTGGCCCTGCGTGTGGGAGGCCGTGGACCAGAGCAGGAAGAAACAGGCCGCCTCGGGGGTGTCGCCTTCATATTCCTCTTGCGGGTCGTCCTCTTCCAGTTCTTCCAGCGTGATGTCCACGCAGCGCGCGGCCAGGTCCGCATCGCCTTGCAAGACCAGGGCGGCCATGCTGCGCAATTGTTCACGGTCGGCCTTGGCCAGGATTTGCGCGGGCGTAAAGCTGCGGCGCCTGGCGGTTTTTTTCTTGCTGAGCCCCATGGTCTCGCTCAATTGGGCCGTGATGGCCGCCTTGAAGTTCTCCACGGTGTCGAACTGTTCCAGCAGCCGGCCCGTGAAATCCATGCTCCAGGCCATGCCGTCCTTGACCACATACAAAAAATCGCTTTGCACGGCCACGCCGCGCAAATGGTGGGCGGGCCGATACAGGGGCGTGAATGCCTGTTTTCCATCCAGGGTCAGCATGCAGGCCAGGCCTTGCGCGTCGATGGCGAAAATCAGGTTCTTGCGTAATTTTGGCGGCGACGAGGTGGTGGCGCAGTCGATGGCTTCGTACTGGCACGGCGCCAGCAGCTCGCCCTGGTGATTGACCAGGCCAAACAGGAAGCGCCCGGCGATGCGCTGGCTGACGATGGCGATTTTCTTTTTCGTGCCGAAATCCTGCACGGAGCTGTAGGCGAGCGGCACCACGACCCTGCCCGTCTTGTCGACCACGCCGTGCACATTGCGTTTGGCGTCATCGTCTGTCTGGTCTGTCTGGCGCTCGATGTCGATCAAGCCATCTTCGCGCTCGCACATGTTGTCCACCCTGTCGATGAGCAGCGCGCCGTCGGGCAGGCGCAGCAGGCGGCTGGCGCCGTCCGGATCGATTTTCTGCAGCAGGTGGGGGCTGATCACGTACAGGGCGCCGGGGGCGGGCGGCAGCACCAGCGTGCCGTTGAGGTCCAGCACGCCGTGCGCCTCGGGAGCGTCCGCCCTGGCGAAGGTGATCCAGCCATCGTCCGCGTAGTAAACGCCCAGGTCGACACAGCGTTGCGACAGGGGCACGATCCAGCGGCCATAGGGCGTGACCAGGCCAGTGACGTCCGGTTCGCCGGCGGCGCTCACTTCATAGCACAGCGCGTCTTCTTCCCATCCCACCACTTCCAGGCCTTGCAGGAAAGGCAGTTCGTCCGTGCCCAGTTCCTCGACATCGGCCAGCTGGGCGTCGGCCGTGGCCGACCAATAGCCGGTGGCGGGCGATGCCGCGCCGGCGGCCAGCAGGGGCGCCAGCGC
>NZ_NRDQ01000017.1 GCF_002878455.1 Janthinobacterium sp. AD80
CATCGCGCGCCGTGCCGGCGGAACCTGCGCCCGCGCGCGTGGTCGAACGTCCAGTGGTGGTGGAACGCCGTCCGGTGGAGACGGCTCCCGTGGACAACGGCGCGGCCATGCGCAACGAGATGGCGCAGGCGTTCCTGCGCGATGCCGAACGGTCCCTATTGGAAGGCAAGTTCGATGCGGCCAAGACGTACCTGGACAGCGCGCGTCGCATTGATCCCGGCAATGCGCGCATCGACAGCCTGTCGCGCCGCATCCGCGAACGCGAACGGCAAGTGCTGCAGACGGAAACGACGATTAAATAAACGCTGGAGTCACTATGTTCAATCACACCACCCTGCGTGCGGCTGCCGCGCTGACCATCACGGCCATGCTGGTCGGCTGCGCCACGGCGCCCATGAGTCCGAATGGCGTGCGCCAGGATAGTACTTATCCACAAGCGAACGCGGCCGATGAAGACCCGTGCAGCGTGGGCACGTCGGCAGCGGCCGGCGCGGCCGTGGGCGCCTTGCTGGGTGCCTTGGTCAGCGGCAAGAATGGCGCGCTGAAGGGCGCAGCCATCGGCGGCGGCCTGGCGGCAGCCGGCTGTCTGGCCATCAATGTCAATTCGCGCCAGACCAAGACGGCGGCGCAGGCGGACCGCGATTACATCCGCGCACGCGGCGCCTTGCCGCGCGAACCGCAAGTGGTGTCATACACGCCGCAGCTGAGCGCTTCCACCGTCAAGCGTGGCCAGCCGTTCAAGGTCAATTCCGTGGTGGAACTGGTCAATGGCAGCGCGCAAAGCGTCAGCGATGTGCGCGAAGAGCTGGTGGTGCTCGATCCGCAAGGCCAGCCGTTCAAGTCCGGCTCGAAAGCCCTGGCCAGCAGCAACAAGTCGGGCGGGCGCTTTGAAAACTCCTTCGAGCTGACCTTGCCGCCCGGCGTGTCGCAAGGCGTGTATGGCGTCAAGACGAATCTGTACGTGAACGGCAAGCTGGCCGCCACGCGCGACCTGCGCACGCAGCTGGTGATGCTGGATGCGGATGCGGGCGTTGACGCGCAGCTGGCGCTGCGCTGATCGCCGTATGCAAACGCGTAGGTCGGATTAGCGGTGTAAAGCCCCGCGTAATCCGACAACACCACTAACGCCAACAATGTTGCCGGATTACGGCCCCTAGGGCCTGATCCGACCTACGCGCCGCCGGCGTAGCCGTGCTGGCGCCAGGCTTCGTAGACGACGACGGCCACCGTATTCGACAAATTCAAACTGCGGTTGTCCGGGCGCATCGGCAGACGGATGCGCTGTTCGGCGGGAAAGCCGTCGCGCAGGGCAGGGTCGAGGCCTTTCGTTTCCGAACCAAACACGAACACGTCACCGGGTAAAAAGGCCACGTCGCCGAAGGGGCGCGAGCCGCGTGTCGTCATGGCGAACATGCGGGCGGGATCGGGCCGGGTGTCGGCCAGGAACTCTTCCCAGTTCTTGTGCACTTTCATGTTGGCGTAGTCGTGGTAGTCGAGGCCGGCGCGCTTCATCTTGCTGTCATCGAGGGGAAAGCCCAGCGGCTCGACCAAGTGCAGCTGAGCACCCGTGTTGGCGCACAGGCGGATGACGTTGCCCGTATTGGGCGGGATTTCAGGTTCTACCAAAACGACGTGAAACAAAATGCTCTCCTCATATATATAGCGGCTATTGCGAATTCTAATGCGGCGGCGTGCGCGCCACGACCAGGATGCTCACGCGCGATGCTCCCGCGCGCTTGCAGGCGGCCGCCAGGGTGTTGACGGTATGGCCGCTGCTCATCACGTCATCGACGATACCGACATGGCAGCCTTGCAGCAGCCCCCCATGTTGCGGCGCGATGGCAAACGCGTGCGCCAGGTTGGCGCGCCGTTCGCGCGGCGCCACGCCGCTTTGCGCCCGGGTTTCGCGCACCCGCAGTGCCAGCCTGGGCTGCAAGGGGATGGCCAGCAGGCGCGCCAGCGGACGGGCGATTTCCAGTGCCTGGTTAAAGCCCCGCCCGGCCAGGCGGGCAGGACCCAGTGGCATGGGGCACAGCAGTTGTGGCTGCTCCCATGCCGGTTGTTGCTGTACGGCTACAGCGAGCAGCTGCGCAAACAAAGGCGCCAGCGGCAGGCGGGCGCCGAATTTCAGCTGCAGCAGCAACTGGTCGACGGGTGGCGCATAATCGCACGCCGTGACGGTGGCGTCATATGCGGGCCGCTTGCGCAGGCAGCGCCCGCACAGCGGTGTGCCATCCGTGCCGGCGAGCGGATTGGCGCACTGGCAGCAACGGGGACGGCTGTGTCCCAGATACTGCGCGCGGCAGGGCGGGCACAGCACTTCCGGACAGCCCATGCCGCACAGCGCGCACTGCGCCGGCAGCACCGTGGCGCCCAGCCAGCGTTCCAGCGCCTGCCAGGCTGCGTCAAGGCGGGGCATGGCGGCACGCCGCATCGCGATCGCCGCGTTCCATGTACACTGCCGACATTATCTCACCTCACCCGATTCAACATGCCAGTTCCCAGCAATCCGCCCAAAATGAGTGCGCCCATCGATGCGGTGCAAGTACGCGATTTCTTTTCCCGCCCGGCGCGTATCGCGCCTTCGGACTTCCTGCGCCGCGAAGTGTCGGCACGCATGCACGAGCGCCTGGAACTGGTGAAGATCACGCCGCTGCGCGTGCTTGACGCCGGCTGCGGTCCCGGTGCTGACCTGGCGCAGCTGCACAAGGATTATCCCGCCGCGCAGATCATCGGCCTCGATGCAGCGCAAGCGATGATGCAGGCGGCGCGCGCACCGGCCTCGAAATTGTCTGGCCTGAACCAGTTTCTCAGCAAACTCTTGCCGGCCAAGACGGGTGTCGATTTGCTGTGCGGCGACCTGGGCGACTTGCCGCTGGCAGCCAACAGCATCGACCTCGTGTGGTCCAACCTGGCGCTGCACTGGCATGCCCAGCCCGACCGCGTGTTTGCCGAGTGGCGCCGCGCGCTGCGCCTGGACGGCTTGCTGATGTTCTCGTGCTTTGGCCCCGACACCTTCCGCGAAGTGCGCGACGCCTTTGCCGAGGCAGACTTGGCGCCGCACGCCTTGCCCTTCGTCGACATGCACGACTTTGGCGACATGCTGGTCGAGACGGGCTTTTCCACGCCGGTGCTGGACATGGAAATCATCACCGTGACCTACGATACGGCGGAAAAACTGCTGGCCGACGTGCGTGCCTTTGGCGGCAACCCGCTGACGACGCGCCGGCGTGGCCTGATGGGCAAGGCGGCCTGGCAGCGCATGCTGGCCGCGCTGGAAAAGATGCGCCGTCCCGACGGCAAGCTGGGCCTGAGTTTCGAGGTGATTTATGGCCACGCCTTCCGCCCGGCGCCACGTGTGACGCGCAATGGCGAAGCCATCATTCGTTTCGATCTACCGCGCAAGCCCACATAAAAGGCCAAAGAAACCGACACTTGGTCGGCATTTGCACGGTGATATTGTTGCAAGCGTTGCAAAGCGCGCGGCGGCCGGGAATAGGGCGCGCACAAAGCCGATTATTGCTTGATGGATTCAAGTTTACTTGATTATAATCGTTGATTGTTTGTCAGCTTGCTAATTGAAAAAAACAAGGGCTGCATACAAAATAAAAAAAACAAAGCAAGACTTTATTGAAGTTACTGCATTAGTATAGTAACCATCTTCCACACAGGGCCATTTCGCTGTGGGGGAGTGAAAACAGGGTTCCAGCATGGTTGCGCGCCGCCGTTTTTGGCGCGGCAGCCAGCATGGAATTCGCTGGTGCTTGACGCACATGGCCGCATTCTGGCCGTGTTGCTTTCATGGAGGAGCGGCAGCGGTCCAGTACGGAGAAGTCCGCAGCCGTTTAAAATATCATTATTTTTGGGTGGTTGGGGAAAACATGAAACATGCAAAGCGACTTCAATCGTTGCTGCTCGGGCTGTCTTTGACAGCGTTTGGCATCGGGCGATGGGCCACGGCGGCACCTGCTGCCAGCACCTATCCCGGCACCGGCGGTCCGGTGCCGTTCGAAATGAATCTGCAACCGCCGGCGACACAGATCGCCCACGAAATCTACGATTTGCACACCCTGATGATGATCATCTGCCTGGTGATTTTCGTGGCCGTGTTCGGCGTCATGTTTTATTCCATCTTCAAGCACCGCAAGTCCCTGGGCCACAAACCGGCCACCTTCCATGAAAGCACCACCGTCGAGATCGCCTGGACCGTCGTGCCTTTCCTGATCGTCATCGGCATGGCCCTGCCTGCCACGCGCACCGTGGTCGGCATGAAAGACACCTCGAACGCCGACATCACCATCAAGGCCACAGGCATGCAGTGGAAATGGGGCTATGACTACCTGAAAGGCGAGGGCGAAGGCATTTCCTTCCTCTCCAACCTGGCCACGCCGCGCTCGCAAGTGGGTGCGCCTGGCATGCCGCCGACGGAAAAACGCGGCGAAAACTACCTGATCGAAGTCGATAACGAAGTCGTGGTGCCGGTCAACAAGAAGATCCGCGTGGTGCTGACTGCCAACGACGTCATCCACGCCTGGTCCGTGCCCGCCTTCGGCGTGAAGCAGGATGCGATTCCCGGCTTCGTGCGCGATACCTGGTTCAAGGCCGACCATATCGGCACCTTCCGCGGCAATTGCGCCGAACTGTGCGGCAAGGAGCATGCGTTCATGCCCATCGTCGTCAAGGTGGTCTCGGCCGACGATTACAAGGCCTGGGTTGATGTAAAACAAAAGGAAATGGCCGCATTGGCTGATGATCCAAGCAAGGTCTGGACCATCGACGAATTGAAGGTCAAGGGCGAGAAAGTGTATGCGGCCAACTGCGTGGTCTGCCACCAGGCGACGGGCAAGGGCGTGCCGGGCGCGTTTGCGCCGCTGGACGGTTCTGCCGTGGTGAACGGTCCGAAGGCGGAACAGATCCATGTCTTGCTGAACGGGCAAAAGAGCGGCAAGTATCCGGCGGAAATGCCTGCCTGGAAACAGCTGTCCGACACGGAAATTGCCGCAGTGATCACTTACACGCGCAATTCCTGGTCGAACAAGGCCGAAGAGAACATCGTTCAACCAGCCGAAATCGTGGCTGCACGCAAGTAATTAGGAGCCGCATATGAGTACTAGCACCTTGGACCACGCCGGTCACGATCACGACCATGCCCACGACCACCCGACTGGCTACCGCCGCTGGCTGTTTGCCACCAACCACAAGGATATCGGTACCTTGTACTTGTGGTTCTCGTTCATCATGCTGCTGTCCGGCGGCGTGCTGGCCCTGATGATCCGTACGGAACTGTTCCACCCGGGCCTGCAGTTCTTTCACCCTGAATTCTTTAACCAGCTGACCACCATGCACGGCCTGGTGATGGTGTTTGGCGCCATCATGCCGGCCTTCGTCGGCTACGCCAACTGGATGATCCCGCTGCAAGTGGGCGCGTCCGACATGGCCTTTGCGCGCATGAACAACTTCTCGTTCTGGCTGCTGCCGCCTGCCGCGATCCTGCTGGCCACGTCCTTCCTCGTGCCGGGCGGCGCCACGGCTGCCGGCTGGACCCTGTATGCGCCGCTGTCGACGCAGATGGGCCCCGGCATGGACATGGCCATTTTCGCCATGCACCTGATGGGCGCCTCGTCCATCATGGGCTCGATCAACATCATCGTCACCATCCTGAACATGCGCGCGCCCGGCATGACCCTGATGAAAATGCCGATGTTCTGCTGGACCTGGCTGATCACGGCCTACCTGCTGATCGCCGTCATGCCCGTGCTGGCCGGCGCCATCACCATGACCCTGACGGACCGCCACTTCGGCACCTCGTTCTTTAATGCGGCAGGCGGCGGCGACCCCGTCATGTACCAGCACATCTTCTGGTTCTTCGGCCACCCCGAGGTCTACATCATGATTCTGCCGGCTTTCGGCATCGTCTCGCAGATCCTGCCGGCGTTCGCCCGCAAACCGCTGTTCGGCTACGCTTCGATGGTCTACGCCACGGCCTCGATCGCGATCCTGTCCTTCATCGTCTGGGCACACCACATGTTTACTACCGGCATGCCGGTGACCAGCCAGCTGTTCTTCATGTACGCGACCATGCTGATCGCCGTGCCGACGGGCGTCAAAGTGTTCAACTGGATCGCCACGATGTGGAAGGGTTCCATGACGTTCGAGACGCCGATGCTGTTCTCGGTGGGCTTCATCTTCGTGTTTACCATGGGCGGCTTCACGGGCCTGATCCTGGCCGTCACGCCGATCGACATCCAGCTGCAGGATACCTATTATGTGGTGGCGCATTTCCACTACGTGCTGGTGGCCGGTTCGCTGTTCGCCCTGTTCGCCGGTTTCTACTACTGGTCGCCGAAATGGACGGGCCACATGTACAACGAGACGCGCGGCAAGATCCACTTCTGGCTGTCCCTGATCACCTTCAACGTGACCTTCTTCCCGATGCACTTCCTGGGTCTGGCCGGCATGCCGCGCCGCTACGCCGACTATCCGGCGCAGTTCACAGACTTCAACATGATCGCCTCGATCGGCGGCTTCGGCTTTGGCCTGATGCAGGTGTACTTCCTGTTCTTCGTGGTCTTGCCGACCATCCGCGGCGGCAAGGCTGCGCCAGCGAAACCATGGGAAGGCGCGGAAGGGCTGGAATGGACCGTGCCGAGCCCGGCGCCGTTCCACACGTTTGAAACGCCGCCGACCGTCAAGTAACAAGCGTGCGGTAATAAGCGTCACGTAGCAATCGACAAGTAATGCCAGTGTCACGGGCCGGCGCAGCTGCCGGCCCCCTTGAATAGAGTGCCTGCCATGACCGAAGTGAAAACTGAGCGCAAGAAACCCAACAACCTGCGTACCGGGCTGATACTGGGGGCCCTGGCGGCCTTCTTCTTCCTGTCCGTGTTCGTCAAGCGCATGTGGCTCTGACGTGACGACGCCCCACCAACAGGAAACACGCGGCCTGAACCGCAAGATGCTGGGCAAGCTGCTCGTCATTGCCGTGCTGATGTTCGGCTTTGGCTATGCCCTGATTCCCGTCTACAAGCAGATTTGCGAAGTGATGGGTATCAACGTGCTGACGCAGAAGGATGGCACGGTGGCCTACGACAACAATACGCAAGTCGACACGACGCGCAGCATCACCGTCGAGTTCGATGGCAATGCGCAGGGGCCGTGGCGCTTCCGCCCGACGGTCTCGAGCATGCAGGTGCATCCGGGCGAACTGGTGACCGTCATGTATGAAGTGGTCAACACGCAAAACCGCGTGGTGAACGCGCAAGCCATTCCCAGCTATGCACCGCAGAGCGCCACGCCGCATTTCAAGAAGGTCGAGTGCTTCTGCTTCAAGCAGCAAACCCTGAAGCCGCACGAGGCGCGGCAGATGCCGGTGGTGTTCTTCCTCGATCCGGCCCTGCCGAAAGAGGTCAAGACCATCACCCTGTCGTACACGTTTTTCGAGATTGCCGGTCTGAGCCAGGCTCAGACGCCGGCCGTCCAATAGGAGAGTGCCATGGGCAAGCCAGAGCAGCCGCAGAAAGCGTCGTTCCTGTATTCGCTGCGGGCCGTCGTCTGGTCGTTTACGGGCTTGCGCCGCAAGAGCGATTTCGACACGGATTCGGCCAAGCTCAATCCCGTGCACGTGGTCATCGCCGGTTTCCTGGCCGTCGCTTGCCTGGTCGGCATATTGATTTCTATTGTTAAATTCGTCGTTTTATAAATTATAAAAAACCACCCTACAAGTTTTTGAGGAGATGATGATGAGTTCCAACCACGCCGCCGTACCTTATTATTTTGTGCCAGGCCCCTCGCGCTGGCCCATGCTGGGCGGCGCCAGCCTGCTGCTGACCATGATCGGCGCCTCGGCCTGGGTCAACGACGTCTCCTGGGGCCCGTACCTGAATTACATCGGCCTGGCCGGCATCCTGCTGGTGCTGTACTTCTGGTTCGGCGACGCCATCAGCGAATCGGAGCAGGGCCTGTACAGCGAACGCATCGACCACTCCTTCCGCTGGAGCATGAGCTGGTTCATCTTCTCGGAAGTCATGTTCTTCGCCGCCTTCTTCGGCGCCCTGTTCTACGCGCGCAGCATTTCCATGCCGTGGCTGGCCGACCTCGACCATAAGGTGATCTGGCCGGACTTCGCCGCGCAGTGGGGCAATACGGGCCCGGCAGGCACGGTGCAGGAATTCACCACCATGACGCCGTTCTGGATTCCGACCATCAACACGGCCCTGTTGCTGCTGTCCGGCGTGACCCTGACCATTTCGCACCACGCGCTGCGCGCCGGCCATCGCGGCATGACGGCACTGTTCCTGTTCGCTACGATCTTGCTGGGCGCTATCTTCATGGGCTTCCAGGTGTATGAATACATGCATGCTTACAGCGACCTGAACTTGAAATTGACGTCGGGCATCTACGGCGCCACCTTCTTCATGCTGACGGGCTTCCACGGCTTCCACGTGACCCTGGGCGCCATCATGCTGTCCGTCATCCTGTACCGCGTGCTGAAAGGCCACTTCACGCCCGAGCACCACTTCGGCTTCGAAGGCGCCGCCTGGTACTGGCACTTTGTCGACGTCGTCTGGCTGGGCCTGTACGTGGTCGTGTATTGGTTATAATGGCGGGGCAGGGCGCGCGCAGTTAGCGCTTGCGCCGGCACCATAAAAAAAGCCGTACCGGGAGATCCTGGGTACGGCTTTTTTCTTAGTTTAAGAACTTTGCTAACCAAGCAACGTCGTTAGCACCGGGGGCAGTCCCGCCGGCTCTGACCCCAGCATTTAATGTATTCCCGTCGGCTGGATGTAGCCCAGGTGATGCGCCAGCAGGATCAGCAAAAACAGGGTGATCGACAGGCCCACGCGCACGGCCAGCGCCTGCACGGTGCGGTTGCTCTTGCCCTTGTCGCGCATCAGGAAGAACAGGGCCGAGCCCAGGCTGCCCAGGATCAGGATGAAGGCAATGGCAACGAGGATTTTCATGGATGGTAGCGCCAGGCTTGAGGAGGTTTCATTGTAATGCGTATCCGCTTCCATTTTAGATGGATTCCATTTGTTGTAATGCTGCTACTGGTGGCGCTGGGCGTGTCGCTGGCGCAATGGCAGCAGCGCCGTGGCGATGAAAAACTCGCGCGCGCCGCCCGGCTGGAAGCGGGCAACCTGGCCGCGCCGCTGGCATTGAGTCCCGCGCCCATGCTGCCGGCCGACGCGCAGGCGATCGAATACCGCCGGGTCACCGTCACGGGCCACTTCGTGCCGGCCTGGACGGTGTACCTGGACAATCGTCCTTACAAGGGCCAGGCGGGTTTCCACGTGCTCACGCCATTCCGGATCGACGGTTCCCCCATGCACGTGCTGGTGGCGCAGGGCTGGCTGCCGCGCAACAATGCCGAACGCACACGCATTCCCGATTACACGACACCGGCCGGCACGGTGACGATTTCCGGTATCGCGCGCCTGAACGCAGGCCATGTGATGGAACTGGGCACGGCGCCGGCCCTGGCGCCGCACGCCATCGTGCAAAATGCCAACATTGCCCAGCTGGCACAGGCGAGCGGCCTTGCCTTGCAGCCATTTATTATTGAACAAACAGTCGATCCGGTTGATCCGACAGCAACGGCGCCAGCATCCGGCCAGCTCCCCGTGCGCGACTGGCCGGCGCCCGACCTGGGTGCCGACAAGCACCGCGGCTATGCATTCCAGTGGTACGCACTGGCACTGATGGCTTTTCTATTTTTTGTCTTTACAGGATTTCGACGTGCAAACAAACAACCCTGAAGCATCGCAAGACACCACCGACAAACAGGCGCAGAACACGGGGCGCTGGAAACTGCTGGCCGTGGTGGCCGTGTGCGCATTTCCCATCATCGCCTCGTATTTCACGTATTACATCATCAAACCCACGGGCCGCAACAATTACGGCGCCCTGATCGACCCGCGTTTGTACCCGATTCCCGAAGAACAGTTGCACGTGACGGAGCTCGACGGCAAGGCGTCGCCGCTGGCGCAGTTCAAGGGCAAGTGGGTGCTGCTGCAGACGGGGCCGTCCGACTGCCAGGAAGCGTGCAAGAAGCAATTGTTTGACATGCAACAACTGCGCCTCATGCAGGGCAAGGAGCGCGAGCGCCTGGAACGGGTCTGGCTGGTCACGGATGACCAGCCGCTCGATACGCTGGTGATGCGCGAATTCGACGGCACCAGCATGCTGCGCGTGAATGGCGACGCCTTGACGGCCTGGCTGCCGGTGGAGCCGGGCGGCAAGACCAGCGACCATTTTTACCTGATCGATCCGCTGGGCAATCTGATGATGCGCTTCCCGAAAGACGCCGATCCGAACAAGATCAAGAAAGACATCGCCAAGCTGCTCAAAGCTTCGGCGATCGGTTAAGGGGAACGCATGCCGACGATGCATCTTTCCGCGCTGGCCCAGCTGGGCTTGACAGGTCTGCTGGTGGCGCTGCTGCCATTGACGATGGTCTGGGTGTCTGCGGACGCCAATAAATACCGCAAACTCGTGTGGATCGCCGTCTTTTTGACGGTCGACCTGATCATGTTTGGCGGCTTTACGCGCCTGTCCGATTCGGGCCTTGGTTGTCCTGACTGGCCCGGCTGCTATGGCTCGGCCAATCCTTTCCTTGCTCACGAGCACATCGTCGCGGCCGAAACCCTGATGCCGACGGGTCCCGTGACGGTGGTGAAGGCATGGATCGAGATGACGCACCGCTACCTGGCCATGGCCATTGGCGTGCTGATCGTGGCGATGATGGTGCAGGCGTGGCGGCAGTGGCGCAAGAGCAAGCGGCAGGAGTTCGCCCCCGCGCTGCCGACGGCGCTGTTTCTGTTCGTCTGCCTGCAGGGCGCGTTCGGCGCCTGGACCGTGACCTTGAAGCTGCAACCGGTGATCGTCACCATCCACTTGCTGCTGGGCATGGGCTTGCTGGCCATGCTGACCTGGCTGGGCGGCCGGCAAGATAATGCCGTCGCGCCCATACAGCGCGCCGATGCGGATGCTGCCGTGCTGCGCCCCGTGCGCGCGCTGGCCATCTTCTCGCTGGTACTGCTCACCGTGCAGATCGCGCTGGGCGGCTGGGTGAGCACCAACTACGCCACCCTGGCCTGCACGGACTTCCCCCTGTGCGGCGGCAAAGTCATCCCGGAGATGGATTTCGAGCATGGTTTCCACTTGTGGCGCGAGCTGGGCAAGACGGCCGCCGGCCACTATCTGCCGTTTTCCGCGCTGACGGCCATCCACTGGGTGCACCGCAATTTCGCCTTCATCGTGGCAGCCGGTATCGGCTACACCGTGTTCCGCGCCTGGCGCCTGCCGTCCTTGCGCGGCACGGCCCGCTGGATCGCCGTGGTGCTGGCCCTGCAGGCAGCCACGGGCCTGGCGACCATCTACCTGAGCTGGCCGCTGTCGATCGCCGTCATGCATAACGGCGGGGCGGCGCTGCTCGTGTTGTTGCTGACCATGTTAAACTACAAGGCTAAGTTCCAACTCGATGTTGCGCGCAATGTTAAGCGCGCTTGCGCCTCCGCGACAGTGCCAACGGCACCAGCCAGTCTTCCCGTACCGCATAAATGACTACTCAGACCATCAGCCGTAAACCTACCCCCCGCATCGCCCAGTATTGGGCGCTGACCAAGCCGCGCGTGACGCAACTGGCCGTGTTTTGCGCCGTCATCGGCATGTTCCTGGCCAGCGAAGAGTTGCCGGACTGGCATGCGGTGGTGTTCGGCACCATCGGCATCTGGCTGCTGGCGGGCGCCGCCTTTGCCGTGAATTGCCTGGCCGAGCGCGAAATCGATGCGCGCATGGCCCGCACGGCGCGCCGTCCGATGGCCATGGGCGACATCACGGTGAAACAGACGGTGGTGTTCGCGCTGCTGATCGGCGGCCTGGGCATGGCGATTCTGTATTACCTGGTCAATCCGCTGACCATGTGGCTGACCTTTGTCACCTTTGTCGGCTACGCGCTCATCTACACCATGGTGCTGAAACCGGCCACGCCGCAGAACATCGTCATCGGCGGCCTGTCCGGCGCCATGCCGCCGGCCCTGGGCTGGGCCGCCGTCGCCAACGACGTGCCGATGCAAGCCTGGCTGCTGGTGCTGATCATTTTCGTCTGGACGCCGCCGCACTTCTGGGCCCTGGCCATGTACCGCCGCGACGATTACGCGCGCTCGGGCCTGCCCATGTTGCCCGTCACGCACGGCATGCAATTCACGCAATTCCACGTCTGGCTGTATTCGATCGCGCTGGCCGCCACCACCTTGCTGCCGTACGCCGTGCGCATGAGCGGCCTGATCTATCTGGCCTCGGCCGTGGTGCTGAACGCCGGCTTCCTGTATTACGCGTGGAAGATGTACCGCCACTACACGGACCTGATCGCGCGCAAGGCCTTTACTTTTTCCATCATCTACCTGGCACTGCTGTTCGCGGCCCTGCTGGTGGACCACTACATTCCACTCGGCACATGAAAAAATACCTGACACTGTTGCTGGCGGCCGCTCTGGCCATCGTCCTGGCCGGCTGCGGCAAGCCGGCAGCGCCCAAGCTGGCATTCAAGAACACGGACGTGACGGGCCTCGGTTATGCGCGCGAGTTCGCCCTGACGGACCACACGGGCCAGCCCCGTACCCTGGCCGACTACAAGGGCAAGCTGGTGCTGATATTCTTCGGCTACACGCAATGCCCGGACGTGTGCCCGACCACCATGGCCGACATGGCGCAGGTCATGCAGGAAATGGGCGCGCAGGCGGAGCAGGTGCAAGTGCTGTTCGTCACCGTCGACCCCGAGCGCGACACGCAAGCCTTGCTGGCCGAGTATGTGCCCGCCTTCGACAAGCGCTTTGTCGGCCTGTACGGCGATGCGGCCGCGACGGCCAAGGTGGCCAAGGAATTCAAGGTGTATTACGCCAAGGTCGAGGGCGAGACGGACAGCAGCTACACGGTGGACCACACGGCCGGCACCTATGTGTTCGACCGCGACGGCAAGATCCGCCTGTTCGTGCGCCACGGCGAAAAGCCTGCCGCCATCGCGCACGATCTTAAACTTCTGCTATCCTGATCCGGTCGCGCCGCGAGGCGCCATCTTCAGGATATGCAGTACATGGACAAACGTTTCGAGCCTCACGCCCGCCTGGCAGCCGTCATCTTTTTGTTGATCGGCTGCTTTTTCGTCTTGCGGCCCTTCCTGGCCGCCATGCTGTTTGCCGCCTGCGTCGGCATTTCCAGCTGGCCCCTGTACATCCTCCTGCTCGAACGCCTGAAAGGCCGCCGCAACTGGGCCGCCGCCATCATGACCTTGTCCTTGGTGCTGGTCATCGTGCTGCCGCTGGCGCTCGTCACCTACAACCTGGCCGACAATGTGTCGCGCATCTACGAACAGTTGCGCGCCGCGCTGGAAACGGGCGGCCTGCATCCGCCCGCCTGGCTGGCCAGCATCCCCGTGGTGGGCGAAACCATCGCCGGTTATGTGGAGCGCCTGCTCGCTGACCGCGAGGAATTACTCAATTTGGGCAAGACCATGCTGGAACCGGCACGCCACTTCCTCGCTTCCGGCGGCATTTTGCTGGGCACGGGCCTGGCACAGACCAGCCTGGCCGTGTTCGTCAGCTTCTTCCTCTACCGTGACGGCCAGCAGCTGAGCCGCGCGCTGATGACGGGCGCGGGCCGCATCATCGGCGACAGCGCCCCCGGCGTGGGCCTGACCATCAGCCGCACCGTGCGCGGCGTCATGTACGGCCTGCTGGGTACGGCGCTGGCGCAGGCGCTGGTGGCGGTGGTGGGCTTTTTGATCGCCGGCGTGCCGGCCGTGGCGCTCCTGGGCGTGGCCACCTTCATCTTTTCGCTGATTCCTGTCGGGCCGCCGCTGATCTGGGGCGGCGCCGCCATCTGGCTGTTCAATGACGGCCAGACGGGCTGGGGCATCTTCATGCTGGTATGGGGCGCGGTGCTGATCAGCGGCGTGGATAACGTCGTGAAACCCATGCTGATCAGCCGTGGCAGCAGCCTGCCGTTCCTGCTGGTGCTGCTGGGCGTGCTGGGCGGCGTGCTGGCCTTCGGCTTCGTCGGCATTTTTATCGGCCCGACCCTGCTGGCGGTGCTGTACAGCCTGCTGCAAACGTGGACGGTGGGCGAGACCACGGTGCCGCAGGGCAAAGATACAATAACCTTGAAAAAATAGCGTCGATACCTGGCAGGGCCGCGGTCAGCGGAGGGAAGAGGTGGCCGGCAAAGCGCAAGCTCAGTGTTCTGCAGCATGGCTGCATGTCTTGCCTGACCCAACAGCCATGACCGGGGTCGGACCCTCAGGGTCCGACCCCGAACTGCGCTTTGCGTCACGACTTGCCTAGTTGTGATGTTTCAATAGGTTGTTGTGGTTCATTCGGATTGGATTTGAGACACTGGAAATCGCCAAACCCCCAGTTCTCAAGGAAACCAACCGAATGAACATCCATAAGAATGCCCGATTAACGCTGATTCGTCGAGTCGAGATGGTCGAAGACGTCCTGCTTAACCGCCTGCCGAGCTGCCAGGCCGCTACCCGCTACGCCGTGAGCGAAGCAACCGTGCGCAAATGGCTGGGGCGCTTCCTTGCCAAGGGGCAAGAGGGCTTGATGGATCGATCGTCGCGTCCGCTGCATAGTCCCTTGGCACTCGACGCGGGCAAGGCACTGACGGTTGTCGAGCTACGCAAGAAGCGCATGACACAGGCAAGGATTGCCCAATACCTGCAGATATCGAAGGCCACGGTAAGCCGTGTGCTGGCGCGTGCCGGCTTGTCCAAACTGAGCGATCTCGATCCCGTCGAGCCGGTGCAGCGCTACGAGCATGCAGAACCAGGCGACCTGATTCATATCGATACCAAGAAGCTCGGGCGTATTGAAACCACCGGCCATCGTGCGACGGGAGACCGGCGAGACCGTACGCGCGGCGCCGGCTGGGAAGTCTTGTTTATCGCCATTGACGACCATGCCCGCATCGCCTTCACGGAGCTCTATCCTGACGAAACCCAGGAGAATGCCAACCGATTCCTCGCCAATACCCACGCCTATTTCTGCTCACTCGGGGTGCGCCCCAAAGCGTTGTTGACCGATAACGGCTCAGCCTTTCGCTCCAAGTCATTCAAGGCCACTTGTAGCCAGATAGCATTGAAGCACCGCTTTACACGGCCCTATCGGCCACAGACCAATGGCAAGGCCGAACGCTTCATTCAGTCAGCCTTGCGCGAATGGGCTTACGGCTTTGTTTATAACAACTCACTGGAGCGGGCCAACATGCTCAAAGAATGGAACCATCACTACAACTGGCACCGGCCGCATCAGGGCATTGCTGGCAAGGCCCCAATGTCACGGCTCAGATCCGGCCAGAATAACCTCTTGCAACTTCACACCTAGTCCCTTAAATCGGCATCCAGGTCCCGCTCCTGCTTCGGGATCACCTTGATGAGCACGATGCGCGGCCCGTTCATTTTCTTGACGACGATGTCGAAGTCGACAAAGGTGATGCGCTGGCCCTGCTTGGGGATGTCGCCCAGCTTGACCATGATCAAGCCGCCCACCGATTCCACGTCGTCCAGGCCCAGTTCCTCGTTTTCGATATCGATGCCGAGGATGCGTTCGAGCGAGAAGATGGGCAGGCTGGCCTTGCCGATCAGGGTGCCGTCGCTCTGCTTGAGCCAGTCGTTTTCATTGCGGCGGAATTCATCGCGGATTTCGCCGACCATGGCGCCGAGCAAGTTATCCAGGGTAATGAAGCCCAGCGGGCGCTTGCCCTTTTCGCCGATCAGGGCAAAGTGCGGCGCGCCGTCGCGGAAGCGGCGGAACAGTTCCAGCGCCGGCGTGCGCGCGGAAATGATGTCGACGGGACGCAGAAACGGCGTGAGCGAGGTGATGGGCTTGCCCGCCTGCTGGGCAAAGAACAGGTCCTTCAGGTGCACCACGCCCAGCACGTCGTCTTCATTCGTGTCGAAGTACGGATAGCGGCTGAAGCGGTTGCGCAGCACCGTGTCGAGGTTTTCTTCCAGGGTGTTCGAGGCATGCAGGGCGATCACTTCATTGATCGGGCGCATCAGGTCCGACACCGTCATCTGTTCGAAATCGAGCGACTGCGCCAGGATGTTGCGTTCGTCGCGCGTAAACTTTTCGCCGGGCTGGCTGGTGCGTAGGATCAGTTTCAATTCTTCCGACGAGTAATGCGCATCGTGGCCGCCCTTGCCGGACAGGCCGGCCATGCGCAGCACCCAGTTGGCGCTGGCGTTGAGCAGGTAGATGGCCGGGTACATGGCCCAGTAGAACGCGTACAGGGGCATGGCGCTCCACAGGCCGACGGCTTCCGGGTTGCGGATGGCCATCGATTTCGGCGCCAGTTCGCCCACGACAATGTGCAGGAAGGAAATCACGCTGAAGGCTACGACGAAGGACACGCCGTGGATCAGCTCTTGCGAGGTGACGCCGATGGCGCCGAACAGCGGTTCCAGCAGGCCGGCGAAGGCCGGTTCACCGACCCAGCCCAGGCCCAGCGAGGCCAGGGTGATGCCCAGCTGGCAGGCGGACAGGTAGGCGTCCAGTTCGCCATGCACCTTGGCCAGGATGCGGCCCCGCAGTCCCTGTGTCTTGGCGATGGCGCGGATGCGGGTGCGCCGCAAGGTGACGATGCCAAACTCGGCGGCAACAAAAAAACCGTTCAGCGCGACCAGGAAGAGGGCGAGCAGGACTAGCAAGACATTGTGCATGGGGGCGCGGAAGATGGGCTGGTAAAACGTCATCTTAAACGACGAAGGGCGCCATAGCCTAATTTTGCCGCGTGCCCCCGCCCGAAAGCAGGGGTGCGCGGCGCGTTTTTGACCCGGATCAGGCCTTGGCGGCCGTTTCCGGCCCGCCGCGCATGGCAAACACCATGACGGCCGAGACGATGGCAGGGATGGCGACGACGAGGAAAATCGTGCTGTTGGGCCAGTTCAGGCGGATCAGCTCGCCACCGAGCACGGGGCCGATGATGGAGCCGATGCGGCCCACGCCCAGGCTCCAGCCGATGCCCGTCGAGCGCAGGGTGGTCGGGTAGTAGCTGGCCGCCAGGGCGTTGACGGCAGGCTGGCCGCCCACCACGCAAAAGCCGGCGATGAAAATCGTGATGAAGAGGAAGGCCAGCGAGACGTCCGGACGGCCGATCAGGGCGATGGCCACGGCGGCGACCAGGAAGCATGGCAGCAGGATGCGGCGGAAGCTGGAGCGGTCGATCAGCTGGCCCATGACCAGGGTGCCGATGGTGCCGCCCACTTGCAGGGCCGTGCCCGCCAGCACGGCGTTGGCCGTCGACAGGCCCGCTTCCTTGGCGATGGTTGGCAGCCAGTTCGAGAGGAAATACAAGTTCAGCAGGTTCATGAAGTTGATGACCCACAAGAGTATCGTCATCTTCGCGCGGCCACCGGTAAACAATTGCAGCACGGGCGCGCCCTTGTGCTCCTTCTCATGCACCACGTATTGCGTCTCGGCCGTGATCGTCACCGTCGGGTCGATGCGTTTCAGCCATTTGGCGACCTTGTCCAGCTTGCGTTTTTTCAGCACGAGGAACTGCATCGATTCCGGCAGCAGGAAAAACATCAGCACGCCGATCACCAGCGGCACCACGCCGCCCACGTAAAACACGGATTGCCAGCCGAAGGCGGGAATCAGCGCGGCGGACAATAGCCCGCCCAGCACGGCGCCCAGGGTAAAACCGCAGGACACCAGCATCATCAGGGTGACTTTCTTGCGCAGCGGGCTGTATTCGCCGGCCAGCGCCATAGCGTTCGGCATCACGGCGCCCAGGCCCAGGCCGGTAATAAAGCGTATCAGCTGCAATTGCTCGATGGTGGTGGCCAGCGGCGTGACCAGCATGCACAGGGAAAAGAAGATGGTCGAGCCAATCAGCACGGGGCGGCGGCCGAACTTGTCGGCCGTGATGCTGAAGACGAGCGAGCCGACCAGCATGCCCAGCAGGCCCGCGCCAAAGACGGGACCCAGGTTGGCCTTGCTGACATGCCAGTCTGCAATGATGGCTGGCGCCACATAGCCCATGGCTTGCACGTCGAAGCCATCCATGATGACGCACAGCCCGCACAGGATCAGCATGCCGATCTGGAAGGAGCCGATCTTGTTTTTATTGATGAGATCTGGAATATCGATCGTCTTGCCTGCCGTGGACATGCTGCCGCTCCTGTCTTGTTATGGTGATCGCATCCTGCCGCCGGGCGGCGAACGCGTGTTTGTCTCAGGCTTTATTACAATCGCTTTTGATTGATTATTCAAACATTATTTTCGAATGGATTTATCGGATTGGCTGATGAATGTGGCGAAAGATGAATCTTGCCTGCATGCTAAGATCGCGCCATGAAAAATCTTGTTCAGCATTTTCTTTCCCTGCAGGCTAGCCTGCCGGCGCAGGGTCCCGGATTCAGCGCATTGATCCAGCGCGACGGCCAGACCTTGTTCGAGCTGCATCACGGCCTGGCGTGCCTGGAACTGGGCGTGCCGCTGACGGCGCAGTCGCGCTACTACCTGGCGTCGGAATCGAAGCAATTTACGGCCGCCTGCGTGCTGGACCTGGTGCGCCAGGGCGCCATCGGCCTCGACGACGACGTGGCACCCCATCTGCCGGAAGTGCGGCAGTTCGGCGCCGCCATCAGCGTGCGTCAATTGTTGAATCACACCAGCGGCATTCCCGATTATTTCGACTACCTGGCATGCCAGCTGGGCCGTCATGACAGCGACTATTTTGACAATGCGCTGCTGCTGCGCCTGATCGCGCGCATGCAGGACTTGACGGCGCCACCCGGCAGCGCGCATGCCTACAGCAATTGCAATTACATCTTGCTGGCGAAACTCGTGGAAGTGCTCGCGGGCCGGCCGCTGGCGGCGCAGGCGCGCGAGCGTCTGTTCGCGCCGCTGGGCATGCATGCCACTGGCTTCGACGTCGACCGGCAAGCCGTCATGCCGCAGCGCGCGCGCAGCTATAGCGTTGATCCGGCGGACGCGGGCGCCTATCGCCAGCACCTGGGCAATGCCAACACGGTGGGCGACGGCGGCGTATATGCCTGCCTGCATGACCTGGCCCTGTGGGAGCGCGAGTGGCAGCGCCAGTACCGCGATCCGTCCAGCCTGGTGCGCGCGCAGCTGGCGCACACGCCGGGTGCCGATGGCCAGAGCTGGGCCTACCGTTTTGGCCTGGAGCAAATCGAACACGCCGGGCGCGTGGCGGTGTTCCACGGCGGCGGACTATGGGGCTTCCGCGCCTTGCTGCTGCGCGTGCCCGAAGCGGGCCTGTCCGTCATCCAGCTGGCGAATATCGACAGCTGCGAGGCGGACGAGGCAGTGTGGCTGGCGGCCATCGCCGCCGATCTCGGCGCCTGATCACTGGCGGCCCGGCACGGCGGCCAGGATCACGTCCAGCGCCGGGTGCATGATCTTGCGCTCGTTCGAAATCACATAGAACTGCTCGCGCAGCGACGAGGCGTCGCCCACCAGCACGGCGCCGAATTGCTCTTCGATGTCGGCCGCCAGGCTGGCGGACGCGAAGAACAGGCCCAGGCCCTTGCGGCCGAAGGCGTTGAGCATGGCGTTGTCCTCGAACTCGCCCACCACGTCGGGCCGCACGCCTTGCTGCACCATCCATTCGTCGATGCGTCCGCGCAAGGCGTTATTGCGCGCTGGCAGCAGGAACGGCGCGCCGCTCAGGCGGTGCGGGAAATCCTCGCGGTAGCGCTCGGCCAGCGCGGGGATGGCGAACAGTTTCATGGCGCTCTCGCCCCATAAATGGCTGGACACGCGCAGGCTGGCACCGGCCGGCACGGCGCGGTCCGTCAAGACCAGGTCCAGCTTGTGCAGGGCCAGGCCGGCCAGCAGGGATTCGAATTCATCTTCCAGGCAGACCAGCTTGACGGGGTGGTCCATGCTGCGCGTGGCGTCGAGCATGCGGTAGGCCATCAGTTTTGGCAGGGAATCGGAAATGCCCACCGTCAGGCGCATCTTTTCCGCGTCGGCGTCGGCCAGCGCATCCTGCATCTGCTCGCCCAAGAGAAAGATCTGGTCGGCGTAGCCAAGCGCCAGGCGGCCCGCTTCCGTCGGCACCAGTCGCCGTCCCTGCGGCTGCAGCAGCGACTTGCCCAGTTCCTTTTCCAGCAGGGCCAGCTGGGTGCTGATGGTTTGCACGGCCAGGCCCAGGCGCTCGGCGGCGCGCGTCACGCCGCCTTCCTTGGCAACCACCCAAAAGAAGTACAAATGGCGGTAATTGAAACCTGTAGTTTTCATCGTACGGCCCTATATTCTGTTTTTACGAAGTAATACTTCCATTATCTTCTATTTTTAAATGTGTCACATGTCCTTATACTACGTTCCATTGAATTTGGATAAAGGGGAACTATCGATGAAACATTTCAGAGTGTCATTTCTAGTGACATTTATCTGCCTGGGCATTTCCGCCTGGTGGGGTTACACGCACGGTGGCGTGCAGACGATGCTGGCAGCGCTGGGTATCGCGGTGATCCTGGGCGTGATGGAAGTATCGCTGTCCTTTGACAACGCGGTGGTCAACGCCTCGGTGCTGAAGAATTGGGACAAGTTCTGGCAGGGCCTGTTCCTGGGCGTTGGTATCATCATCGCCGTCTTTGGTATGCGTCTGGTGTTCCCGCTGGTCATCGTGGCACAAGCGGCTGACCTGGGACTGATGGAAGTGTGGAATCTGGCACTGAGCAATCCGGAACAGTATTCGATGCACCTGACGAACCACCACGCGGAAGTGGCGGCCTTCGGCGGCATTTTTCTGCTGCTGGTGTTCCTGAACTTCCTGCTGGACTCGGAGAAGGAAACGCACTGGCTGGGCCGTATTGAAGAAAAACTGGGCGCGCTGGGCAAGATCTCGTCGATTTCCGTGATGATCGCGCTGGGCACCCTGATGGCCAGCCTGTCGATGATAGAAGAAGGCCAGAAACTGGTGGTCTTGACGGCCGGCCTGTGGGGTATCTTGACCTACGTGGGCGTGGATGTGGTCAGCGGCTTGCTGGAAGGCGATAACGGCGACGGCAATATGGGCGACATCGTCAAGCGCGGCGGTATTGGCGGCTTCCTGTACCTGGAAGTGCTCGATGCCTCGTTCAGCTTTGACGGCGTGATCGGCGCGTTCGCCATCACCAAGGATGTCGTGATCATCATGCTGGGCCTGGCCATCGGCGCGATGTTCGTGCGGTCGATGACGGTGTTCCTGGTGCGCAAGGGTACGTTGGATGAGTTCGTTTATCTGGAACACGGCGCGCACTATGCGATCGGTATCCTGGCCGTGATCATGTTGGTCAGCATGAAGTTCCACGTACCCGAGCTGTTCACGGGTCTGATCGGGGTGGCCTTCATTCTCGCCTCGCTGTGGTCGTCGATCCGCTACAAGCGCAGGATGGCTTTGCTGGAAGGCGATGGCGACAAGGATGGCGATAAGGATGGCGATAAGCAGCCGCAGCTGGAAAGCGCAGCCAAGGCATAAGGAATACGCGGCAAACGTCCACACCCGTTTGCCAGCGTGATGCAGCAAGCGCCGCCGCCGATCCGGGGAGTCGGGCCGGTGGAGGGCGCCAGGTGTACACAAGTAGTCATTTGGTTTTATACACGCTGGACTTTTATTTCACATAGGAGAAATACATCATGGCAATCAGTCTGCAAAAAGGCGGCAACGTCAACCTGAGCAAAGAAGCGCCTGGCATCTCGAAGATGATCATCGGCCTGGGCTGGGATGCCCGCGCCACCGATGGCGCCGCATTCGACATCGACGGTTCCATCTTCCTGCTGAAGGCCGACGGCAAGGTACGCGCCGACGTCGACATGATTTTCTACAACAACCTGAAATCGAGCGACGGTTCCGTCACCCACTCGGGCGACAACACCACCGGCGCCGGCGACGGCGACGATGAAACCGTCGTCGTCGACCTGGCAACGGTGCCGGCCGAGATCGACAAGATCGCCGTCTGCGTGACGATTCACGATGCCGAAGCGCGCAAGCAAAACTTTGGTATGGTATCGAAGGCGTATGTGCGCTGCGTGAATGCCAACGGCAACACGGAAATCGCCCGTTTCGACCTGTCGGAAGACGGATCGGCGGAAACGGCCATGGTCTTCGGTGAAATCTACCGCAACGGCGCCGATTGGAAATTCAAGGCCATCGGCCAGGGTTATAAAGGCGGTCTGGGCCCACTGGCAGCGTCGTTCGGCGTCGGCGTGTAAGGTCGCCACACGAAACCTGCTGCGCGGTGCGCTTTGCGGCCGGCGATGCTCAGCGGCTCGGCGCCCCCGTCCTAAAGTACGGGGGGCGCTTCTCGGCCACAAATCACATCCGCTCGCTACGGTTTTGTGCGGCAGCGTTATTCTGTAGTAAGGGCGGTTTAGCCCGACACCATCATCATCGTTGAGGAAGGAACAGTTGAATGCCGGTTTTTAATGTGACAGGGGACGACGACCCGTTCCTGCATGTGTCGCTTGCCAAGGGCGAGAAGATTTATTGCGAATCCGATGCGATGGTGATGATGGAAACCAATCTTGAGCTGAAAGGCAAGATGACTGGCGGCATCGGCGCTGCGCTGATGCGCACCTTTGCCAACGGCGAATCGTTCTTTCAGCAGCATATCGAGGCCATGCGCGGTGACGGCGACTGTCTGCTGTCGCCCACCTTGCCTGGCGCGATGCGGGTGCTCGAGGTGGGTGCCCAGCAATACATGATCAGCGACGGCGCCTTTGTGGCGGCCAGTTCTGGCGTGGAATTGAAGGTGCGCACGCAGAGCCTTGGCAATGCGCTGTTTGCCCAGAGCGGTGGTTTTTTCATCACCGAGACGGCAGGCAGCGGTCAATTGGCGGTATCCGGTTTTGGCGCGATATCCGAACTGGAAGTGACGCCTGGCAAAGACGTGGTGATCGATAACGCCCACGTCGTGTGCTGGGACAACCGCCTGCAATACGAAATTTCCATCACGACCGGCAGCAGCGGCGGCTTTCTGGGCAATTTGATCAATAGCCAGACCAGTGGCGAGGGCATGGTACTGAAGTTTTCAGGCACGGGGAAAATCCTCGTGTGCTCGCGCAACCGCGCGGCCTTCCTCACCTGGACGCAAGGCAAGTCGGCGTAACACGTAATTGATGCAACTAACTGATGCAACTAACCAAACAGGAGCAATGCGTATGTCTGTCAATTTGAGCAAGGGCCAGAAGATTTCTCTGGACAAAGAAGCTGGTACCACCCTGACCCGTATCACCATGGGCCTGGGCTGGGATGCGGCCAAGACCAAGGGTTTCCTGGGTTTCGGTTCGAAGACGGAAGCCGTCGACCTGGACGCCTCGTGCGTCATGTTCGATGAAAACAATAGCACCGCCGACATCATCTGGTTCCGCCAGCTGAAAAGCAAGGACGGCAGTATCGTCCACACGGGCGACAACCGCACGGGCGCGGGCGATGGCGACGACGAACAGATCAATGTCGATCTGTCGAAGGTGCCGGCGAACGTGAAAAGCCTGGTCTTCACCGTCAACAGCTTTACCGGCCAGAACTTCTCGCAGGTGGAAAACGCCTATTGCCGCATCTTGAATGCCAGCAATAACCAGGAAGTCGCGCGTTTCAACCTGTCTGTGCAAGGTTCCCACACGGCACAGATCATGGCCAAGCTGTACCGCCATAACGGCGAATGGAAGATGCACGCCATCGGCGAAAACGGCAACGGTCGTACCTTTGACGACCTGATGCCGCAGATTGCCGTGCATCTATAAACGTCAGGCCAAATCTGCTGCGCGCCGCGATTTGCGGCCTGTGATGCTCACTGCCTCGGCGGCCCCGTGCCGTCGCACAGCTGCGCTTCTCGGCCACAACTCGCATTCGCTCGCGACGATTTTGCCAGACGTTATTAAAGAGCAGTACGCAGCGGGCGGGGGACGGACCGGATACCGGCCCTTGTCCGCTGCTCTATATTGAAGGAGAGTATGTCGTGATGCGATTGCTGATAGCCTTGCTACTTCCGTGTCTTACGTTTTTCATGCTGGGGCGCCCGCTGGCCGGTGCCGCCGCCTTGATCTTGCAGTGCACTGTGATCGGCTGGGCGCCGGCGGCCCTGTGGGCCCTGTACACGGTGAACCAGCATAAAACGGAGCAGGAACTGGAAGGTGCGTTAAGCCGCAGCTACATGCGCAGGCGTAGTCGGCTGATCTAAATCAGCCGGGCGCTTGGAATCCTTGCGCTAAAGCCCGCACGAGCGATCGTGCGGGCTTTTTTGTGCGCGTGGTGCAGCTGGCGTGTGCTGTGCTACTTCTCGCTATCGGCCTCGCACATTGCCCTCTGGTCGCTGGGTTCCGCAGGCAGTGCAAAACATGGGCTATCCTTGACGATGACTGTTGGCCATGAGGCTGCCGTGCATGGGTTTATTCCCCGCAACAGGCGTACAGCTCATTCATCATCGCCAGCATGTTTCCTGTCTTGATTGCAATCAAGATTGCTACTTGTCCCGGCAGGCCGCTTACTTCTTGCAGCGTATCGGCACATTCACGGAATTGCCATCCGAACTCAGGTTGCGGTATTGCAGGTCTTCGCTCTCGATGGCAAAGCTGGGGACGGTGTGCACGTAGCGCTGCTTGCAGACGGTGGCGTCATTGATCAGTCCGCCCGTCAGCATGTAGTCGCACAGGGCGAAACGCGAGTCCTCGTCGTCGAGGATCAGCACGCGCGCGGCGCTGTACAGTGCCGACTGCAGCACGTCCGGGCTGCAGTTTTCCGGGCCGGTCAGCTTCAGATGGGTTTTCGTCTGCGTGGCCAGACGCTGCAGTTTGACGAGGGCGGCGCGTTCCTGTTTGCGGGAAAAATTGACTTGCGCATCGTCGCTGGACAGGCGCAGCGCCAGCGAGGCGATTTCATCGATGGAGATATGCCAGGCAAAGCCTTCCAGCATGGTGCGCACCTGACCCGGCAGGGGATCGGCCGCATCGACTTCGCAGTGGAACAGTCCCAGATGAGGGCGGCACAGCACGGGAATGGCAAAGGTGGAGGTGCGCTTGCCCTTCACGAATTTCTGGCTCAGGTCGCCAAAATTCTCGTGCGTGATGGTATCGAAGCGGGCTTGTCCAAACCCCATCTTGACGAGGTTTTCCTTGCGCTGGCGCGAGAACAGGGCATCGACGGCATCGTAGATATTCTTGTTGAAGATGCGGTCTAGCGGCTGGCGCTCATCCGACATTTTTTCAAACACGGCGCTCGAATTGGGCGCGTTGGCATCGATGGACAGAAGGATGAAAGGCTTGCTGTTCAGGCGCGCCGGCACGAAGGCCATGTCGTTGCCGTACAGCTGCGTCAGGGCCACATCCCACAGGGTTTCCACGCCCAGGTTGTCGGCCGCGCCGCCATCGAAAAGATGCACGTATGACGGCGAATCGCGCGATTCGGAACCGAGTTCCGGCACGAAACTGTTTTTGGGGCGGAAACGCTCGAAGGTGACGGAATCGAAGACGCCAGGGAAGGCGGCCGAGGTGGCCACGGCCGTGGCCAGGCGGATATCCTTGATCGGCGAATGCAGGGTGTTGTAAAAATATTCGTAGGAAAACACCATGCGTTTGCCGCCATTCGTGGCGTCCGTGGCATTGGCCAGGAAGATGGGGCCGTCGTGCGGCAGGTCCGCATAGGTCTTCTTGTCGTACAGCACATCGTCGAACACGTCGGACAGGAAGGAGGTACGGGTCTTGTTCGTCAACAACATCGTTGTCAGGTTGGCAGGCTTGAGGATGGTCTGGCCGAAGAAATCCGTCTTGAGCTTGCTGCGCAGCACTGGCCAGTCCGTGTTGCGCCCATGCAGCGCGTAATAGCCGCCCGCGATGGCGCCGCCCGAGACGCCGGAGATGGCCGAGGCGCCACTGACGAGACCGAACTGCTCCAGCTGCTCCAGCGCGGCGGCCGAGAAATTGGCGGCGCGGCTGCCGCCGCCTGACAGGGCGATACCGATGAAATGGTCGCTGGGCTGGGGATTCTGGATGCGCGCCTTGGGCGCATCGATGCGCAGGCGCGGGGTTTCCTGTACCGCGAAGGTACTGTTCTCGATACCGCTGTTCGGGCGCAGGGCGAGCACCGTGCAGCCACTCAGCATGGCGGCATAGCACAGGGGCGCGAGCAAGGATAATTTCATGCGTGATCGGTGCGTAGTCATGGGTTGGGATACGGACACTAAGCGTATGAGAAACGCGGCTGTGCGATTCTAGCAAATACGCAAGGCTTCACCTGCTCAGCTGGAATGCCAGGATGGCCGCGTTATAAGCCGCATGCACCAGCATGGGCGCCAGCAGCGCGCCGCTGCGCTCGTACGCGACTCCCGCGCACAGTCCCAGCACGAAGACGGGCAGCATGGAGGCGGGTGGATGCATGATGGCAAAGATGGCGGCGGCAATGCCGATCGCCTGCCAGGCGGGCAGCGAGCGGCGCAAGCCGCCCTGGATCAGGCCGCGGAAAATGAATTCTTCGCACAGGGGCGCGGCCAGCACCGTCAGGCCCAACAGCCACACGCCGTTCCATGGATGGTCGGCCAGCGGTGTGGCCGCGGGCGGCTGCAGCACGAGCGTGCAGGCGATGCCAAACAGCGCCGCCAGCGTCGCGCCCGCCGCCCCCCGGCGCCACGCTTGCCGGCCCCCCGCCGATGCGCGGCACGCCAGCCGTCTTGCTGCGCCAGTAGACCAGACGCACCAGCAGATACGTGAGCGCGCCGGCGCTGCCGAAGGCGAGGGCCACCTGCGCCAGCGGTGCCGCCACGCGGCCCTGGAGCAACAGCCAGGCCAGCGTCTGCAGGGTGAAAAACAGCATGGCGGCGATCAGGCCATCGGAGGCGCAGACGCGGGCCGGCGGCGAGGCCGCCGGGTCGAGCAGATACGGTATGGCATCGCGCGCCTTTTGCCACAAGGCCACGGCCAGCGCCGCCGTCAGCACGACGAACACCAACTGCTGCGCCAGGTTGCCAGCCGCCAGCGCGGCGATGTACAGGCCCGTCAGCAGCAGGTACAGATAGGTGTAGGCGGGGCGTATTTTGGCCGCCGCCTCGGTGGCCAGCGGGTCGCTGGAAAACACGCCCAGCGCCACGGCGATCACCGCGTACAGGGGAATGCCGGCCAGGGCCAGCAGCATCAGGCCCGCCATGTCCCAGCGCCAGGCATCTTGCCAGGCCAGCGCCGCACCGAACAGGATCAGGGGGTAGAGCAGGGCCAGCGCGGCCCACAGCTGGGCCTTTTGCCGCAGCGCCTGGTCGACGGAAACGGGAAAGGTGTACAGCAGCCACAGCGCGCCGCCTTCCTTGTTGAGGGTCTGGAAGGCCGACATCATCAGCACATAGGTGCCGAGGAAAAAGCCGGTGCAGGCCAGCAGGGTGGGACTGGACAGCAGTTCGTGCAGGTCGCGCGCCTGGCCCGAGAACAAGGCCTGGCCGCCGAGGATCAGCAAGGGCAGCAGCAGGGTTTGCACGAGAAAATTGCGGTCGCGCAACAGCAGGGTCAGTTCGCGGCGCTGGATCACGGTGCCGATGCCGGTGCGCCACCTGCCTGTGGGCTGTGCCACCGAGGAGCGCTTGCGGCCGGCCTCGCGCTGCCCCGCACCCACCACGCCGTGGCGCAGCTGGCGGCGCAGCATCGCCATGCCCAGCAGCATCAGGCACAGGCATTGCACCAGCAGCAGGGCGGCCGGCAGCGCGGCCGCCGCACCCCTGGCATTGAGCAGACGCACCAGCAGGCCGGGCGGCGTCCAGGCGCTCCAGGCGGGCATGGCCGCCGCCCATGCATGGGCAAAGCCGCCCGTGCCCATGCCGAACGACATGCCCATATACATGGGAAACAGGCCGGCCACCGAGAGCAGCGCCTGCAGGTTGCCCAGCTGCGCCGGACTGAGCGACAGGCGCAGGCCCGTATCGACCAGGGTGCGCAGCATGGCCGCCAGGGCCAGCAGGAGCAGGCAGGCGAGCAGGCCTGACAGTGGCGCAAACCAGCCCTGGCCCGAGTACCAGGCGATCATGGTGGTGCCGGGCCACAGCACCAGCAGGCCGAGCGGGTTGACCAGCGTGCGCTCGAGCACGCGCGCCCACAGCAGGGTGCCCTTGTCGACGGGCAAGGTGACCAGCCATTCCAGGTCCCAGTCCGGTTTCGACAGTTCCCCCATGCCCAGCGGCAGCAGCAGGCTCACCAGCCACAGCAGCACCAATTGCAGGGTCAGGGCGCCCGCCAGCGCCGTACTGAAGGGCTGTTCCATCAGGTGGGCGATGACGGGCGCCAGCACGCGCTCGCCGGCCTGCATGCTGCCCTTGGCCTGGCAAACGGCCACATGGTCGAGCAGGCAATGCATGTTCAGCAGGTTGTGGCGGGCGATATTGCCGGAGGAGAACAGCATGGGCAAGAGCAGCAGCGCGCCCAGCAGCCAGGGTGCCCGTTTCTTGCCCGGCGTGGCGGGACGGCTCTTGCCGCCCTTGTTGAACGACAGGCCCTTGCCGCTGACATTGAGCAGGCGCTGCAGGCGCAAGCGGGTCAGCAGCCAGACGGCGCGCCAGGCACCCGGTGGCGCGGGCGTCACGCGGCGACCGTTTCGTCGGTCAGCTGTAAAAAGATGTCTTCCAGGCTGCCGTCGCTCGACAGCTGCTGGCGGATATCGTCCAGGCTGCCCGTGGCCGCCAGCGCGCCCCGGTGGATGATGGCAACACGGCTGCACAGTTTTTGCGCCATGTCGAGCAAATGCGTGGACACAAAAATGGTGGTGCCGGCCGCAGCGATGCGCAGCAGGCGTTCCTGCACGTCGCGCGAGGCGCGCGGGTCGAGGCCATTGATGGGCTCGTCGAGGATCAGCACGGCCGGGTCATGGATCAGCGCGCATGCCAGGCCCAGCTTTTTCTTCATGCCCAGCGAGTAATTCACGGCGAAATCCTCGCTCGCTTCGTCCAGGCCGAATTCCGTCAGCAGGCGCGCCGCGCGCGCGGCCGCCTCGGCGCGGGGATAGCCATGCATTTCGGCCACAAACTGCAGGATTTCTCGGCCGCGCAAATAATCGTAAAAAATCGGATTGTCGGGCAGGTAGCCCACCTTGCGCTTGACGGCGGCGCCGTCGCGGTGGCAATCGAGGCCGTCGATCAGGACCTTGCCGGCACTGGGCACGAGGATGCCCATCAGCATGCGGATGGTGGTGGTCTTGCCGGCGCCGTTCGGTCCAAGGAAGCCGAAGACTTCGCCTTTATTGACTTGCAAGCTGAGCGGCTTGACGGCCTCGAAGCTGCCGTACTGTTTGGCCAGGCCCTGGAATGCGATCATCGTGCTGCCTTGGTGAATGAGTTGCACGATCATAACGCGTCAAGCAGGCGCCTGCCTAGCGACAGGAATTGACGCTGGACAATCAGCGGGGCAGGGCGTTCTGCGTGATTTTCACTTTGACCCGGTAGGTGGGTTGTTCCGCGTCCAGCGCCGGCGGCGTGGCCGGATCGACGTCCAGCAGGGTAAATGTCAGGTGCTTGACGCTGGCGGAGCTGGCGCCGCCGGGCATGGAATCGGACAGGACGATATCTGTGGCACCGGCCTTGTTGATCAGGCTGAAGCTGTAGCTGACGTAGCCTTTCCACACGCACACGGCGCCCTTGCGGCAGCGGCTGTCGTTCACGCGTTCGAGTTTCAGGGTGTCGGTGGCCGTGATGGCTACTTGCTCGCCCGGCGAGAGTACGTGGGTGAGGCTGCGCGGCGTGTTTTCAGCGTCGCCGGCGCTGCCGGCAGCGCCGCAGCCAGCCAGCACGGCCAGGCAGGCGAGCAGCAAAGGGAGTAACAAGGTACGGTACGAGCGGGTCAGATAATGCATGCTTTTCCTTTCAGATAGAGCGTCCTTGGCGTGGCGGCCACGCAAGAGATTAAAATGATAATAACAAATTGATATTTTTCCGGCGCACTCCTGGCGCGCTGCGGATGAATTGCTGCGCCGGCCACGCGGCACACCGATTACTGCGTAGAATGGCTGTTTTGAAAATCAGGAAACAACCATGAAAAAAACCGACCTGGCCAAAAGCGATGCCAAGAAACTGATGGGAAAGATGCACGTTCCCGGCGCCGGTGCATTCGGTAAGGAAGCAGTGGTCATCGACCGCCGCGAACAGCGCAAGCGCGATCAGGCCCTGGGCCTGGTGCCATTCGCCGTCAAGCTCAACAGCGATCTGGTCTTGCAATTGCAGAACATCGCCAAGGAGCGCGGCGCGGATCTGAATGAGGTAGTCGCCGAGCTGATCGCCAAGGGCTTGGCTGCAGCTTAACGGGCGACAATGTTTATCTGTTGATAAACATTAAAGTTCAAAACTAAAAGGCGCCTTGCGGCGCCTTTTTTACTGCGGCTGTAGCATGGTGTTACACGTCCATTACACGTAGGCCGCCAAAGCGCCCTTCATTTTTTTCAGTGCCGCCACTTCGATCTGGCGGATGCGTTCGGCCGAGACGCCGAACTCTTCCGCCAGCGCGTGCAGCGTGGCGCCGGAACCGTCATCGTTGGCCAGCCAGCGCGCTTCGATGATGCGGCGCGAACGGGCGTCCAGCTTGCTCAAGGCCGTTTCCAGGCCTTCCGATTGCAGACGCGTCACTTGTTCCGCTTCCAGCACCTTGGTCGGCTCGGTTTGCTCCGACGACAGGTAGGCGATCGGCGAAAATTTGTCATCTTCATCGTCGGTCGGCGATTCCAGGGCGATGTCGCGGCCGCTCAGGCGCGTTTCCATCTCGATCACTTCTTCGCGTTTCACGTCAAGCAGCTTGGCCAGCGCATCGACTTGCTTGGGCGTCATCGCGTCCAGGCCCGTCTTGTGGCTGCGCAGGTTGAAGAACAGCTTGCGCTGTGCCTTCGTCGTCGCCACTTTGACCAGGCGCCAGTTTTTCAGGATGTACTCATGCATCTCGGCTTTCACCCAGTGCATGGCGTACGACACCAGGCGCACGCCCTGGTCCGGATCGAAACGTTTCACGGCTTTCATCAAGCCGATATTGCCTTCTTGAATCAGGTCGGCGTGCGGCAATCCATAGCCCAGGTAGCCGCGGGCAATCGAGACCACCAGGCGCAGGTGCGACAGCACCAGCTCTTGCGCGGCGGCCAGGTCATTTTTTTCACGCAGGCGTTTCGCCAGCGAAATTTCTTCGTCATGGGTCAACATGGGCAGACGGTTCACGGCCGAAATATAGGCATCGATATTGCCCAGATTGCCGGTGAACCCGAGGCCCAGCGCATTATTTTTGGTCGGAACCAATGCGGACGTTGCGGACATCATAGTCATGTTTTCTCCCTCGTAGTCTTGCTTTGTTCCAGTTGGCCATGTCACACGACATGGCCCGATTTTCGTTCGTTTTTTGCGTATTCGGTCTTGCGCTTGGCAGATCGCGGCACCATCTTCATTTGGCGCCCTTGGCGTTTCTGCCTTGGTATGTCTGTATATTAGCACTCTCTGTCAGAGAGTGCCAATCGGCACATTTAATCGTCGTGATAGCCTAAATGCTATGGCGAATCGCCAGTTGATATTTTCTCTGAAACGCGGCGCCAGGCCGCATGGTGGTTGCGGCATACACCGTTCCGCTCTTGCCTGACAGGGCCACACCTTCTTCACGACAACATGCATAGTCTACGGCCGCAAGCTGAAGCGAGCCTTAAGAATACTTGCTAAATATCAATATAATCGCAGTATGGGGCGAATAGCAAAAAAACAAGAGGCAGTCAGGCATGGCGGCACCGCAGGCGCCGCCATGGGGAGGAAGGTCAGTTCAGGCGCGCCAGATGGCGCTGTACGCAGAGGAAGGCGCCGATCAGGCCCAGGCCCGCGCTGAGGGCGAGCAAGCCGGCCATCGGCAGCGGCGCCAGCGGCACCAGCTGGAATTCGGACGCATACAGGCGGGCAAACTCGGCAATTGCCGTATTCAGTGGCTGCAGGGCCAGCGCCACCGCACCCAGCGCCAGCGCGCCGGCGCACAGGCCCAGCAGGGCGCCCGTGTAATAGAAGGGGCGGTGGATGAAAGTATCCGTCGCGCCGATCAGTTTCGAGATGCTGATTTCATCGCGCTGCTGCATCACCTGCAAGCGGATGGTGTTGAAGACAACGGCGATCACGGCCACGCCCAGGGTGATGGCCAGCAGCAGCAGCACCAGGCGCAGCACGCCCAGCAGGGCCGCCAGGCGCTTGACCCAGGCCGAATCGACCTGCGCCGACTCCACGCCGGGCAGGTGGCGCAGCTGTTCCGCCACCGCATCGACATCCTGCGCCTCGCTGGCGCTGTTGAAGGCGTCGAGTTTCAGCACATAGCTGTCGGGCAAGGGATTGTCGCCCAGGGTGCTCAGCACGTCGGCCAGGCCGCTCTTGTTTTTCAGCGCATCGAGCGCCTGCTCGCGCGGCACGAAGACGATCTTGGCCTTCTGGTCGCGCACGATCTTGCGCATTTCGCCGGCCAGGGCCACGGCCTGCTCGCGCGGCGTGTCGATTTTCAGAAAAATGCTGATTTCCGGGTCGACCGACATCTGTTCCGACATCGGACGTACATTGTCGAGCATGGTCAAGCCGGCGAACGGCAGCGACAGGGCGATGGCGACCACCACCACGTTCAATAAAAAGCCGCCCGGCGACTTGCGCAGGTGGATCAGCGCCGAGCCCAGTGCGAAGCGGTGTTGACGGAACCAGCCTCTCATGCGCGTTCTCCCTCGGCATCATCCTGGCCAGGCGTGGGCGTTGGTGAAAAATCGGGATCGGGCGGGGCGAACACGGGCGCCTGCGTGGCCTTGTCGATGGCCATCAGCTGGCCGTTTTTCAGGTGGATCACGCGGGCGGCGGCGTCGAGCATTTGTTCGTCATGGCTGGAAATGAGGCAGGTCACGCCCACGGAGTGGAAGGCTTTCAGGGCGTCGAGCACCTTGTTGGCGCTGGCGCGGTCCAGGTTGGCCGTCGGTTCGTCGGCCAGGATGATCTGCGGCCGGTTGACGATGGCGCGCGCGATCGACACGCGCTGCTGCTCGCCACCCGACAGCGACAGCGGACGCGCCATGGCGCGGTCCAGCAAGCCGACCTTGTCGAGCGCGGCGCGCGCGCGCTGCTCGGCGGCCGCCTTGTGCGCGCCGACGACGAGCAGCGGCAGCATGACGTTGGCCAGGATGGAGCGGTCGTTGAGCAGTTTCTGCTGCTGGAAGATCAGGCCCATGTTGCGGCGCAGGAAGGGCACGCCGGCCGGCTTGATCTTCGCCATGTCCTGGCCATTGACGATCAGCTTGCCCGAAGTGGGACGTTCCATGGCGGCGATCATTTTCAGCAGGGTGGATTTGCCGGCGCCCGACGGGCCCGCTAAAAACACCAGTTCGCCTTTGGCAATATTCAGCGAAATGTCGCTGAGCGCCACTGCGTCGGGGGAGTATTGCTTGGAGACGTGCTGAAATTCAATCATGTAGGTAGTTTATCCGAGCAGCGCTTCGACAAATTCGGCAGCCACGAAGGGCTGCAAGTCTTCAATTTTCTCACCGATACCGATGAAATACACGGGTACGGGACGCACGCGGGCGATCGCCGCCAGCACGCCGCCCTTGGCGGTACCGTCCAGCTTGGTGATCACCAGGCCGCTCAGCTGCAGGGCGTCGTCGAACGCTTTCACTTGCGTGAGGGCGTTCTGGCCCGTGTTGCCGTCGATGACGAGCAGGGTTTCATGCGGCGCGCCTTCCATGCCCTTGCCGATGACGCGCTTGATTTTCTTCAATTCTTCCATCAGGTGCAACTGCGTCGGCAAGCGTCCTGCCGTGTCGACCATCACCACATCGATGCCGCGCGCCTTCGCAGATTGCACGGAATCGTAGGCCACGGCGGCCGGGTCGCCCGATTCCTGCGAAATCACGGTGACGTTGTTGCGCTCGCCCCAGACCATCAGTTGTTCGCGCGCGGCGGCGCGGAAGGTGTCGCCCGCAGCCAGCAGCACGGACTGGTTGTTCGACTGCATGTGCTTGGCCAGCTTGCCGATGGTGGTGGTCTTGCCAGCGCCATTCACGCCGGAAATCATCATCACCAGCGGCTTGTGGCGGCCCAGCTCGAAGCGCTTTTCCAGCGGCGAGAGCAGGTCGATCAGCAATACTTTCAGGGCGGCCTTGACGGCGGCCGCGTCGAGCAGCTTGTCTTCCTTGACCTTTTTCTTCAATTCTGTGAGCAGGAATTCCGTGGCGTCGATGCCGGCGTCGGACATCAGCAAGGCCGCTTCCAGCTCTTCATACAGGGCGTCGTCGATCTTCGCGCCGACGAACAGCACGGACAAGGTGTTCGAGGTTTTCGACAGGCCCGCCTTCAGGCGCGTCATCCACGATTTTTTCTCGGGTTCGGCGGCCACGATCACGGGCACGACTTCGGCCGGCGCCCCGCTCAAGGGAGCGGCGGAGGCGCGG
>NZ_NRDQ01000170.1 GCF_002878455.1 Janthinobacterium sp. AD80
GTCAGCAGGCTGGTGTCGTCCGGCGTGGCCATGGCCATGCGGCCATAGGCGGGCGCCTGCGCGCCGCCCCAGCCCAGCAGGCTGTTGTTTTGCGGCTGTGCAAATTCGTCCGTGCCGCCCAGCGAGGTGTCCTGCGTCACGCGGGGCATGCCGCCGCCGCCCGTGCGGCCGTTGCCGGACAGGCCGCCGCCGTTGCGCAGCGCATGCGTGCCATCGTCTTCATTCCAGCGGTTGAAGCTCTGGTCTTCCTTCTTGCGGCCAAACGCCTGGTCGTCGCTGCTGCCATCGTTGGTCATGCTGTCCCTGCCGATGTCGCCGTTAATCAGGCGGCAATTGCTGCTCATGGCGTTCATGTCGCCATCCTTGGCGCGCGCTTGCTGGCCGGATGAAGCATCGGTTGCCGCGCAGCGCTTTTCATTGTTCTGTGCCTGTGCCTTGCCTTGTGCCTGTGCCGCAGGGATGAATGCGAATATGGCGCTGGCAAGTATGGCTAAATGGTACATAGGGTTGATTTTCATCGTAAGGCTCTCATAGGTCGCTTGTTCGCTGTCGCCGCACAGGCTTGCGGATACTGCCACAGCCTGCGGTGCGTGCTCTTGCTTGGCTAATTGCCAGTTTACTACTTGCGGAAATTTACTTTCCGGCATTTTCATGGCGGGAGTCGTACTCGGCCGGACGAGGCGTGATTTGGGCCTCGTGGGGAACTGATATGGCTTGCCGCACACACATCTGGAATGCGCCGAGCGCCAGGGCCGCACCGCATGGTGGGCATGCACGGCTCTCGTTTTCTGTCGCTGTGGAACTTTAATTGAATGTTGGAAATATACCATAAATGGCGTAACTGCTGGGAAAAACGGTGTTTTTTGTTGCGTAAAAGACATAGGCTCATGTTTTCAAGCTATCGTTTTGCTCCGTTCGGATGAATGCCATGTCATTAAGCTGTCATGGCAAAATGTTAATGTAGGTACATCAGTGACGACACTGTTCTTGCCCTGGCGGCGGCTGCGTTTGTCCGCACCTTCCGCCAGCACTTTTTGCCAGCATCCTTATTCATCGAACAGGATCTTTTCATGTCCCCATCATTCCATGCGTGCACGCCACCCGGGCGCCTGACCATCCTGGCCGCCTTGCTGGCCAGCCTGTCCGTGCCGGCCCTGGCCGCTTCCGACCTCGTCATCAGCCAGGTGTATGGCGGCGGCGGCAATTCCGGGGCGCTGTACACCCACGATTTCATCGAGATTTTCAACCGCGGCGCCAGCCCGGTAAATGTGAATAACTGGAGCGTGCAATACGCCTCCGCCGCCGGTACGACCTGGGCCGTCACGGCCTTGCCGGCTATCGATTTGCAACCCGGCCAGTATTTGCTGGTCCAGCAAGCCAAGGGCGCGGGCGGTACGGCAGCGCTGCCGACGCCGGATGCGACGGGCGGCGCGGCCATGTCGGGCACGGCGGGCAAGGTGCTGCTGAGCAATGGCAAGACGGCGCAATCGGGCGCCAGCCCCACGGGGGCGGCCGTCATCGACCTGGTGGGCTTTGGCACGGCCAACGGCTTCGAGGGCAATGCGGCGCCCGCGCCATCGAATACCTTGTCTATTCTTCGCGCGAATGGCGGCTGCGGCGACACGGACGACAATGGCGCCGACTTTGCCACCGGCAGCGTGACGCCGCGCAACACGGCGTCCGAGCGCCACGTCTGCGGTGGTCCCGTCGTGCACCAGATCATCACCAGCTGCCCCGCCAGCCTGGCCCTGGCCGCGGGCAATGGCGGCAACGCCGTGCTGCGCGCCGCCGACGTTGACGGCGTGGTGAATGCGGCCAGTGTGACTTCGCCCGCCGTGGCCGGCATCAGCCTGGCCAATTTCAGCGCCGCCGGCGTGGCTGGCGAGAGCGCCACGGTCAGTCTGGTGGTGGCCGCTGGCGTGCCGGTAGGCAATTACCCCGTTACCGTGAGTTTCAGCAACGACCAGCAGCAGAGCGCCAGCTGCAAGATCGATGTGGCCGTGCAAGGCCTGGCCGCCATCAGCCACACGATTCCGCAAATCCAGGGGAGCGGCGCGGCCAGCGCGTATGCCAATTCCGTGCAGACGACGCAAGGCGTGGTGACCTTGAAAGTGGGCACCGGCTTCTTCCTCCAGGATGCGGCAGGCGACGGCGATCCGTCGACCTCGGACGGCATCTTTGTCTACACGGGCGCGACGGCCACCACCGTGCAGCCGGGCGAACTGGTGCGCGTGACGGGCACGGTGTTCGAATACACGCCGTCGGGCGCAAGCAAGTCCTACACGGAATTCAAGGATGTGACGGCCATCCTCACGCAAAGCGCGGGCCACAGCATCGTGCCGGCAAACGTGACCTTGCCAAATGACAACCTGGGCGCCGTCGAAGGCATGCTGGTACGCTTCACGCAGCCACTGACCGTGTCGCAAAACACCTACCTGGGCGCGCGTGGCGAACTGAGCCTGTCGGCCGGACGGCGCGAAGTGCCGACCAACCGTTATCCGGCCGGCTCCGCCGAGGCGCAAGCCTTGATCGCCGCCAACGCGAACAACCTGATCGTGCTCGATGACGGCATCTTTGTCGCGCCAGCGGCGATACCGTACATCGGCCAGGATAACACCGTGCGCAGCGGCGATACGGTGGCCGACCTGACGGGCGTGGTGGACTTTGGCGCCATCGGCGGTGGCGGCGCCGCCTACAAATTGCAGCCGACGCAGCCGCCGCAATTTTCGCGCGACAATCCGCGCACGGCCAGCCCGGAACTACCTGCGGGCAACGTCAAGGTGGCCAGCGCCAATGTGCTGAATTTCTTTACGACCTTTACGAATGGCAATAACGTGTTTGGCCAGACGGGGCAGGGCTGCACCGTGGGTTCGTCGACCAGCAAGAGCAATTGCCGCGGCGCTGACAACCTGGCCGAATTCGTGCGCCAGCGCGACAAGATCGTGGCCGAACTGCAAGCCATCGATGCCGACGTGGTGGGCCTGATGGAAATCCAGAACAATGGCGAAACGGCCGTCACGTATCTGGTCGAGCAATTGAACGCGGCCATCGGCGGCGTTACGTATGCCGTGGTGCCGAAGCCGGCCGCCACTGGCACGGATGCCATCCGCGTGGCGATGATCTACAAGCCAGCCAAGCTGGGCCTGGTGGGCGGCGCCTTGTCGGATGCCAATGCCATCAACAACCGTCCGCCGATGGCGCAAACCTTCAGGGCCGCGAATGGCGAGAAATTCTCGCTGATCGTCAACCACCTGAAATCGAAGGGCAGCTGCCCTTCGGGCGGCGGTGCCGATGCGGATAACAACGACAGCCAGAGCTGCTGGAACGCCACCCGCGTGCAGCAGGCGCAGCGCCTGGTGGGCAGCTTCGTGCCGCAAGTGGCGGCCGCCGCCGGCGACGCCGACGTGCTGGTCATCGGCGACCTGAATTCGTATGGCGCGGAAGACCCGATCCAGGTCATCACGGGCGCCGGCTTCGTCAATGAACTCGAGCGTTTCGTGCGTCCTTCGGGCATGCCGTACTCGTATGTGTTCGGCGGCCAAAGTGGCTACCTCGACCATGCGCTGGCCAGCGCCTCGCTGAGCCCGCAAGTGGCCGGCGTGGCCGAGTGGCATGTGAATGCGGACGAGCCGGAAGTGATCGACTACAACATCGATTCGGCCAAGCCGCAAGACCTGTACAACGCCTTGCCCTACCGCGCTTCGGACCATGATCCCGTCGTCATCAGCCTGGACTTGCAGCCCGCTTACCGCGACATCACGGCCAACGTCTCGACGGCCAGTTCCGGCCTGGCGTTCAATCGCGCGACGCAGAAATACACGGGCACCTTTGCCTTCACCAACACGGGCACGACGGCCATCAGCGGCCCGTTCCAGGTGGTGTTCGGCGGCTTGCCGGCCGGCGTGACCCTGGCGAACGCCACGGGCAGCCATGCGGGAGCGGCTTTTGTGACGGTCAACGCGGCCAGCCTGGCACCGGGCGCGACCGCCTCGTTCGCCGTCAGTTTCACCAATCCGTCGAAAGTGACGATCAATTACTCGGCCAGCATTTTTGCCGGCAACTTCTAAGGACACCATCATGTTGACAACGACATTCAACCTCACCCTGCGCCGCGCCGTGCTGGCCGCCGTGCTGGCCGCCAGCTCCAGCCTGGCGCTGGCGGACCCGCTCGGCTACCACGTGGAAATCGACACCAGCGCCTTTTCCGGCGCCGGCTTCCTCGACTTTGCCTTTATCGCCGGCAATAGCCCGGCACCGGGCGCCAGCGCCACCCTGAGCAACTTCTCGGGCGCCTTTGGCGCGCTCGAATCGCTGGAAGGCAACGTCAGTGGCAGCTTGCCCGGCACCTTGACTTTTGGCAACAGTGGCGCCTACAACGACTGGTTCCACAACGTGACCCTGGGCGGCAAGTTTGCCTTCAACATTGTCTTTGGCGGCGACTTCCTGACCACGGCCGGCAGCGCGGGCACGACCTTTGGTGTCGGCTTGCTCGACGCCAGCGGCATGAGCTACCTGGGCAACGTCAACGGCAATCTGCTGCAGTTCGAGCTGACGCCGGTGTATGGCGGCGCGCCGGCCAGCATCGCCGGCAGCACCTATGCCAGCATCGCCTCGATCTCGGCCGTGCCGGAAGCGTCGGAATGGATGATGCTGACGGGCGGCCTGGCATTGATCGGCCTGGCACTGCGCCGGCGCCAGCCTGTCATGCCTGTTTAATTCGCCGTTTTCCAGCCAGGACACAGCGTGCTGCGGTACGCTGTGTTTTTTTGGCTCTGTCATCGGCAAGTGGGGGGGAAGGCCGGAATCTTCCCGTGGCCGCGTGGTCTGACTCTGCATATTCACCATGCACGGAGCCGATCATGTTGTCAGCCGAATGGACGATCTTTATCGCGCAGTTCGCCAGCCTGAGTGCACGCCAGCGTCAGGCCGGCATTGCCCTGCTGCGTGGCAACGCGCCGCAGCAGGCAGCCATCGCCCTGATCGAGGATGTGGCGCGCCAGCGCCTGGCCTGCCCAGCCTGCCATTCGGCGCATGTGCACCGGCATGGTCATGCGCACGGCCTGCAGCGCTACCGCTGCGTGCCCTGCGGCCGCACCTTCAATGCCTTGACGGGCACGCCGCTGGCGCGCCTGCGCCACAAGGCGCAATGGCTCGAATATGCCGACTGCCTGCTCGACTCCGTCTCGGTACGCCGGGCGGCCAGCCGACTGGGCCTGCACCGCAACACCACGTTTCGCTGGCGCCACCGGTTTTTAAGCCTGGCAAAAACGGACCGGCCGCACTGCCTGCATGGCATTGCCGAGGCCGATGAGCTGTATGTGCTGGAATCGCAAAAGGGCGCGCGCACGATGACGCGTCCGGCACGCCGCCGCGGAGGCCACGCGACCTTGCGCGGCATGTCGCATGAACAAGTCTGCATCCTGGTGGCACGCGACCGCACGGGACAAACCCTCGATTTCGTCACCGGCATGGGGACATTGACGAAGGCGCAGCTGCATCGCTGTTTGCCGCCCGTCATGGACCAGGACGTGCTGCTGGTTACGGATGGCCATGCGGCCTATGCCGCTTTTGCCCGCGAGGCGGGCATCAGCCATCAGGCCGTCAATCTGCGTGCCGGCATGCGTGTGCATGGCGCGGCCCACGTGCAGAACGTGAACGCATATCACAGCCGTCTCAGGCAATGGCTACGTCCGTTTCACGGCGTGGCGACGCGCTACTTGCACCATTACCTGGGCTGGCGCTGGATACTCGATGCCAGGCGCATCCGCTCCCCGGAATCATTGCTGAAAGCCACGCTCGGTGATTTCCCACACTTGACGAGGACATAGCCTGTTTTTTTCGCCTATTTATTTGCAATAGCTATAAATCAGGAAACTAAATTGTATTAGTCAGCGTTTTACGCTTGATGCATAGTCAAAAACTTGTCGAGCCGTCTAGTTTCTCGAGGCTGGCCGCCAACTTTTTCGGGAGGATGCGTCGATGCGCCATCATATTCTGCTGCTGGACCCTGCGCCCGCTATGCAAGCCTTGCTGGTGCATAACCTGGAAGGCGCCGGCCATCGGGTCAGCTGCGCTCTGGACGTGCGCGGCGCGCTGGCGCTGATGGCGGCAGACGCGCCCGACTTGCTGCTGCTGGAATGGGAATTGCCGGACCTTTCCGGCATCGCGCTGTTGCGCCAGCTGCGCCTGGATGGCGCGCTGTGCGACTTGCCCATCATCATGGCCAGCGTGCGCGACAGCGAACAGGACAAGGTGCTGGCGCTGGAGAGCGGCGCCGACGATTACCTGTGCAAGCCCTTCGGTCCGCGCGAGATGCTGGCCAGGGTCCACGCGCTGCTGCGCCGGCGCGCGCGCACGCTGCCGCGCGACGGCAGCAATCAGGCGGCATTGCGCCTCGATCCGCACACCTTGCGCGTAACGGCCGGCAGCGTGCCCATCAATCTTGGGCGCGTCGAATTCAAGCTGCTGCATTTCCTGATGGACCATCCGGGCCGTGTGCATAGCCGGGCCCAGCTGCTCGACCAAGTGTGGGGCCACGCCGCCTACCTCGATGAACGCACGGTCGATGCCCATGTGGGGCGCTTGCGCCACGCCTTGCAGCCGGGCGGCTGCGGCCACCATATCGAAACCGTGCGCGGCAGCGGCTACCGCTACCAGGCGGCCGGCGCCGGTGTCTGCGCATGATGCCGCTGACGGCCAGGGAACAGGAATATGTGCTGCACGCCATTGTTGGCGCGCATGGCATCGCCGCGCGCAGCGATTTCTTTTTGTGGAGCCAGGGCCCGCTGCAGGCGCTGCTGCCGCACGCCGTCCTCGTCTGCGCGCAGCTGGGTGCCGATGGCGCCGTGCTGCGCAGCGAAGCCTGGCATAGCGCGGTGCTGGATGCGGCGCAGGTGCGCAGTTATCAGGAGCAGGCGGCGCACCTGGCGCCGGCATGGCGCGCGGCAGGCCGGCAGGCGCGGGTCATTGATGGGGTTTTAGTTCATGCCAATATGGCAGCGGGCGGCGGCAGCCTGTTCGCGCTGTTCTCCGCGCCGGCACCGCAGGCGGACGCGGCGCGCCAGGCGTATCTGCTGGAATTGCTGCTGCCCTACCTGCACCTCCACTGGCTGGCCCTGCCGGACTATCTGCATGGGGCTCCGGCCGGCGCGGCGCGCGCGGCCAGCGCCCGCGAGCTGGAAGTATTGCGCTGGGTGAGCATCGGCAAAAGCAATGAGGAAGTGGGGCAGATCCTCGGCATCAGCGGCTGGACCGTGAAGAGCCATTTGCAGCGCATCTATAAATTGCTGGGAGTTAGCAACCGCACGCAAGCCGTCACGCGCGGCATGGCGCTGCGGCTGATCGGACATCAGCGCTGATTGTCGGGCGGCAGCTGCCGCTGTCCGCCAGCGCCATTGCCGTCATTCACCTGTTCCATCGTGCTGGGCGACACTTGCGTCACCTCCGGGTGCGCCTTCAGGCGCGCCACTTCCGCTGGCGTCAGCATGGCGGCAAAACCATTGAGTGTCACCGTATAGCGATATTGCACGGGCGCCCCGGCCACCAGCGCCAGCACGGCGCCTTGCCGTTCTTCCAGGTAGGCCGTGTAGCGGCGCGCCGCTTCGCTGCGCGTATCGAGGCGCTGGCCCTGGGCGGCGGTCGGCGCCAGGCCAGGCACGCCGCCCGTGTACGTGGCCAGCGGCGCGGCGGCGAGCTGCACGATATAGGGGCGCCGCATCTGCGCGTCAGGCGCCTGCTCAGCAGTCTGCACGGCGCCAGCCAGGCTGCTGACGCCGGCGATCGAAGCGAGTATCCAGTGTGTCGAGGGCATGGCGTGCTTTCCAGGCGATTCATGACGCCTGCCGTGCCGATTGTACGCCGGAAGCGGCCGCGCATGAAAAACGCGCCCCGCAGGGCGCGTTGTGGTGTGGCGTCAGGTCAGAACGATGCCATTACAGTTTGGCGTCCAGCCTTACCTTGCGCTGGCTGGGCGCGGCCAGTGGCAGCGGGCTGTTGGTTTCCACCGACAGCACGGTGGTGGACGCGGCCGCGTTGTTGCCATCGAGGAAGACCACGCCACCGAGGTAGCGCTTGCCCGTTTCCAGGCCCGACCAGCTGACGCCGGCCGTGGCGCTGCCGCCCACATACACCTTGGTTGGCAGCGTGGCTTTCAGGTTGCCGCCCTTGTCGGCTGTCGTGACGACGGCCGACGACAGGCCGAAGCCGGTCGAGACGCCATTTGCCAGCTCATAGCCGATCACGCACACCTTGTAATTGCCTGCAGCGGGCGTGGTCACAGTAATGGCCTCGTTCGAGCCGGCCGTGGCCGACAGGGCGACGGCCGTGCCTGCGCCATTGAGCAGCATCAGGTCCAAGTCATTGCCCGTGCCTTCGGTGGTGTCGCGGTCGAAGATTTCAAAGCGTGCCACCACGGCGCTGGCGGGAATGCTGACATTGACGGTGCGCACGCCGCTGCCGCCGGCCTTGCACGCTGCCGTCATCTGCGCCACGGTTTCCATGCTGCCTGGGGCCGACTGGTTGATGGTCTGCTCGCTGCGGGCCACTTCCTTCAGGCCGCCCGTTGCCGCGCCGACCTTGCCGGCAAAGCCGGTGGCCAGGGGCAGCGCGCGCAAGCCGCTGACCTTGTCCGCCTGCACCAGTGCCGGCGACTGTACCGCGCGGCCCGAGCGTGCCGTGACGGGGCTGCGTACCGTGTGCACGCCGTCGCTCCACACGAGGGCGCCGTACTGCCAGGCATTGTCCGGCGCCGTGGTGCGCGTCAACGTCACGGTGAAGGACTTGGTTTCGCCCGGCGCCAGCACCAGGCTGGATGGTGCCACCGCCATGCTGTAGCCGCTGATCGAGGCGCTGGCCGTGTAGGTGGCGCTGCTGCTGCCCACGTTGGTGACGCGGCGCGTGACCGTTTGCGTGCCCAGCACGTTGGCGATGGTGATCGACGGCACGTTCAGGTTATAGCCGGCAATGGTGCCGCCCGCGCATTCTGCCGACATGCCGACGCCGCACATGTATTTCTTGTAGTCGGCCAGGCTGGCGTCGTACACGAGGCCCGGATCGGCGGCCTTGTTCGGCGTCACGTGGCCGGCGCCCTGGCCCCATGGCAGGATGCCGCGCGCGTCGCCGGTCTGGATGTCTGGCAGGGTGGTGCTGCCGGTGGTCATCAGGGCCGACTTGATGGCGGCCGGGCTCCACGTCGGATGCTGCTGGCGCAGCAGGGCGGCCAGGCCGGCCACATGCGGGCTGGCCATCGAGGTGCCTTGCAGGAAGATGTAGGCTTGCGCCGGCACCAGGCTGCCATCCTGCACGGCATCGCGCTGGGCGCGCGACAGGGCAGGCGTGCCGCCGGCCAGGATGTCCACGCCAGGCGCGGTGACATCGGGCTTGAGCAGGTTGGCGTCATACAGGTTCGGGCCGCGCGACGAGAAGTCGGCCACCACGGGCGCGGCAGGGCCGTTGCCGTTGGTGACGAAGCGCGAGATGGCCGCCGTGGCCGCGCCCGTTTGTGCCTGGGCGTTGATCAGCGCGCCATCGGCAGCGCTCACGTGCACGGCCGGCAGCACGTGCGGATCGGACACCAGGCCGATGCCCGTGTCGACCAGCACCATGCCGGCGCCGCCCGCTTCCAGCACGGCGACGCCCTTGTCGGTGCGCGCCGTGGTGCCGCGCAGGCAGCTGACGACCTTGCCTGCAACCTTGGCCGGATCCAGCAGCGCCACGCCGCCGTTGTC
>NZ_NRDQ01000171.1 GCF_002878455.1 Janthinobacterium sp. AD80
CCGCAACTGCAGGCGGCCCTGGCGGCCACCCTGCAGGCAGGCGCCGTGGTGCGCACCGCGCAAGCCGAAGCTGGCATGACGCCGGAACGCGGCGCGCGCCTGCATACGGCGCTGGCCGACCTGCACTCGATCTATACCTCATTGCTCGACCATATGGCGCCTGGCGCCGGAGACCACCATGCCGCGTGAATTCGCCCTGTTCGGAATTCTGATTCCTACCCTGCTGCCCCTGTTCATCCTCAGCATAGCCCTGCAAACCCTGCTCGACCGCGTGCTGGGCTGGCTGGGCGTGTACCGCATGGTGTGGCACCCGTCGCTGGCGCGGCTGTGCATCTTCATCGCCATCTTCGGCGCGCTGGCTTTATCGCTTTACAAATAGCGCTGCAAATAAAAAAAACTGTTCAACCAATCAAGGAAAGGCTGCCGCCATGGTAAGCAAACTGACCCGCTATGCAATCACCCTGCTGCTCCTGGCCGCAGCCCTGTGGATCGGCAAGACCGTCTGGGACCGCTACATGGAATCGCCATGGACGCGCGATGGCCGCATCAAGGCCGACATCGTCAACATCAGCGCCGACGTGGCCGGCACCGTCACGGACGTGCTGGTGCGCGACAACCAGGTGGTGCAAAAGGGCGATATCCTGTTCGTCGTCGACAAGGAACGCTACGCCAGCGCGCTGGCCCAGGCCGACGCCGTGCTGGCCGCGCAAAAAACGGAGCAGGGCCGCCGCGGCAAGGAAGCGCAGCGCCGTGCCGGCCTGGACGCCAGCATCATCTCCACGGAAAGCCGTGAAAGCGCGGCCTACGCCGCCAGCTCGGCCACCTCGCAAGTGCAGGCCGCGCTGGCCGCCCGCGCACTGGCGCAACTGAATCTGGAACGCACCACCGTGCGCGCGCCCGTCAGCGGCTACGTGACCAATCTGAATGTGCACAAGGGCGATTTTGCCGCCGTCGGCGCGGCCAAGCTGGCCGTCATCGACAGCGCCTCGTACTATGTGGTCGGCTACTTCGAGGAGACCAAGCTGGGCATGCTGGCGCAGGACGACAAGGCGGAAATGAACCTGATGAGCGGCGGCACCCTGCACGGCCACATCGAGAGCATCGCGCGCGGCATCACCGACCGCGACGCCGCCACGGGCCGCGAACTGCTGGCCGACGTCAATCCCACCTTCAACTGGGTGCGCCTGGCCCAGCGCGTGCCTGTGCGCATCCATATCGACGAGCAGCCAAAGGGCCAGCTGCTGGTGGCCGGCACCACCTGCACCGTGGTGGTGACGCCGCATTCGGCGCCGGCAAAGGCGGTGGCCGCCAAAGCCTGAGCCTAGCCTTTCAAGCCTTGCAAGCGCCTAGCGCCCGCCCGCCACATCTAAAATGCTGCCCGTGATGTAGCTGGCGCCCGGGCCCAGCAGGTACAGGATGGCGTCGGCGATTTCCTCCGGCTGGCCGCCGCGCTGCATCGGCACGCCGGAGGCCAGGCGCGCCACCCGGCCCGGTTCGCCGCCCGAGGCGTGGATTTCCGTGTAGATGATGCCGGGCCGCACGCCATTGACGCGGATGCCCTCGGCCGCCACTTCCTTGGCCAGGCCGAGGGTCAGGGTGTCGACGGCGCCTTTCGAGGCCGCGTAATCGATGTATTCGTCCGGGGAACCGATGCGCGCGGCCGCCGACGAGACATTCACGATGCGCCCGCCCTGCCCGCCATGGGCCGTCGACATGCGCCGCACGGCCTGCTGGCAGCACAGGAAATAACTGATCACGTTGGTGCGCAGCACGCGCTCTAAGCGCTGCACGGACATGTCGACGAGCCGGCATTTCTGCTCCAGCACGCCCACATTGTTGACCAGCGCCGTGAGCGTCCCCAGGCGCGCGTCGATTTCGCCGAACAGGCGCGCCACGTCCGCTTCATCGCTGGCGTCGGCCTGCACGGCGATGGCCTCGCCCCCGTCGGCCACGATGCGCGCGCACAGCGCCCCGGCCGCCTGCGCATCGCGCACATAATTGACACACACGGCATAGCCCTGGCGCGCGGCCAGCAGTGCCGTCGCCGCGCCGATGCCGCGGCTGCTGCCGGTAATCAGGATTACTTCCTTCATCGTAGCGCCCTCGCTTCATTTAATTGATGTGCTGGCCCGGCTCTTTGCTTGCGGGGTTCGGCAGCAATATCTGCATGCCATCGCTGAATAGTTGTAGCTTCATGATACCCGCAAGCCGCAGACGTAAAAAAGCCCGCACAAAGCGGGCAGTTGACCTAGCCATCCGTCAGCGTCACGACGCCGGAGAAAATCGTGGCGGGCGGCAGTGATGCGTGGCCGAGAAGCGCGACGGGCAGTAGATTTAATCCGGCGCTCTATGATCTGAAATGCGTCATGGCGTAAGTCAGATGCTGCCACCAGTGCTCGCGCGACTGCACGGATGCCAGGCATGTCGCGTCGACCTGGTTCTTGAGCGCGGGGTCGACGCACGCCTTGCTGGCCAGCGCATTGCGCTGGTTTTCCACGCTGACGATGGCAATCGCCAGCCAGGCCACGAGAGCCACGGCCAGCGCGCACAAGGTCCAGGGCAGCTGTTTCATGAGCAGCTACGCTTACTTCTTCGCTGGCGCCGGTGCGCGTTCTTTCAGGACGCGGGCCACCAGCTCATCCATCACGCGAAGGGTCGCAGCCTGGGTTTGCGGCTCGGACTGGCCGGGACGCGACAGCTGCGCCGGCGACGTCACGAAGCGGCCATCGATGACGATGGTCGGCGCGCTGTCGATCTTGCTGGCCGTGATCAGCTGTTCATTGCGTTTGAGCTTGGTCTGCACGCCGAACGAGTTGAACATCTCCAGGTATTTCGCCTTGTCGATGCCGTTCTTGACCAGCAGGTCGAGGATGGCGTCATCGCGGTTCAGGCGGTTGCGTTCAACGTGGATGGCGCGGAAGATCTTGTCGTGGAACTGCTCCAGCTGGCCCATCGCTTCCAGGGTGGCGTAGGCGTGCGCCTGCGGATCTTTCGGGCCGGAGAAGGCCAGGTGGATGCGGCGGAAGGCGATCTTGTCGCCCTGCTTCTTGACCCAGTCGTGCATCAGCGGATCGAGCGCGTAGCAGTGCGGGCAGGAATACATGAAGTACTCCACCACTTCCACCTTCTTGCCCGTGTCCGTGCGCACTGGCGTAGGAAGCGTGGTAAAGCCGGTATCGGCCGCCATGGCGCCGCCGGTGGCGGCTACCAGGGTGACAGCGGCGAGCAGGGGACGCAAGAAACGCAGAAAACGCATATTAATCCTTCATCATAAAGTGGTCGTGAACGGGGCGAGATTACCACTTTTTGCGCCAGGCCATGCAGCCCTGGCGGAAAAAAAACGCGTTTGCCTGTCCTTCTTGCGACCGATTAAGCCGCGCTTAAGCCCCGCCCGCGCGCCGCCGCGCGCGCGCCTCAGAAATGGTAGCGCGCGGAGAGGCGCAGCTGGCGCCTGTCATGCTGGTAAATGCTGGAACGGCAGCCCGGCGCATCGCCGTAGTGGCGGCGGTTGGCCAGGTTGCTGCCCGACAGTTCCAGCTCCCAGGGGCCCAGCTTGCGCGCATAGCGCCCATCGATGGTGGCGAAGGCCGGCACCTGCGCCAGGCAGCTGCCGCTGAAATCCTGGCCATAGCGCAGCGCCCGCAGCCACTGCACGCCGACGTCGGCACTGGCGCCGTGCCGGCCCGTCCAGTACAGGCGCAAGGTGGCCAGGGTTTTCGGCACCAGCGCGATATCCGGGCCGTCGTAGGCGTAGTCGTCATAGCGCGCATGCACTTGCCGCAGCTGTGCGTCGAGGCGCCAGTCGGGCGCCAGGAGCACGCTCGTCTCGATGGCGATGCCGTCGCGGCGCGACGGTTCCAGGTTGCCCGCAAAACCCAGCTGGCCCAGGCTCTGGTCGAAGACGATCTGGTTGCTCAGCTGCTCGCTGAACACGCGCACGGAGGCGCTGCGCAGGTGATCGCCATAGGTGGCGCCCAGCTCCGTCTCGCGCCGCAGCTGGCCCGCCAGCGGGCGGTAGCCGGCGCTGGTATAGCCATCGTCATCGATGCGGTAGCTGCGCGCCGCCTTGGCGTACACGCTCAGCTGAGGGCGCAGCAAAAAACTGCCCTGCACATCCCAGGCATTCTGGTTTTCCCAGTCGCTGCCACCGGCCGGCATGTCGGCAGGATCGAGCTGGAACTGCTCATGCCGGAAGCCCAGCAGCAGGCGCGGCGCATACACGCCGCCAAAGGCCAGTTCCTCGCGCAGCAGCAGCGCGCGCGAATGCTGGCGGCGCTGCGCGGCGCCGTCGCCGCCCCGCACCGCATTGCCAGAGCGCCGCTCCCACTGCATCAGGTCCAGGCCCACTTCCGTATCCGTGCCGACGCTGCCCAGCTTGCCGTAATGGCGCACGCGCGGCGACAGCTGCAGGCGATTGCTGCGGTACACGGACTGCGTGCTGCCCGCCTCGCCCGCATACAGCGCGTGGGCGCGCTTGGTGCGCTGCGACAGTTCCACGCCCAGCTCGAAATTGCCCACATAGCGCTGCACGAAGGCGCTGCCGCGCCGCACTTCATAACGGTACAGGTCTTCCGGCCGCGCAGCCAGCAAAGCCAGGTAGGGCGCCTCGGGCGCGGGATAGCGCGTGTCCTGGTGCAGCTGGTCGGCGCTGAAGCCGAAACGTCCCTGGCGGATCTTCCATTCCGCGCCGCCGCTGAAGCCCCGCTGGCGGAACACGCTGCCATCGCGGTAATTGCCATTGCGGTGCTCGTCGAGCGCCGCATCGAGCGACATGCCGTCCTTGGCGTATGACAAGGCACTGCGCACGCTGTGCTGTCCGCCCTGCGCCAGCTCGGCGGACAGGTCGCCATGCGTGGCGCCGGCCGCGCCGGCATCCGCCGGCAAGGCGTCCGCCCCCGCGCTGAGCACGGCTTCTGGCAGCGCTTCAGGCAAACTTTCTTGCGCGCAAGCCGGCATGGCCAGCGCGCACAGCAGCAAGGCGCGCGTGGCAACAGTCAGGGCAAGGGGGGCTGGCATCATGGGGAAGGCTGGCGTGCGGTACCGCGTCGCATGTGCGCGGAGTGGGTGGCGAAAGGATGGCAAAAGCGAATCATTATACGCACGGCGCGGCGCGCCGCAAGCGCCGGAAAGACAGGGCTTATCGAAATAAAACCATTGTTATGCATTTGGTACGCGCGCAGCCGGGCCAGCGCAGCCGGCCTGGCCAGGCGCCTGGCGGCTCAGCTTCCCAGGCGCGCCTCGTCGGCCAGGAAGTCGATGAAGGTGCGCACTTTCGACGACAGGTAGCGGCGGCTGGTATACACGGCGTACACGCTGCCGCCCGCCAGCTTGAAGCTGTCGAAGAGGCGCACCAGCCGCCCCGCCGCCAGGTCCGCATCCGTCTGCCACGACGGCAGCAGGGCGATGCCCATGCCGTCGAGCGCGGCCGCGTGCAGCAGGCTTTCGTTATTACATTGCAGCACTGGCGAGAATTTCACGGTGTCGCGCCCCTGCGGGCCGTCAAAGACCAATTCGTTGCCATGAAGCAACAGCGAATAGCTGATCATGGCGTGCTGCGCCAGTTCCTGCGGCATTTGCGGCGTGCCGGCGCGTGCCAGGTAGGCGGGCGCGGCCACCAGATGAAAAGCGATGCTGCCGATGGGGCGGGCGATCAGGCTCGGCGATGGCGCCTGGCTCACGCGCAGGGCCAGGTCAAAGCCCTCTTCCACCAGGTTGACGACCCGCCCGCTGAGGTCGATATCAAACGTCACTTCCGGAAAGCGTTCGCGGTAGGCCGCCAGGGCGCGCGTAAAAATGGCGTTGGCGAACCAGACGGGCGCACTCAGGCGCAGCATGCCGCGCGGCACCACCGTCGTGCGTCCGACCGTCGCTTCCACCTCGTCGAGATTGTCGAGCATCTCGCGGCACTGTTCAAAGTACACCTTGCCGATTTCCGTCAGGCTCAGGTGGCGGCTGCTGCGGTTCAGCAGACGCGCGCCCAGGTGGCGCTCCAGGTGCATCACATGCTTGCTGACCATGGCCGGCGACAGATCCAGGCGCTCGCTGGCGCGCACGAAACTGTCCAGCTCCACGACGGCGCGAAACACGCGCATGCTGCGCAAGGTATCCATGGCATCCCGATCATCAACAAAACGGAAATGATATATCAATAATAGCGATCTTGATCAACTCATCGCGCATGACTATCATGGCTTCCATCCACAGCCATTCCATCAGGAGCCGCCATGCAAGAGCACACCTTCCCCACTTACTTCCTGTCGCACGGCGGCGGCCCGTGGCCGTTCATGAAAGAACAGTTCGGCGGCCGCTACGACGTGCTCGAAGCGTCCTTGCAGGATATCCCGCGCCAGATCGGCGCGCGCCCGAAAGCCGTGCTGGTGGTGACGGCGCACTGGGAAGGGCCGCAGTTTCTCGTTTCGGCCAGCCCGCGCCCGGGCATGATCTACGATTATTCGGGCTTTCCGCCGCACACCTATCAAATCCAGTACCCGGCGCCTGGCGCGCCGGACCTGGCGGCGCAGGTGAAACAGTTGCTGGATGCTGCCGGCCACCCGGCGCGCCTGGACCATGAGCGGGGCTTCGACCACGGCACCTTCAGCGCCCTGTTCCCCATCTACCCGCAGGCGGACGTGCCGCTGGTGCAATTGTCGCTGAAACACGGCTACGATCCGCTCGCCCACGTCGAGGTGGGCCGCGCGCTGGCCAGCCTGCGCCGCCAGGGCGTGCTGATACTGGGCAGCGGCCTGTCGTACCATAATCTGCGCCAGTTCGGCCAGGCGGGCGCCGTCGCCTCGCACCAGTTCGACGCCTGGCTGCGCCAGGCCATGGCCCTGCCGCCGGCGCAACGGCTGGCGCAATTGCTGGCCTGGGACCAGGCGCCGGGCGCACGCCAGGCCCATCCGCAGGAAGACCACTTGCTGCCGCTGATGGTGGCGCTGGGCGCCGCCGAACAGGAAGCGGCGCAGGTGGTGTATCACGAGGAGGATTTCTTTGGGGCGCTGGCGGTGACCAGTTTCAGGTTTGGCTAAGGCGGCAACATAAACCCGCACGGCGAAAATGCCGGGGTCGGAAGGGGACGCCGAGTCCCATATGGTCCGACCCCGGTCATCGCTGTTGGGTTAAAAAAAGCCGCTAACTAGCGGCTTTTTTAGTTACGTGCCGCGCTTGCCGCGCGCCGCATTTTTCGCCTTCTCGGCTGCGATCTCCGCCGCCTTCGCCGCTTTTTCCGCCATCTCGGCCGCGTGCTGGGCCAGCAGGGCGGCGCGCGTGTCCGGCGTTTCCAGCGAGATGCGTCCCAGGATGCCGCTGCGGTAGTCGAGCAGCAGGGTGTGCGAGGCTTTCTCGAAATCGTAGTCGCCGCCCTTGATGCGGAAACCGCGCTTTGCGGCGATGCCTTCGACCACGCCGATGGCGTCGACTTCATCGACCTTGGTGCCGTAGCGGGCGGCCAGCAAGTCCGGGTAGCGCTTGAGTAATTCCTCGGCCAGGAACACGGCCACTTCTTCTTCGATCAGCGCGTTCGAGCCGATGGCGTGGCTGGCCGCCAGCATCAGGCCGTCGCTGGGGATGGCGATCTTCGGCCACAGCATGCCGGGCGTATCGACCAGGATGGTGTTCTTGTCCAGGTACAGCTTTTGCTGCATTTTTGTCACGGCCGGCTCGTCGCCCACTTTCGCCACGCGCTTTTTCAGCAGCGCATTCATCAGGGTCGACTTGCCCACGTTGGGGATGCCCATGATCATGATGCGCAGCGGCTTCGTCGGCACGCCGCGGTGCGGCGCCAGCGACTTGGCCAGTTCCGGAATGCGCGCCACGTCGCCCGGCTTCTTGGTCGTCATCGCGTACGCGGTCACGCCTTCCTGGGCATTGAAATACGCCACCCAGGCGGCCGTGGCGGCCGGGTCGGCCAGGTCGGTCTTGTTGAGGATTTTCAGGCAGGGGCGCTGGCGGAACAGGCGCAGCTCGTCCACCATGGGATTGCAGCTGGCTGCCGGCAGGCGCGCGTCCACCACTTCAATCACCAGATCGGTGTTTTCCATGGTCTCGGCCGCTTTCTTGCGGGCCGCGTTCATGTGTCCCGGGTACCATTGTATCGCCATGCTCTTGCCTTCAAAATCGTTCAGTCAATCCGCTATTTTACGTGGTTGCCGCCACAGCGTCCCGTTTACTAGCTGCAATGGCTGGCGTGCGACACGAACGAGACAATTGGTGATAATTTGGCAGTTACATGAATGATAATATCCGGCATCCGTTTTCCTGCACGGCACGCTTCCCCTGCAACGCTTACCTGGCCCTTCCCATGCATTTGTCCCGCATCGCCCTTGCCGCCGCCCTCGCCGCCTGCCTGACGCCTGCCCTGGCACAGGAGCAGCCCGTGCCGCCAGGCGAGCCGGCACAAGACGAGATTGCCCAGGTGGTCGATGTGCAAAGCACGCGCGATCCCGAACTGCGCTCCTACCGCACCATGCTCAAGGGCGTCGACGCGTATGCCGACCACCTGCGCCTGGCGCCCGACGCGCCGCTGCGCTTCATGCTGATCCCGGCCACGCCATCGGGCAGGCTCGATGGCGTGACCTTGCACCTGGAAGCGGACAATCTGTCGATTCCGATCCCGCTGGCGGCGAACGGCAGCTTCCAGCTGGCGCGCGACAAAACGGCCTACGATGCGAATGCCGACCTGGTCAGCAACAAGAAGCGCGATACCCTGCGCTGGCGCGCCGACATCCATACGCCGGGCTTGCCAGCCAATGTGCGCCGGCTGGGCGATTTGCGCCTGGAATGCGAAATCCGCTGGGCGGTGGAACAGGACCGGCTGTCGTTTGTCCGCCGCAACCTGTTCCGCATGGCGGGCGGGCCGTGCCATTCATCGCTGATCCACGTGCCCTTCCCCACCTTCCGCGCGCTCGCTGCCGTGCGCGCCACTTCGGGCGGGCGCACGGCGGACATCCGCATCACCGACGACCGCCTGCGCTATGTGCCGCCCCTGCATGACGGCAGCTGGGACAACGACACGCTGCTGACCCTCACCTATGCCGACGGCAGCACCCTCGCCAACGCCGCGCCACCGGCTCCCACCCCCGCCCACGCCCAGTAAGTCAGGAATACCGCGCCATGGTGGCGCGGAAAAACCACAAAATCTTTCCACGTGGATTCTTTAATTTACTTAAAGCAATAAAATCTGTGCTTTATGTGCTTTAATATCGCCTCTTAAATGAAAAGCAATTATTTTCCAGGCAGGCAGCGCCTTGCCGGGAAGATAGGCAAGGGAAAGTGCGATATGACGACGGAACAGACTGGCATGGCACCAGCGGTGCGGCCGGAGCCTGCCGGCCTGCGGCCTAGCGGCTGCAAGGGCGCCCGGCCCAAGCGCGCGCCGCGCAGTGGCAGCGTGCCGCAGTTGAAGAAGGAATGCCGGCAATTGCAACTGCACATCACGCAACTGGAAGAGCGCCTGAAACGCCAGAGCGCCGACAGCTATGGCTTGCAGATGCTGTACGACCAGCTGGTCAATGAAATCAAGCACCACCGCGACATGCTGCAGCTCGAAAGTTTCGACGCGGAAAAATCCGCCGCCGTCTATACGCAAGCCTGGCGCCGCTTCATGGCCGGCAACGCGCTCGATTACCAGACCCACCGCCACACCAATTCGCGCAGCCGCCCGAGCCTGCTGTAATCAGCGTTCCATGACTACAGCTCCGCCAGCGCCTTCACGTGCGCAGCCACGCTGCGGCCCAGCGACGACAGGTTGTAGCCCCCCTCCAGGCAGCTGACGATACGCCCCTTGCCATACTGGCTGGCCACCGCCATCATCTGCTGCGTCAGCCACGCATAGTCGGACTCCACCAGGCCCATGCCGCCCACGTCGTCTTCACGGTGGGCATCGAAGCCGGCTGAAATAAAGATCATCTGCGGCCGCTGGCGGTGCAGCGCGGGCAGCCAGTGGTCGAGCACCAGCTGGCGCACGGCATCGCCTTTCGAGCGTGCCGGCACGGGCACGTTGACGCGCGTGTCCGTATACGATTCCACATCGCTGTACGGATAAAACGGGTGCTGGAAAAAGCTGACCATCAGGATGCGCGGATCGTGCGCCACGGATTCGGCCGTGCCATTGCCGTGATGCACATCGAAATCGACAATGGCCACGCGCTCGAGCCCGCGCACATCGAGCGCATGCTTGGCGGCGATGGCGACGTTATTGAACAGGCAGAATCCCATCGGTTCGCTGGGCCGCGCATGGTGGCCGGGCGGGCGGATCGAGCAGAAGGCGTTGCTGATCTCGCCATCGATGACGGCGTCCGTGGCAGCCACGGCCGAGCCGGCCGCCGCCAGCGCCGCGTTGTAGCTGTGCGCGTTGAGCAGGGTGTCGCCGTCGAGCGGGTAATAGTCGCCCACCGGCGGCACGTTGTCGCGCACCAGGCCGATGGCCGTGGCGCTGTGGTTGCGCTCGATATCGGACAATTGCGCGCGCACGCCGTCGCGGTGCTCGACCAGGTCGCTGATGTGCGCGAGGATCAGCTGATCATTGATGGCCTGCAGGCGGGCCGGCGATTCGGGATGCCAGTCGCCCATTTCGTGGCGCTGGCAATCGGGATGGGTATAAATGGCTGTGCTCATGCGCTGTACTGGTTACCTCTGTCTCTGTCCATTCTGTCCGCACGGTGTGCAGACGGGAATGCCGCATCGCATTCCCGCCTGCCTGGCGCGTTCTCGCATAAAATCATTGGCTGGTCTGTGCCGCCCTTGCTTCCACCCTAATCTACCACGTGCGCCATGCGGGCGGGCGGCGCGGTTTGACCTGGCCAAAGCGATTGTAAATTAAATAATCCGACTTACTGTGATAGAAATAGCATGTTTTCGAAAATACACCAGGCCGCACACCAGATCGGCGAAGTTCTCGTCGGCAAAGACTTGCAGATCCGCCAGACCCTGGCCTGCGTACTGGCCGGCGGCCACCTGCTGATCGAGGATGTGCCCGGCGTCGGCAAGACCACCCTGGCCCACGCGCTGGCCATCTCGCTGGGCCTGCAATGGAAGCGCCAGCAATTTACCAGCGACCTGCTGCCCGCCGACGTGGCCGGCATGAGCGTGTATGACCGGGGCAGCGGCAGTTTCATCTTCCACCCCGGCCCCCTGTTTACGCAAGTGCTGCTGGCCGACGAGATCAACCGCGCCACGCCGAAGACGCAATCGGGCTTGCTCGAAGCGATGGAAGAGCGGCAAGTGACGCTCGACGGCGTCACGCGCGCCCTGCCGCAGCCGTTTTTCGTCATCGCCACGCAAAACTGCGCGCACCAGCTGGGCACCTTTCCCCTGCCCGAATCGCAGCTCGACCGCTTTCTCATGTGCGTCACCCTCGGCTACCCGGACCCGGCCGCCGAACGGGCGCTGCTGCTGGGCGCCGAGCGCCGCGCCATGCTCGATACCTTGCCGGCCGTGATGGATGGCGACGAACTGCTGCGGGCGCAGGCGGGCTTGCGCAGCATCCATGCATCGGCCGCCGTGGTCGATTACGTACTGGCGCTGGTGCACGCCACGCGCGCGCCGGGCGTGTTTGCCGACGGCCTCAGCCCCCGCGCCGCGCTGGCCCTGCTGCAGGCGGCGCGCGCCTGGGCCGCCCTCGAAGGCCGCGACCATGTCACGCCCGACGATGTGCAAGCCGTGCTCTTGCCTGTCTGCGCCCACCGCCTGCGTGCGGCGCAAGGCAGCACGGACAGCCGCACGCTGCTGCGGCAACTGCTGCTGACCATCCCCGTGTGAACGGCATGCATCCTGGCGGCAAACTTCACGGCGGCAAAGATCCAGGCGGCAAGCATGCCGGCGGCATGCGTGCGCGCAGCCGCCCATGGCTGCCGGCGCGCCCGTGGCTGGGCGCGCAGCGCGTGCACATCCGTCCTTCGCGCGCGGGACTGGCTTTTGCCGCGCTGCTGCTGGCGCTGTGGATCGCCGCCGTCAATTACCACCTGGGCCTGGGCTACGCGCTGACGTATTTGGCCGCCGCCTGCGCCATCGCCGACATGCTGTTTGCCAGCCGCAACCTGGCCGGACTGGCTCTGGCGGCCACCCCGGGCCAGCCCGTGTTTGCGGGCAGCCAGGCGTTCTTCCACTTGCGCCTGATTAACCGCAGCGCCCGCCCGCGCCATGCCATCCACCTGACCGCGACGGCTGCCGCCAGCGCGCTTGCGGCGCCGCAGGTGGCCGACACGCCGCCCACGG
>NZ_NRDQ01000172.1 GCF_002878455.1 Janthinobacterium sp. AD80
ATGCCCAGCGCCTCGACGCCGCCGGCGGAAGCGCCAATGGCGATCAGGCGCAGGCCGGCGGGCGGCGGCGCCACCTCCGTGACGGGCAGCGCGGGCGGTGTGCCGGGCAACAGGCCGGGAGCCATGGAATCAGGCACGCTGGAAAATTCTCTCGGCCGGGCACAGCTCGCGGAAGCTGGCCGCATGGCGGCTGAAATGCAGGCTTTCCTTCATGCCCAGGCCCAGGAAACCGCGGTTTACCAGCGCTTCGTGGAACAGGCCCAGGGCGCGGTCCTGCAAGTCCTTGTTGAAATAAATCATGACGTTACGGCAGGACACCATATGCACCTCCGAAAAGACACTGTCGGTCGCCAGGCTGTGGTCGGCGAAGACGAACTGGCGCCGCAGGCGCCGGTCAAAGATGGCGCCCTTGTAGGCAGCCGTGTAATAGTCGGACAGCGAGCGCTTGCCGCCCGCCAGCTGGTAGTTTTCGCTGAACTGGGCGATGCGCTCGATCGGATAAATCCCCGCTTCGGCGGCGGCCAGCGCTTCCACGTTGATGTCCGTCGCGTAAATCATGCTGCGTTCGAGCAAGCCCTCTTCTTCCAGCAGGATGGCCAGCGACCACACTTCTTCGCCGCTGCTGCAGCCGGCCACCCAGATCTTGATGGAAGGATAGGTGTGCAGGATGGGCACGACTTTTTCGCGCAAGGCGCGGAAGTATGCGGGATCACGGAACATCTCGCTCACTTGCACGGTGAAAAACTGCAGCATCTGCGCGAACACGGTGGGCTCGTGCAAGATGCGGTCCTGCAATTGCGACAGGCTGGCGCAGCCAAAGCGCTCCATGGCCTGGCGCATGCGCCGGCGCAGGGACGCCACCGAATAGTCGCGGAAATCGTGCTGATACCGCAGCAAGATTCCCTCAAGCAGCAACTTCAGTTCGATATCGAAAATATCATCATCTAGCAATTGACCATCCACCCTTCCATCGATTCTGTCCGTCGGCCCCGTCCCGTTGCGCTGGCAGCGGGGCCAGCCAGAATGCTAGCAGATCGTCGCATTATTTCGCGCAGGAAAAGCCGCCGTTGCGTACGCTGGCGTACACACGGACCACTTTTCTCAAGCGCCCACGCCCTTCATGCCCTCCTGCGTGTAGCGTTCGCCCGCCGCCATGCCCAGCGGAAAGGCGGCGGCCATCGACGCCAGCGTGGCCCCATCCAGATGCACCTGCAGCGCGCCCAGGTTGTCGTGCAGGTAGGCGACACGTTTGGTGCCGGGAATGGGGATGATGTCGTCGCCCTGCGCCAGCAGCCAGGCCAGCGCCAGCTGCGCCGGCGAGCAGCCCTGGCGGTGCGCAAACTGCCGGACCAGGCCGGCGATGGCCTGGTTGCGCACCAGGTTGTCAGATGAAAACCGGGGGTTGAACTGGCGGAAATCCCCGGCCTGCAAACTGGCTGCATCGGCGATGGCGCCCGCCAGGAATCCCCGGCCCAGCGGGCTGTAGGCGAAGAAACTGGCACCTGCTTCGCGGCAGGCGGTCAGCACGCCCTGCTCCGGCTCGCGCGTCCACAGCGAGTATTCGCTTTGCACGGCCGCCACGGGGCAGATGGCCGCCGCGCGCCGCAAGGTCGCCGCGCTCACCTCGCACAGGCCAACGGCGCGGATCTTGCCCTCCTGCCGCAGTTGCGCCAGCATCCCCATCGATTCTTCCAGCGGCGTCTCCAGGTTCAAACGGTGCAGATAAAACAGGTCGATGGTTTCCACGCCGAGGCGCACCAGCGACGCTACGCAGGCCGCGCGGATGTAGGCGGGGGAATTGTCGACGCGGCGCGCATAGCCGCCGGCCTCGCGCGCCAGGCCGCATTTGGTGGCGACCATGGCCTGGCCGCGATGCCTGCTGAGGAAGCGCCCCAGCAGCTGTTCGTTGTGGCCAAAGCCGTAAGCGTCGGCCGTGTCGAACAGGGTCACGCCCGCCGCCAGGGCCGCTTCCAGCGTGGCCATCGATTGCGCCTCGTCCGTGGCGCCATAGAATTCCGACATGCCCATGCAGCCCAGGCCCAGTGCCGAACTGCTCAAACCGCTATTGCCGATGCGTCGTTGCTGCATGCTGCTCTCCTTCAATGTGATGTCGATGCAGCCACTCTAGGCCGTGCCGGCCGCCGGGGGAATGTGCGATTTCGTGATACCTTTCTGGTATGAGAGCACTCGACACCCACGCTTTGACCCTGTTTTGCGCCGTCGCCCGCTGCCTGAACTTCCGCCAGGCGGCGGAGCAGTTGCACATGACCCAGCCACCCCTGTCGCGCGCCATCCGGACGCTGGAAGACAAGCTGGGGACGCGCTTGTTCGAGCGCGACACGCAGGGCGTGGCCATGACGCCGGCGGGACGCACCCTGCTGCCGCAAGCCTTGCACATTCTCGACTTGCTGGCGGCGGCGCAAGCCTCGCTGCAGGCGGAGAGCACCCCGGCCCGCCTGCGCCTGGGCCTGACCAGCTCGGTGGAAGCGGGCCTGTTCCGGCCCCTGCTGGCCGCGCTGGAACAGGCGCTGCAGCCCATGCGCCTGGAACTGGCGTCCGCGCCGTCGCCGCGCCTGGTGGCGGCCGTGCGCAAGGGCCAGCTTGACGCGGCCCTGCTCGCCCTGCCCAGCGCCACGTTTGACCTGGCCGTGCAGCCGCTGGCGCGCCAGCCCATGATGCTGGCCCTGCCCGCCACGCACCGCCTGGCAAAAAAGCGCAAGCTCAGCCTGCTTGACATCGCTCAGGAGTCCATCTACTGGTTCGAGCGGGCGCGCCAGCCCGCCTTCTTCGACCACTGCCAGCAAGTGTTCAGCCGACATGGCTTTGCGCCCACGTTCCTGCGCGAAGCACTCGACCATCACGTGCTGCTCGGCGACGTGGCGGCCGGCAAGGGCATGGCCCTGCTGGCCGATTCCTTCCGCGCGCTGCGCCTCGATGGCGTGGTCTACCGGCCATTGCGGGAAGGCGATGAATTGGCGGCCGGCATCGGCCTGGCCTGGCGGCCAGAACACGGCCACGCGGCGCTGCCCCTGCTGCTGCGCCTGGCGCAGGAACAACTGCACGGCTGAAGGGGAAAGCCAAGGCGGCAGCGAAGGTGCACGCGCGCGCGCCAGACGCGCTACCATAGCGCCTTCCCCATTTTTTGAGCGCCACCATCATGACGTTTACCATCAGCGACGCCGCCTACGCCACCGACACTCCTGCCGCCAAGCAAGCCATGTATGCGGACCTGCGTTCGCAGCTGCAAGGCCTGCTCTCGGGCGAGAGCGATTTCATCGCCAACACGGCCAATTTCAGTTCGCTGGTGTTCAACACCATGCCGGGCTTGAACTGGGCCGGCTTTTATTTCCTGAAAGGCGAGGAACTGGTGCTGGGCCCCTTCCAGGGCAAGCCCGCCTGCATCCGCATCAGGAACGGCCGCGGCGTGTGCGGCACTACCGTGGTCGAAGGCAAGTCCATCGTCGTGCAGGATGTACACGCGTTTCCCGGCCACATCGCCTGCGACGTCAATTCGCGCTCGGAACTGGTGGTGCCCGTGTTCGCCCACGGCCAGATCATCGGCGTGTTCGACCTCGACAGCCCGCTCGCCAGCCGCTTTGACGATGTCGACGCGCAAGGCGTGGAATCGCTGGTGCGCGTGCTGGAAGCGTCCATCGTTGCCGAGTAATCAGTTGCCCGCCTTGACGGCGATGAACTCGCCCTTGCCCACAGTTGCCAGGCAGGCCGTATAGCGGCTGTCGGCGCGGATGGCATCGATAAAGCCGGCCATGTCCGCATAGTGCGAGCTGGCGTTGTCGACCACCAGCACGCCGCCGGCGGCCAGCACGCGGTCCAGTTGCGGCCACCATTGTGCATATTGCTGGCGCGCCGAATCGAGAAAGATGAAATCGTACGCGCCATCGTTCGCATCGCGCAGCACCTCGCCCGCGTCGGCCAGCAGCTGGCCGATCACGCCCTGCAGTTGGGCCCGCACGAAATTGGCATGTGCCATGTCGAACTTGTCCTGCGCCTTTTCCACCGTCACCAGCGTGCCGCCCAGGGCCTGCGCCGCGCGCGCCAGCCACAGGGTGGAATAGCCGTTCGATGTGCCGATTTCCAGCAGCCGCCGCGCGCCGCGCGCGTGCACCAGCACGGCCAGCAGCTCGCCCGTGTCGCGCGTAATATTGAGCATGCGGCTGGCCCGTTCCGTGTGCGCCGCGTCATTCGCGTTGCCGAACGCTTCCAGTTCACTCAACAGGGTATCGATGTTTGGCATGCCAGCTCCTTGCGCTTGTTATGCAAAGCACCAGCATAGCAAAAAAACTACGCCTTGGCGCGGCGCAAGGGACGCTTCAGGTACTGCACCATCGCCACGCCCAGCAGGGTCACGCCGCCGCCGATCACATCGTAACTGTGCAAGGTTTCACCGAGGAACAGCATGGCGATGATGACGGTGAACACGGGCAGCAGATTCATCAGCGTGGTGGCGCGGCTGGGCCCCAGCTTGGCCAGGCCATGCATCCACAAAAACGGCGCGACGATGGACGCGGGGATGCCGGCAAACAGCACCAGCGGCAAGCCGGCGCTGGTGACGGGCGGCGCCGACTGGCTCAGGTAATACACGAACAGCACGGGCACGGCGCACCACACCTGGATCAGCAAGGAGTGCCAGTTATTCAGGGGAATCTTCCAGCGCTTGAGCAGCACGCCGTATCCCGCATACGACAGGCAGGCCAGCAGCATCAGGGCGTCGCCCACGGCCGCGCCATGGGCCAGCAGCGCGGCGGGGTCTCCATGGCTGAGCAGGTAAGCCAGGCCCAGCAGTGACACCAGGCCGCCGAACACGCCGCCGACAGTGGGCGCTTCGCCCAGCAGCAATACGGACAGGCCCACGGCCAGCAAGGGCATCATGGAAGCGAGGATGCCCATGTTGGTGGCCGTCGTCGTTTGCGCGGCGATGTAGGCCAGGCACTGGTACATGACCATGCCCAGCATGCCCAGCACAAACAGCTTGCCCAGGTAGGGCTTCACCACGGCCCGCTGTTTCCACACGGGACGGGCAAACACCAGCGCCAGCAGCACGCCGGCCAGCAGCCAGCGGTAAAACGAGATGGCGGCCGGATCGATGACGCCCACGGCCATCTTGCTGACGATGGTGTTGATGGCCCAGATCAGCACGGCGATCACGGGCAACTGATAGTGCTTCACTTGCATGCGGCGTACTCCATTATTCAATGGCGCCATTTTCGCATGGTCTGATTCCATGGATATAATGCATATCGGACAAACGATGCAAAGAACAGGACAAACAGGAGAGACGATGGCCAACAACCAGCACTTCCCCGCCGTTTCCGACAGCCTGCCCTATCCCGTGTATTTCCGCCTCGACGATTATCACGCGCACCAGCAATTCGATTACCAGAGCCATCCGTGGGGACAGCTCACGTATTGCTCCACCGGCGTGATGGAAATCATGGTGGCGGGCCAGCGCTATCTGTCGCCGCCCCAGTACGCCGTCTGGATACCGCCCGAGACCTTGCATGACGGCTATATCCGCCAGGATGTCGTGTTTCACTCGGCGTATATCGATGCCAGCCTGTGCGCGCAGTTGCCGGCGCAACCGTGCGCGCTGGTCTTGAGTCCCTTGCTGAAAGCCATCCTTGGCGACTTCGCCGACCGGGGCGTCACGACACCCGCCACCGAGGCCGACCAGCGCCTGGCACAAGTGCTGGTCGATCAATTGCGGCTGGCGCCCTGCAGCCGCAACTATTTGCCGGGCAGCGACGAGCCCGTCATCGCGGCGCTGCTGGCCGCCCTGCAGGCGGAGCCGGGCAGTAACCGCTCACTGGCCGACTGGGCCGCGCAACTGCATGTCACCGAGCGTACCCTGGCGCGCCGCTGCCAGCGCGAACTGGGCATGCCGTTCGGCGAATGGCGCCAGCGCCAGCGCTTCCTGGCCGCCCTGCCGCTGCTGGAAAAAGGCGACACCGTGCAGGCGATCGCGCTGGAACTGGGCTACAGCACGGCGTCCGCCTTCATCGCCATGTTCCGCCGGCAAAGCGGCGGCACGCCCGACCAGTTCCGCCGCGGCCTGCGCTGAAAAAGCCAAACCGGGCCATCCGCTTTGTCATATGGGAATGCTAAAATTCAAACATCTTTCCCGAGAGCAAAAGGACGCGCATGAACCCCAGCACCGAAACGGCCCATGAAACCCCAGGCAGCAAGGATGCGCCGCAGGTGACGGAGACAGCCGTGACGGCGCCAGCACCCATCACGCTCGACAAAGAAGCCATACCTACCGTACTGGGCAAGCTGCGCACCCTGGTGCAGGACAAGACGCGTTTCGAGCCGCACGACATCACGCCGCTGGGCGAGGAAGATGCGCTGCAGGATTTTTCGCTGCAAGCGAACTACGCGCTGGAAGCGCGCTTCGAGCAGCGCGTCATCAACGGCTATTTCACGCCGGCCGGCAGCGACTGCCGCTGCCAGGGTGGCCTGCACGAGGTGGGAGCACTTGCTCACGCGCAGGAGAAGGAACGCCTGCGCCGCGCGGCAAGCAAGCTCGACAATGCTTTGCGCCAGGCGGGCCAGGCCTACAACGGCGTCGAGGCGGGACTGTACCTGCCGCACGCCGTCAAGCACTGGCACCTCGACACTTGCGGCAACTGCCATGGCGATGGCCGCATCAGTTGCCACACCTGCTACGGCGCCACCACGGAAACCTGCTGGAGCTGCCACGGCGGGCGCACCGTCAGCTGCGACGGCTATGGCTGCTATGGCAGCGGCAAGGTGTCGTGCTCGTATTGCAGCGGCAGCGGCACGGTCTCCGAACAGGTCACCGACTACATCACGGTGCAAGTGCCCACTACCACCTACAGCTACGGCAGCTCGCATACCAGCTACCACAGCGAAACGCGGCCCCAGTACCGCACCGAATACCGCTCTTGCTACCATTGCAGCTACGGCAAGGTCAGCTGCAACACCTGCCACGGTTCCGGCAACATCAATTGCGGCACCTGCCGCGCCAGCGGCAAGGTCACGTGCCGCACCTGCAGCGGCGTGGGCGACTTGCGCTGCAACCCGTGCGACGGTTCCGGCAAGCTGGGCAAGGCGGCCTGGGTCGACGTGCACGTGGCGCCCGGCTACAGCGTCAGCCTGCCCAAGCAGGCGCCCGAGGACGCGCAGCGCATTCGCGACAAGGAGAGCGTGCACTCACTGGCCGCCATCGCCGGCAGTCTCGCCCTGGCGAAAGTGAGCATTTACAATGAAGACCAGCCGCAGGAAGTCGACGCCCTGTATGCGGCCAAGCTGCGCATCGTGCGCCTGGACGCCGCCTGCAACGGAGAAAAGCACCATCTGGTGGCGTATGGCACCGACCTGCGCTGGCTGACCCTCGACGACATCGTGGAAAAGCTGCTGCGCGGCGACCTCAAGGTGCTCAGCGACGCGCTGGCCGGCAGCGCCGACGACGGCCTGTTCTCGGCCCACGTACAGGGCCTGCTCACGCCGCTGCGCGACGTGGCCGCCTCGGAACTGAACGCGGACGTGATCGACTCTGTCCTCAGCGGAGAAACCGATCACGCCCACGTCGACGTGGTATCCAGCGAGTATGCGCAGAATGTGCGTACCTGCGTGCTGGGCGCGCTGCGCCAGGTGTACACACGGCTGGCCAAGCAGTTCTGGTGGAAAAGCGCGCTGGCAGCATTGGCCGTCGCCATCGCCACCTGGTACTTCGCGGGACGCGGCATGGCGGCGCTGGCCGGCCTGCTCGTCACGGGCGCCGCCTACTGGCTGTTCAACCGCAAGGTGAAAAAAGTGCTCAGTGAAGCGCTGGGCGGCGAGCAGCAGGCCGAACGCGCCATGCGCATCGCCGGCAAGGGCCGCCGCAACCAGCTGGCGCAAGTGCTGATACTCGCCCCGGCCAGCCTGGCCGTGCTGGCCGCCAGCTATGGCTTGCCTACCCGCGTGCACGCGCCCGCGCGCCGGCGCAGGCGGCCCTGGTCTCGGTGCCCGTCGCGCCCCACGCGC
>NZ_NRDQ01000173.1 GCF_002878455.1 Janthinobacterium sp. AD80
CTGGCTGCGGCCGCCGCCCTGATGGCGCGCGACCAGGCCGGCCCCGCGCTGGCGCACCAGCTGCTGCTGTACCCGGCGCTGGATTTCGCCTTCGACACGCCGTCCTACCAGCGTCATGCGGAAGGCTTTTCATTGACGCGGGAAGCCATGCGCTTTTGCTGGTCGGCCTACCTGAACGCACCAGCTGACGGCATGCAGCCTTACGCAGCCCCGCTGCGGGCCGCTTCGTTCAAGGACCTGCCGCCGGCAACCGTGCTGGTATGCGAATACGATCCGTTGCACGACGAGGGCGCGGCGTATGCCCAGCGCCTGCGCGATGCCGGCGTGGCGGCCGATTGCGTGCAGCTCGACGGCATGATCCACGCGTCCATGCACATGCTGGGCTTGACGCCACAGGCGCGGGGATTGTTCGACGTGGCGGGACTGGCGATGAGGAAAGCAATGGCAATGTAAAAAATCCGCCGCTGGGGATGGCTCCACGGCGGCGGATCTTGTTACTCCACCAGCTTGCGCACCTCGATGCCCTTGAGCCATTTCACATGGCGCGGCCCCGTGCGGATGTCTTTCGCCGAGATCAGGGCGATTTCACCGTCGTTGTCGTCGAGGGCCTTGCCGTTTTTCTCGTAGTAGACGACCACGCCCTCGCCGGCCGGCGCGTTATACAGCTCGCCCCAGGAAAACACCACCGCGTAGCCATCGGTGGCGGTGGCGATGATGGCGATCTTCTTGACGTCGTTGTGGCCCGGCGCGTCCAGCACCGCCTGGTCGAGGATATCGCGCAGGCGCACGCCCTTGTAGCTGGTGATGCTCTCGGCCTTGTCGCCGTTGTGGCGCGTCACGGCAAGCGCGCCGCCATGCGCCGGCGGCAGCTTGCGCAAGTCGGCCACCGTCAGGGTCAATGGCGTTTCCACCATGCCCGTCACGGCAAGTGAGTGGCTCATGTTGTCGCGCGCCGGCGGCGGAGCGCCAGCCCACGCGGGAGGTGCCGCCAGCAGCGTAGCCACAGTGCAGGCGACGAAAATCTTCTTGAACATATTAAATCCTTTCATGGAGCAGTCAAAAAATCAGAACTGATACTGCGCATTGGCCAGCCAGGTGCGACCCGCGCTGGGAAAACCGTCAGCCAGCGCGTAGTTGCGGTCAGCCAGGTTGCTGACGCCCGCTTCCAGGCTCAAGGCCGGCAAGGGGCGAACCACGGCCTTCAGGTTCACCGTGGCGTAGCCGCCCAGTTGCACGGTGTTCGAGACCCAGCGCCCGCTGTTCGCTTCCGCGGTGGCTACCACGTCGACCTGGCGCGCCGCGTGCAGCACGGCGTGCGCTGTCAGCTTGTGGCGCGGCACGTCGGTCAGGCGGGTGGCGCGGTCGCTGACATTTTTCATGTCCGTGTAGGTGTAGTTGCCGCCGAAGTCCAGCCAGGCGCCGGCGCGTCCGCGCACCCCCAGCTCCAGGCCGCTGATGTGCGCCCTGCCCGCGTTGCGCATCTGCGCGCGCACGCCCGCCACATTCGCCACGCTCTGAATCTTGTCCTTCACGTCGCTGTAAAACACGGCGGCCTCCAGCGCCAGCCCACGCAAGGTGGCCTGGTAGCCCACTTCATAATTGAGCGCTTTCTCGGCGCGCAGGTCCGGGTTTTCAATATACGTGCCCAGGCGCTGCGAATAGCGGTCCTTCAGGGTCGGCAGGCGCGACTTGCGCGCCACGGTGGCATACACCTTCGCCTCTGGATACAAGGTGTGAAACAGGCCCGCCTGCACATCCGTGGCCGCCTGATTGCCTGGCAAGGTATAGGCATTGCCGGCGCTGTACACGGTGTCCGGGCGCAGCGCGTTGTGCGACACCCCCAGCGACAGCTGCGTCGTCCCGTTCAGGGCGATGCTGTCTTCCGCGCCCAGGGTCCACAGGGCATCCTGGTACCAGGTGGTGCGCACGTCCTTGGCGTCGAGTTCCTGGTGTTCGTCGGCCTTGTAGCTGGCCACAAAACGCAGGCTGTGCGCGGCCAGGCGCAGCGATTCAAGTTCCACCGCGCCGCCATTCGTGCGGTCGTTATAGATGCTGCGCCCACCGCTGACGCTACCCTGGCCGCTGGTTTTCAGGGTCGTGTAGCTGCCGTTCGTGTACGAGGTGATTTCATTGTCGTAGCTGTCATGGTACAGGCGTAACTTGAGGCGCTCGGCATCGCCCAGGCGCGTCTGCGACACGAAATACATGCTTTCCTTGTTCCAGTACGGCCACTGCCAGTAGCGCGCGCCCACGGGATTCGTCGATGGCGGCTGGCCCTTTTCGCCATGCTGCTTGTAGTAGCTGAGGGCGTATTCATCGCCACCCACAGGCGTGTAGCCCACCTTGAACGACAGCTTATGATCCTTGCGGTACGCATTGTTGCGCATGCCGCCATCTTCCGTGGCCGTCGGGAGGAAATCGGACGACAGGAGGAAACCATCGCTGTCGATCCAGGACACGCCCGCCTGCAGATACCACAGGCTCTGGTTGGTGCCCACGTTGGCCGACATCTGGCGCTCGCTGCCCGCGCCGAAGCCGACGGACGCATCACCTTCCATCAACGCCGTCGGCTTGCGCGACACCAGGTTGATGGCGCCGCCCAGGGTATTGGCGCCATACGGCACGGAACTGAAGCCCTTGGCCACCTGGATGGCCGCCAGGTCGCTCGTTGTAAAACGGTTGAAGTCGACATAGCCGTCATACGGCACGTAGACGGGAATGCCGTCGATGTACAGCGGCACCTGGCGCGCATCGAAGCCGCGGATGGCCACGGTTTTCTCGTTGCGCGCATTGGTCGACAGCGTCACGCCGGACAACAAGTTCAAGGCGTCGCCCACGTTGTCGCGGTTGAAGCGGCGCATCTCGGCGCGGTTCACTTGCGAGCCCACCTGCTGTTCCGCTTGACCTGCCTGTTCGCGCTGGCCGATCACCGTGACCGTGCCCAGCACGAACGGCGCCGCCTCCGCGTCTTCCTTGCCGGCGGCCTGCTGCGCCAGCACCAGCACCACGGCGCCTGCCATTACCTGTCTCAACATCGTCGTTATTCTTTCTTCCTCGTTATATATCGCTTTATATAGCGATATGCAAAAAAGTACAAAAAAAGCAGCCGCGCATGCGGCGGCCGTCACCCAACATCGCAATATACAGACGTATATAACGATGCTCAAGCAGCAAGGCCACAAACCGCTGCGCAGGTCAATTTTCCGGGAAAAATTCATGCACCGCAGCATTTCGCTGTGCGAACGAATGTTTCACAAAACGATTGACATGCGAAATTTGGCTAGGCAAACTGGTTTCCAGGGAGCGTGACAATGAATGCCAATATGACAAATATTCAAGCCGCAACGGATCCGGAACTCATCGTCTTCAGCGACGACGAGGAAGGCAAGGACCGCCAGTTCGTCAACGCGCTGGCGCGGGGGCTGGAAGTGCTGCGCTGCTTCCGTCCCGGCGAAGTCTTCCTGTCGAATGCCGAGATGGCCAAGCGCACGGGCATTCCGAAGCCGACCATTTCTCGCCTCACCTACACCCTCACCAAACTCGGCTACCTGAACTACTCGGACAGCCTGGGCAAGTACCAGCTGGGCGCCGGCGTGCTGGCCCTCGGCTACCGCATGCTGTCGAACCTGGATGTGCGCAAGATGGCGCGCCCGCTGATGGAAGAACTGGCCGAACATGCGCAAGCCTCCGTCTCGCTGGGCACGCGCGACCGCCTCAGCATGGTCTACGTGGAGACGTGCCGCAGCAGCGCCAACGTCACCCTGCGCCTCGATGTCGGTTCGCGCATCCCCCTGATGACGACGGCCATGGGCAAGGCCCTGCTGTGCATCCTGCCGCAGGCCGAGCGCGACTACCTGATGGACCACGCCAGGGTGCACGAGACGGAACGCTGGCCGCGCATCAAGGCCGGCATCGAACAAGGCTTCAAGGATTACCAGGACCGGGGCTTTTGCATCTCGGCCGGCGAGTGGCAGAACGACGTGCATGCCGTGGGCGTACCCATGCTGGGCGCGGACGGCGAACAGGTGATGGCCTTCAATTGCGGCGGCCCCGCCTTTTTGCTGTCGCGTGAAAAACTCGAATCCGAGCTGGGACCGCGCCTGGTGGCCCTCGTCAGGACAGTGGAAAAAAACCTGGGCCGCGGTTAGACTGCGCGCCCCCTTTCAACGATAGCTCAAATCCAAGCGCCGAGGAAACCGATGATACGCGACGAAGAAACCCTGAACATCCTGCTCGACAGCATTGCCCGCTTCGTGCGCGAAGTGCTGGTGCCGAACGAGGCGCTGGTAGCCGAAACGGACACGATACCGCCCGCCATCGTGGCACAGATGCGCGAACTGGGCCTGTTCGGCCTGTCCATCCCGGAAGCCTACGGCGGCCTGGAACTGAGCATGGAAGAGGAAGTGCGCGTCGCCTTTGAAATCGCCCGCACCTCGCCCGCCTTCCGTTCGCTGATCGGCACGAACAACGGCATCGGCTCGCAAGGCATCGTCATCGACGGCACGGAAGCGCAAAAACAATATTACCTGCCCAAGCTGGCTGCCGGCGAGATCATCGGCTCGTTCGCCCTGACGGAAGCGGGATCAGGATCGGATGCGGCCTCGCTGCGCACCACGGCCGTGCGCGACGGCGACTTCTATATCCTCAACGGCAGCAAGCGCTATATCACCAACGCGCCCGAAGCGAGCATTTTTACCGTCATGGCGCGCACGGATCCCGTCAAGCGGGGCGCCTCGGCCATTTCCGCCTTCATCGTGGAAAAGGATACGCCGGGCCTCTCGCTGGGGAAAATTGACAAGAAGATGGGCCAGCAAGGCGCGCATACCTGCGACGTGATCTTTGAAAACTGCCGCGTCCCGGCCGCGAACGTCATCGGCGGCAAGGAAGGCGTGGGTTTTAAAACGGCCATGAAAGTGCTCGACAAGGGCCGCCTGCACATCGCCGCCGTCTGCGTGGGCGCGGCCGAACGCATGCTGGCCGACGCCCTGGCCTACGCCATGGAACGCCAGCAGTTCGGCCAGCCCATCGCCGAATTCCAGCTGATCCAGGCCATGCTGGCCGACAGCAAGGCCGAGATTTACGCGGCGCGCAGCATGGTGCTGGACGCGGCGCGCCGGCGCGACAACAAGGAAGACATTTCGACGGAAGCGTCGTGCTGCAAGCTGTTCGCCTCCGAAATGTGCGGCCGGGTGGCCGACCGCTCGGTGCAGATCCACGGCGGCGCCGGCTACATCAGCGAATACGCGGCCGAGCGCTTCTACCGCGACGTGCGCCTGTTCCGCATCTACGAAGGCACGACGCAGATCCAGCAGATCGTCATCGCCCGCAACATGATCAAGGCAGCGCAAAAGTGAAGGAGGCCGTCATGGACATCCCTGCCCTGCTGGAAGGCTTGCCGGCGCGCCTGTCGGCGATCCCCGCCCACTGGGCCGCGCGCACGCCGGACGCGCCGGCGCTGCACGAAGGGGGCCGCAGCTGGACGTATGCGCAGCTGCGGCACAGCGTGGAAAGCGCTGCTCAGCTGCTGCGCCAGCTGGACGTGCGCGCCGGCGACCGCCTGATGGTGGTGGGCGAGAACAGCGCGCTGCAGGTGGCGCTGATCTTCGCGGCCGCCAGCATCGATGCGTGGATCGTCAACGTCAATGCGCGGCTGTCGGCACGCGAGATCGACACCATCGTCGAACACAGCTCCGCGCGGCGCGTGCTGTTCCTGGCCGGCGCCTCGCCGGAAGCGGGCGCGCATGCGGCACGTCTGGGCGCGGCCAGCGCCACCGTCGATGGCATGGGCCAGCTGCTGGCGGGCGCCTTGAACGAGACGGCCATCGCGGAAGACACGCTCCCTGGCAACGAACAGGTGGCAGCGCTGATCTACACGACGGGCACCACGGGGCAGTCGAAAGGCGTGATGCTGACGCACCGCAACCTGCTGTTCATCGCCGCCGTTTCCAGCACCCTGCGCGGCTTGAGCAGCAACGACCGCGCCTACGGCGTGCTGCCGATTTCGCATGTGTACGGCCTGGCCTCGGTGGCACTGGGCACCCTGTATGCGGGCGCCGCGCTGTACCTGGTGCCGCGCTTTTCCGTTGACGGCCTGCTGTCGGCCCTGCAGGATGACGGCTTGACCATCGTCCAGGGCGTGCCCGCCATGTACGCCAAGCTGCTGCAGACCCTGGGCGGCGCCGAGACTCCCCTGCCCACACGGCTGCGCTTTGCCTATGCGGGCGGCTCGCCGCTGGCGCCGTCGCTCAAGCACGACGTGGAAAAGCTGCTGGGCACCGCACTGCACAATGGCTATGGCATGACGGAAAGCGCGCCCACCATCAGCCAGACGCGCCTGGAAGCGCCGCGTTTTGATGATTCCGTCGGCACGCCGATTCCCGGCGTGGACGTGCGCGTCGTCAGCCTCGATGGCGGGGACGTGGCGCCGGGCGAGCCGGGCGAACTGTGGATACGCGGGCCGAACGTCATGGCCGGCTATTACCGCGAGCCGGCCATGACGGCGGCCACCATGCGCGATGGCGGCTGGCTCAATACGGGCGACATGGCGCGCCAGGAAGCCGACGGCGCCCTGTTCATCGTCGGGCGCACCAAGGAACTGATCATCCGCTCCGGCTTCAATGTGTATCCGCTGGAAGTGGAAACGGCGCTGAACGCCCATCCGTCCGTGGTGCAGTCGGCCGTGGTGGGCCGCACTGTGGCCGATGGCAACGAAGACGTCATCGCCTACGTGGAGCTGGACCCGCAGCACCCCGTGACGGTGCAGGCCTTGCAGCAATACCTGGCGCAGACCCTGTCGCCCTACAAATGCCCGTCCGCCATCATCGTCATGGAAGCCCTGCCGGCAGCGGCCACCGGCAAGATTTTAAAGGGGCAGCTGCGGCAAATGGCGCAGAATGCACTGTAAGTTGGACCATGCTGTATCAGACCCGACAATAAAACCCACGCGGGTCACCTTGCCGGCACCGATCCTGGCGCCGGCAAACCAAGCCACATCACCGGAGGAGACACGATGAAACGCACATACACACGCATCGCCATGGCAGCGCTGGTCGCCAGCGCCTGGATGACGCAAGCCAGCGCCGACGAATTCCTGGTCGGCGCGGAAATCCCCCTGACGGGCAACCTGGCGCGGGTTGGCGCCGGCATGCAGGAAGGCATCATGGTCGCGGCCGAAGTGTTCAACAAGACCAACGGCAAGCACACGATCAAGATCATCACCGTCGACGACGAATCGGCGCCGGCCAAGGCCATCGCCGCCGTGGAAAAACTGGCCAGCCAGGGCGTGGTGGCCATCACGGGCGGCTATGGCTCGAACAATATCTCGCCCGCCTCGGACACGGCGAACAAGCTGGGACTCGTCTACATCACGTCGGGCGGCGTGGACGACAGCCTGGTGGCCAGCGGGCGCAAGAATTTTTTCCGCATCAATAACACGGCCGGCTACGAAAAAGCCATGCTGGGCATGCTTGCCGACGTGGGCGCCAAGTCCGTCTCCATCATCTACTCGACCAAGGACGCCACCACGGGCCTGGCCAAGGACGTGGAAAAAGCCCTGGCGGCCAAGGGCGTGAAAGTGACGACGCATTCGTTCGACCCGGCCATTACGGACTTCAAGCCCATCATCAACAAGATCAAGCTGCAGGATAAATCGGAAGTGGTGGCCATGGTCGGCTACGAAAACGACTACGTGGGCATCATCCGCGCCGCGCGCGTGCTGAAACCGAAGATCAAGGCCATGGTGGGCGTGTGGTCGCTGGCCACGCCGAAGATGGCGGCCGATTTTCCCGACCTGATGCCGAACGTGTTCGGCACGGCCCTGCTGCCCTTCCCCACGGAATTCAAGACGACCGACGGCAAGGCCTTCAGCGACGCCTACAAGCAGCTGTACAAGAAGGAGCCCGACTACCTGGGCCAGTTCGGCTATGTGCAATCGATGCTGCTGTTCGAAGCGATCGCGCGCGCGGCCGACAAGGGCACCATCAAGAAAGGCGGCGTGGCCGAGGAAATGCGCAAGACGGACCGCGAAACCCTGATCGGCCGCGTGCAGTTCGCCGCCAACGGCGACAACCAGAACTTCGTGCACCGCATGGCGCAGCACCAGGACAAGAAAGTGGTCATCGTCTGGCCGAAGGACCAGGCCACGGGCAAGCTGGCCTATCCTGCCGTGCCCTGGTAAGCCGCAGCCTCCCGCTGCACACGCGCGTGCCCCGGCACGCACCGATGAACGGCATCCCTGGCGCATCCCATGCGATGCGCCAGGGGTGCCTGACGGGATGACGACATGACAGAATTAATCTTGCAAGCCCTGTATTCGGGCTTGCTGCAGGGCGGCTCCTACGCCCTGATCGCGCTGGGTCTGGCGCTGGTGTTCGGCACCATGAAAGTGATCAACCTGGCGCACGGCGAACTGGTGCTGCTGGCCGCCTACATCGCCTACAGCGTGGAGTCCGGGCTGGGACTTGGCCCCATGTTCGCCATTCCCATCGCGCTGGTGATCGTCAGCCTCACATCCGTGGGCGTCTACCTGATCGTCAGCCGCATCAAGAAGGACCGCGAAATCAATTCGCTGATCCTCACCTACGGCATCGGCGTCATCCTCACCAATTTCATTTTGCTGGTCTGGAAGGCGGACATCCGCTCGACGTCGTCGAGCTGGCTGCAGGAAGGTTTCGAGATCGGCCCCTTCTTCAGCATGCGCAGCGAAGTGATTTTCTTTGGCGTCAGCCTGGTGCTGATGGCGGCCCTGTGGCGCTGGCTGTCCACCAGCTGGTATGGCCGCGCCGTGCGTGCCGTCTCCAGCAACCGCGACGCGGCCAAATTGATGGGCATCGACCCGGGCCGCACGGAACTGGTGTCCTTCCTCGTCGCCGGCATCCTGGCCGCCTTCGCGGGCGTGGCGCTGTTCAGCTATGGCGTGATCCAGCCGGCCTACGGCGGCGCGCTGACGGTAAAGGCCTTCATCATCACGGTACTGGCCGGCATCGGCTCGATCCCCGGCGTGCTGATCGCCGCCGTGCTGCTGGGCGTGGCCGAAGCGCTGACCGTTACCCTGGCCAGCTCCGCGCTGCAGGAATTGTCCGGCATGGTGCTGTTCCTGCTGGTGCTGTTCATCATGCCGAACGGCCTGTTCGGCGCACAACGGAGGCGCGGATGAAGCGGTCTACATTGATTTCTACGGCGGTCCTGCTGCTGGCAGCATATGTCGCCGTGCCGCTGGCGCTGGGTGCCAACCAGTACGTGATGAGCATGGTGGTGGCGGCCCTGGTCATCGGCGGCGTGGCCATGTCCTGGGCCCTGCTGGGCAACCTGGGCGGCATGGTCAGCTTCGGCCACGCGGCCTTCTTCGGCGTCGGCGCGTATGTCTCCGCGCTCACCACCGTCAAACTGGGCCTGCCCGTGTTTGCCGGCATGCTGCTGGGCGGCGCGGGCGCGGCCATCGCCGCCGTCATCATGCTGCCCGTGCTGCGCCTGCGCGGGCCGTATTTTGCGCTGGCCATCCTCGCCTACGCGCACATCTTCCGCATCCTGGCCACGGAATGGAGTTCCGTCACGGGCGGCGCCGGCGGCGTCAACAATATCCCCACCCTGCCCACGGTTTTCGGCGTCGACCTGGCCAGCAAGACGGGCGCCTACCTGGTGGTCTTGACCCTGGTGGTGTGCTGCGCCTTTGCCTATAGCCGCATCCGCGCCAGTCATTACGGCATAGCCCTGCGCGCCATGCACGACAGCGAAGACGCCACGCGCGTCGTCGGCGTCAACAGCACCTTGCTGAAAGGCGCGATGCTGCTCGTGTCGGCCTTCATGGCGGGCCTGTTCGGCGCCTTCAATGCCCACTACATCAACTTTCTGGAACCGGACTACGCCTTCAACAGCCTGTGGGTGACCTTGCCGATCGTGGCCGCCATCTTCGGCGGCTACCGCACCATCCTCGGCCCCGTGCTGGGCGCCGTGGTGGTCTACCTGGTCGACCAGCTGATCTTCAAGTCGCTGATCCCCACCGGGCACCAGCTGGTGCTGGGCGTGCTGCTGGTGGCGATGATCGTCTTCAGCCCGAACGGCTTGCTGCCGCTGCTGCAGCAATGGCTGAAAAACGCGTTCAACGCCAAGGAGACAACACATGCTTGAACTCGATAATGTGTGCGTGCGCTTCGGCGGCCTGACGGCCGTCGATTCCGTCACCCTGAACGTGGGCAGCCACGACGTGATCGGCCTGGTGGGAGCGAACGGCGCTGGCAAGACCACCCTGTTCAATGCCATTTCCGGCCTGGTGCGCCCCACCAGCGGCAGCATCCGCTTCGAGGGACGCGACATCATGGCCACGCCCATGTACCAGCGCGCGCGCCTGGGGCTGGGGCGCACCTTCCAGATTCCGCAGCCCATGCATGAACTGACGGTGCGCGAAAACCTGATCGTGGCGCAGCGCTTCGGCACGGGCAAGGTGGACCAGCGCAAGATCGATGAAATCCTCGACTTTACGAGCCTGGCCGACAAGGCGGGGCGCGACGCGGCCAGCGAACTGGCGCTGACGGAATTGAAGGCGCTGGAAGTGGCCAAGGCGCTGGCTACCAATCCAAGGCTGCTGCTGCTCGATGAAGTGCTGGCCGGCCTGGAAACCAACGGCAAGCGCCGCTTCATGGGCATGCTGAAGGATTTGCATGCCGCCTTTGGCGTGGGCATCGTCATGATCGAGCACGATATCGAAACCATCAGCAATCTGTGCCAGCGCGTGGCCGTGCTCAATTTTGGCCAGCTGATCGCCGACGGCACGCCGGACGCCGTGTTCCGCGATCCGGCCGTCATCGAAAGCTATACGGGAGCCGCCCATGCTTGACATAGAGAACCTGCGCGCCGGCTATGGCGCCATCAATGTGCTGTGGGATGTATCGCTGGCTATCCAGAAGGGCAAGCTGACCACCATCATCGGCCCGAACGGCGCCGGCAAGACCACCCTGCTGCGCACCATCATGGGTCTGCTGCCGGTCGGCGCGGGCAGCATCGCGCTCGATGGCCAGTCCATCAACGGCACGCCCACGTGGAAGATGAGCGATGCGAGGGTCACGATGATACCCGAGGGGCGCATGACCTTCCGCGACATGAGCGTGGAAGAAAACCTGATCATGGGCGCGTTTCCAAAGGAGCACCGCAGCCACATGCCGGCGCGCCTGGCCGAAGCCTACGCCATGTTCCCGCGCCTGCACGAACGCCGCAGGCAGCTGGCCGGCTCGCTCTCCGGCGGCGAGGCGCAGATGCTGGCCATGGCGCGGGGCTTGATGTCGGATCCGTCGCTGCTGATCATCGACGAGCCGTCATTGGGCCTGGCGCCGCTGGTGGTCAACGAATTGTTCGAGATCCTCGCGCGCCTGAACGACGGCCGGCGCACCATCATCCTCGTCGAGCAGAACACGGCGCGCGCGGTGGGCGTGGCCGACCATGTCTACCTGATGCAAAGCGGCAGGGTGGCGCTGTCGCAAAAAGCCGACGAGGTCGACCTCGAGCACCTGCACGCGCTGTACTTTGCGCGCTGAGCGGCATGCGCCACGCGCATGGCGGGCGGCCTGCGGGCCGTCACTCCTCGTCGTCGGCCAGCTTGTCGAACACCTGCAGCTCACTCTTGCCGAGCCCGCTCGTCACGAAGGGATCGTCGGCAGGCAGGCGGCCTGTATCGACCAGCGTGCGCAGCTTGCTCAGGCGCTCGCCCTGCGCCAGCGCTTGCGCCTGCGGATCGGCATCCGCGCTGGCATCGGCGCCGGCCTGCGCGATCGCGCACGTCACGGACGCGGGAAACTCCCATAATTCGGCGATCCGCACCGACAGGATGCGCGCCTGCGCAAACACCTGGGCAATGAAGGCGTCCGATTGCGGGAAGGCGTCGGGCGCGTGCATCTGGTCGATCAGCCGGAACGCCACCACCAGGCCGACATTGGCCATCAGTCCCGCCAGGTAGGCATCAAAACCGTCCGCCTGCAGGGCCGGCGCGACCAGATTGGCCGCCAGCGCACATTTCTCGGACTGGCGCCAGATCAGCGGCGCCGTGCGGATGGTCAGCCCGCCGCTTTGCATGCTGACGATGGGACGGAAGGCGACGCGGGCCAGCAGCATGCGCATGCCGTTTTGCCCGAGCAGCATGATGGCGCCTTCCATATTGTTGATCGACGGGCTGGCGTTGTAGCGCGAATGGTAGCAGGGCCGGTTCGCTTCGCGGTAGACCTCGGCGACCAGCAGCACGTCCTGGGCCAGCTGGCGCGACAGCTCGGCCGCGCTCATGTTTTCATCTTGCAAGGTCCGCATCAACTGCGGAATGATGGCCGGAATGCGCGGTATCAGCGCGGCGCCAGCGATCGGCTCACTGGCCAGGCGCGTCAATTCGTCCAGAATCTGCTGCTCCGCCTGCGCCGTGGCCTGCGTCGCCCCCGCCGCCGCCAGCCAGCGGTAGTACATGGCATCGATTTCGGTGATGGTGGCCGGCTGCCGCGCCATCTCGGGCGCCGCCGCTGGCGTGACGGGCGCCAGCTTGTTCTTGCCGTCGCCGCCGTTCAGTAATTTTCCTATCCAACCCATTGCTCTTCCAGCCCTCTATGCATCACTATCGCGACATCCGCGCCGCGATTTTACTTGATCACGGCAGCGCCGGTGCGGCGGGCGTGGTTGGCCTTGTCCAGCTGGCGCAAGCTGCTACAGTAGCGTTCCCGCTACCCTCCCTGCCTTGCAAGGTAAATCATGAACAACATGCTGGCCCAGTACATCACCAGCCAGGCGTATAACAACGCCTGGGCCAACCACCGCCTGCTGAAGGCGTGCGCACAGCTGGCCGAGGCCGAGTTCCAGGCCACGCGGGTCAGCTTTTTCCCCACGATCCAGTCCACCCTGAACCATATTTTGACGTGCGACTGGTTTTATCTCGATGCGCTCGAGCGCGAGCTGCGCGGCGACGTGCCGCACCCGGACTGCTACACCTTCTTTGCACAGGACGAGCCCTGCACGGATTGCGCCACGCTGCAGGCGCAGCAGCAGGCGTCCGATGCGCGCCTGATCGCGCATTGCCGCAGCCTCTGCGATGCGGACCTGGCACGGCCCGTGACGATCCTGCGCGACACGCCGCAAACCGACACGCGCCTGCGCCTGCTGGCGCATCTGTTCCAGCACCAGATCCACCACCGGGGGCAAGTGCACGCCATGCTGGCCGGCACGCGCATCGCGCCGCCGCAGCTCGATGAATTCTTCTGCGCCGGCGAAGCCGATGAGCGGGCGCAGGATTTTGCGGAACTGGGCTGGACGGAAAACGACGTCTGGGGCCAGCGCTGAACTACTGCCCGGCGTGGCAGCAGACGCACAGCTTGTTGCCGTCGAGGTCGCGGAAATACGCGCCATAGTAATGCGCGTGGTAATGGGGCCGCAGTCCCGGCGGCCCTTCGCACACGGCGCCCAGTGCCAGCACGGCCTGGTAGCAGCGGTCCACCTGCGCGCGGCTGGCGGCCAGCAAGGCCGTCATCTGCCCGTTGCCGGGCGCGGCGGGCAAGCCGTCATGCGGCGCGCCCAGCACGAACAGCGGACGCAGCGCCGTCTTCGCCATCCAGCCCGCCCAGGGCCTGGCCGGATCATGAAATTTCTCGATCAGATCGAGTTCTCCCAGCAGGACAGTGTAGAAAGCGTAGGCGCGAGGAAAATCGTTGGTGCCAAGGCAAATATGGGACAGCATGCGGCTCCTTCAAGGATACAGACACGTGTGCGGCGAGATGCGCCAGTTGATTATAATGGCGCATCGCTTTCCGACACGCTCCCATGCCAGACCTCGACCGCATCCAGCTGCACCCGCCGGCCAGCGCCGACCTTCCCGCCTTGCTGGCCTTCGAACTGGACAACCGCGCCTATTTTGAATCCTGGGTCACGGCCCGCGCGCCGTCCTACTACACTGCCGAAGCCGTCGCCGCCGCCATCGAACGGGCGCGGCACGAGCGCGAGCACGACCATGCGCACCAGTACCTGGCCAAGCTGGACGGGCAGATCATCGGCAGGGTCAACCTGACGGGCGTCGCGCGCCCGTATTTCAACAAGGCGACACTGGGCTACCGCATCGGCGAACAGTTTGGCGGGCGCGGCTACGCCACGCGCATCGTCGCGCTGCTGCTGGACGAGGCCTTCGGCGCGCTGGACCTGTGGCGCCTGGAAGCGACGGCGCGGCCGCAAAACCTGGGCTCGATCGCCGTCATGCGGCGCAACGGCTTCCATCAATATGGCAGGTCGGAGCAAGCCATGCGCTTCCAGGATGCATGGTCGGACTTGCTGTATTTCGAACGGCGCAATGGCACGGCCCCGGGCTGAAACACGGCATTTCCTCGCATCAGCGCGACTTTCCCCCTATAGGCCGCGCCTTTGTGACAGCGCAAAGCCGCAGCATATTGAACTGATAACGTCAGACTTCGGGAATTTTTAATATCTTGCCAAGTCCAACATGAAACTGCATCAACGCCTGTTCGAACATGTGCTGCTGATACTGGCATTGGCCATCGCCATCTTCGCTGCCGCCATCGTGCTGGCACGCATGACACAGTGGGCGGAAGTGCAGGAATTGCCGGCCTACGTCGTGCAAGGCATGCACCTGGTGGGCAAGGTGCTGTTTATCCTGGACGGCTGCGTCGTCATTGCCGTCAGCAGCATCCTGGCCGCCAGGCTGTTTCGCATGCTCACCAAGGAGGACCTATGATCGACCTGCACTACCTGCTGACCCTCCGGCATCCGCGCCGCTTCTGGTACAGCGCCCTTCTCATCGCCGTGGCCTCGGCCATCCTGCTCGATCCGTGGCTCGACAGCATGCCCTGGCTGGTGGCAATACCATTCGTGGCCGGCGGCTTGCTGGTGGCGCTGGGCGAACTGTGGGACGAAATGCCCGGCAAGCAACGGCCAGATGGCAATGGCGATGCGCACACGCCATGCCGGCGCCCGTAAGCGCCGCGTGACGCTGGCGCGCAACACAAGGGCACGCCAGCATCGCTGTCAGGGGCCTTTTAAGACTGGCTTCAGGCTGGCCATGCATCGTGGACAGACGCCCACAACGGGCGTTTTCCCAACGATCACGGGCACAGGCCCAGCGAAAGAGCCAACATGAGCAAATGGATGCGCGCCAACAAGGGTTTTTTGATGTTTTTGCTGCTGTTCGGCGTGTTCCGCACGGCCGTGGCCGACTGGAATCCGATACCGTCGGCCTCCATGCGTCCCAACCTGCTCGAAGGCGACGTGGTCTTCGTCAACCGCCTGGCCTTCGACTTGAAAGTGCCGCTCACCGATGTCGTGCTGCAACGCCTGGGCGAGCCGGCACGCGGCGACATCGTCACCTTTTCCTCACCTAAAGACGGCACGCGGCTGATCAAGCGCATCATCGCCCTGCCCGGCGACACGGTGGAAATGCGCGATGAACAGCTGATCATCAATGGCCACGCCGCCCGCTACACGGCGCTCGGCACGGCGCCCGAGGCGATCGACCGCGTGGGACAATTGACGGCGCAGCGCTTCAACGAACGCAACGGTACCGAACAGCACCACATCCAGGTCCTGCCGCAAATCGCTGGCGCGGCGCGCAATTTTTCCCCCGTGACGGTGCCGCCGGAGCATTTCATGATGCTGGGCGACAATCGCGACAACAGCGCCGACTCGCGCTATTTCGGCTTCGTGCCGCGCGCGCTGCTGATCGGCAAGGCCGAGCGCATCCTGGTCTCGGCCAATATCCAGGAACATTGGCAGCCGCGCCTGCAGCGCTTCGGCATGAAGCTGGAGTAAACCTTGCCGTGCAGAACGCCAGGCTTTTCGGTTAGCATGGCGCATCATGCCGAACTTTCCTCTTGCCAGCCCGCACGCCGCCAGCACGCATCACGCGCTCGACCAGCTGGCGCACTTCCTGCAACGCCACCCCGACGTCCTGCTGCTGACGGGCGCCGGCATCAGCACGGCGTCGGGCATCCCCGATTACCGCGACCCGGACGGCGTGCGGCGCGGCAATGTGCCCGTGCAGGGACCGGATTTTCGCCGCCAGGATGCCGTGCAGCGCCGCTACTGGGCGCGCAGCATGGTGGGCTGGCCGGCGCTGGCGCGCGCCGTGCCGAATCCCGGACACCTGGCCATCGCCCAGCTGGCCCAGCGCCAGCAGATCGGCGGCCTGGTGACGCAAAACGTGGATGGCTTGCACCAGCAGGCGGGCAGCAGCGGCGTGACGGAATTGCACGGCAGCATACATGCGGTGGTCTGCCTCGATTGCCATGCAGGCTTTGCGCGGCGCCTGATACAAGACTGGCTGGAACGCGACAATCCGCAACTGCTGGGCGCCACGGCCACGCCGGCGCCCGACGGCGACGCCTTGCTGGAGCCGTCGCAGCTGGCCACCTTCCACCTGCCGCGCTGCCCGCACTGCGGCGGCACCCTGCAGCCGGACGTGGTGTTTTTCGGCGATGGCGTGCCGCCTGCCTGCGCCGAAGAAGCAGCACGCAAGATGCGCGAGGCCAGCGCCCTGCTGGTGGTCGGCTCGTCCGTGATGGTGTATTCGAGTTTTCGCCTGTGCCGCATGGCGGCGGAAGCGGGCAAGCCCGTGGCCGCCATCAACCTGGGCAAGACGCGCGCCGACCATTTGCTGGCATTCAAGACGGAAGCCCCGGCACAGGACATCTTGCCAGCATTAGCGGCCATGCTGGGCTGATCACGGCGCAGCGGCGCACCGCTCTGGCTATACTATGCGATTAACGAGGAGAATTCATGCTGGAACTGTTGAGTGAACACGCCTGTTTTGGCGGCGTACAACGATTTTATCGCCACGATGCGCAAGCCATCGGCTTGCCCATGCGTTTCTCGGCCTTCATTCCCGACACGGCAGCCGGCGCCACGGCCAGCACCAAACGCCCCGCCCTGTTTTACCTGGCGGGCCTGACCTGCACGGAAGAAACCTTCATGATCAAGGGCGGCGCCCAGCGCGTGGCGGCCGAGGAAGGCCTGATCTTGATCACGCCCGATACCAGCCCCCGCGGCGCAGGCCTCGCGGGCGAGAGCGACAGCTGGGATTTCGGCGTGGGCGCCGGCTTCTATGTCGATGCCACGCAAGCGCCATGGAGCGGCCACTACCGCATGTACAGCTACATCCTGGAATTGCGCGCCTTGCTGGAACAGGAACTGGCTATCGATGCGCAACGCACGGGCATCTTTGGCCACTCGATGGGCGGCCACGGCGCGCTGGTGCTGGCCTTGCGCAACCCGGAACTGTTCCGCTCCGTCTCCGCCTTCGCGCCGATCGCCGCACCCAGCCAGTGTCCATGGGGCAAAAAAGCCTTCACGGGCTACCTGGGCAGCGACACCGCCAGCTGGCAGCAGTACGACGCCAGCGCGCTGATGCGCGGCCTGGCCGGCCAGCCCGTGCTGTTTCCAGCAGGCATCTTGATCGACCAGGGCCTGGCCGACAAGTTCCTGCCCGAGCAGCTGTACCCGGAAGTGTTCGAAGCGGCGTGCCAAAGCGCGGGCCAGCCCCTGCAGCTGCGCCGCCAGGCCGGCTACGACCATGGCTATTACTTCATCGCCACTTTCATGGAAGAGCATGTGCGCTTCCATGCGCGCAACCTGCGCGCCCTGAGCTGAACTGAGTGCCTATTGCACCGTGCTGGTATGCCCGTTGAAATGGCGCGTGTACCAGTCGGTGGCCAGCACGGCCGCCTGGTGGCGCGTGTCGGGGCCGCCCGGTGCGGCGATCTGTTCCAGTTGCTTGTCGCAGCGCAAGGTCGCAAAGGCCATGCGGTTCAGGCCCGCCACGTCCGGGTCGCGGCCGCCCACGATCAGCAACGATGGCACGCGCACGTTTTCCAGTGCCGCCTTGCCGGCCATTTCCACCTGGCCATCGCAAACGGCCAGGGCGGCGATATCGGCACTGCGCCAGGCGGCCAGCTGCATCACCACGGCCGCGCTGGTGCCATAGCCGTACAGGCCGCAAGGCAGGCGCCGCGTGGTCGGGTCCACTTGCAGCCAGCCCAGGGCTTTTTCCAGCTGGCGCGCCAGCAGGACGATATCGCTGCGCACGAAATACGCATGGCCATTGCTGCCGCCGCCAGGCGCGACGCCGCCCTGGTCGAAACGCAGGGTGGCGATACCCGCTCGCAAAAAATCCTGGGAAGTGGCGTGGCTCGATGCGCCCAGATAGTCGCTATCGGCGCCGGCGCCGTGGGCAAACAGGACGATGCCCACGGGCCGCTCGGGCATTTCAAGCACGCCGTCCATCTGAAGTTCATCGGCCGTGATGCTGACAAATTGTTCTTGCATGGCTGCCTCCGCTATCGAGCTGAAATCCAGCTGCGCACATCGAGCTTCTGCTAAGCTGATTTTGCCGGGCTGGGCGACGCCTGCATGCCCTGGGCGGCAGTTATCAGTGTAGCAGCCTGCGGCCATTCCTGCCCGGCCGTTCGTGTGGAAACGGCGCACGGCAAGCACAGGATCGGCGCAGCGGCAAGGCTAGACGGCGCCGTGCCGGTCAAGCCCCTTCAGCACGGCTTCCGGACGGATCGGCAAATGCCGCACGCGCGAGGCGACGGCGGCAAAGATGGCGTTGCCGATGGCGGGCGCCACGGCCGTGGTGGGCGGCTCGCCCATGCCCGTCGAGGTTTCCGTGCTGGTCACGAACTCGATATCCAGCTGCGGCACGTCGGCCATGCGCAGGGGCGTATAGGTATTCAGGTTGGTATCCTTGACCTCGCCATTCAGGAAGGCCGTGCCTTCATGGATGGCCATGCTCACGCCCCACAGGGCGCCCCCTTCCGCCTGTGCCAACGCGCCGTCCGGGTCGACGATGGCGCCCGCGTCGATCACCATGGTCAGCTTTTCGACGATGACCATGCACGTGCTGCGGTCGACTTTCACCCGCGCCACGCATGCCGTCCAGGTCGGCATGTCGCGCTCCTGGCCAAACGTGGCGGCGATGCCCAGGCCCGTGTCGGGCGGCATGGCCGTGCCCCAGCCCGCCTTTTCCGCCGCGCGCCGCAACACATGGGCCAGGCGCGCGAGCGCATGCATACGAAACGGCTCCATGATGAGTAATACGCGCCCTAGCAACACC
>NZ_NRDQ01000174.1 GCF_002878455.1 Janthinobacterium sp. AD80
CGCGCAGCGCGCGCTTGCCGCCCTGGCCCGCGCGCGACAGAACACCCCGCGCCAGCAGCACGGCGCGCGGGAAAATGAACAGGCCGTGCCGCGTGGCGCCGTCGTCGACGGCCACGATGACGAAGTCGAGCGGGTCATTCTCGTCCAGCGGGGCGATGTCGGCGGCGGGGTGCAGGCGTTTCCACAGCGTGAAGAACTGTCCCGTCTTGGTGGGCGTGGTCTTGGCGATGCGCAAGACCAGCGGCCTGCCGTGCAGCTGCGCGCGGCAGGCGCCGTACTGCGCGCTTTCCGCCTCGGGCACGGGCGCCTGCGCCAGGCCCAGGCAAGCCCAGGGACTGGTTTTCCAGGGACCCGAGGTCATTCCGCGCTGAATTCGGCTGCCGCCTTGGCCGCCCACAGGGCTTCCGCATGGCTGGCGAACGGGCTGTCGTAGCCGTCGATGCTGCCGTCGCTGTCGACGAAATACAGCCACCAGCCATCGGCCTGCTGGCGGATGGCCGTGTGGCCGGGGGCGCAGTGCGCCTCGATAGTGTCGCTGGCGGCCAGGGTGGTAATGCGGATGCCGCGGTGCGTGATGCTGCTGGTCATGAGATGGGAGCGTCAAAAAACAAGGCCCCGAGTTTACCCGATTTCCAGCAAGGTGCACCGCCCGTGCCGGCGGGCCGGGTTGACGTGCGCTTTTCGATGATTTACGCTCAGCACGGCCACTGGCGCCGGGCTTGACGGGCAGGCCCGCCCTGCCCGCCTCACCTCTCAATGGGACACGCAACAAGATGGACGACTCCTGCAAGAAACCCACCTGGCTGACCATCATGGAAAATGGGTCGATCGGGGAAGCGCGCACCAAGGCCCTTCTGCTCGACCGTTTCTGGGTCCTGGAGCGCTCGGTCGATATCGAGGGCGCCGATTTCATCGTGCAGCGCCGTGCTCTCGCGCACAAGCTCAATTCCAGCCGCGCCCTGTTCGGCCTGGTGCAAGCCAAGTTTTTGCAGGACACGTCGACCACGGTGTATATCAGCCCGGACTATCTGCTCGACGAGCAGAACCAGGCGCGCGACTCGTTCTTCCTGATAGCGCATACGGGGACCGAGGATGAGCAATCCCTGTATTTCCTCACTGCGCAGCAAGTGATCGACGATTTCAAGCCTGTCGCGGCCGGCAAGAAACATGCGCACAAATACAAGCTGGACGGTGCCTCGCTGCTGGTCAGCAAGTATGAGCTCGGGCGCTCGGCACTGCTGCGGCTGATCGAACAGGCGCTGGACAGGGCCGATGCGCTGAAAAACCGGGAATATTTCCAGCCCTATGTACCCGCCCAGGACATTGACCGCCCGCCGGTGCTGATGAACCGCCACACCTGCCCAAAGGCCGCCAGCGTCGACGAACAGGCATTCGACTATCTGCTCGCCTCGCTGAATGACATGAAGCAGCAGGCCACCAAGCTGGCGCCGCTGCTGGCACACTTGCTGGATCTGGCGCACACCCTGAAAGCAAGCACCGACCCCATTGAGGCAGCGAGTGTCGCCGGGGCGCTTGCCCATGATTACTGGAACCTGCCCAAGGAGCCTGTTTTCCGCCATACGGAACTCAATGACCATGCGCCAGAGAGAATGGTGAAAGAAGCCATCGCCTATGCCTTCCAGAAGAAAATCGAAGACGAGCAGCTGCAGCCGGCGTGGAGCGCGCTGGTGCCCGCATTCCGCGCCAAGGTGGCCGATTGCCTGGAAAATGGGCAGAGCGCAGGCCAGAGCGCCATCCGCATCGAGGCACACTACGACGCGGCGTACGGCCTCACGCGCTTCGACGTCGTTACCGTGGAATGGGAAAGCAGCAAACCCTATGTATTTTGCGATACCGGGCAACGGAGAATGACGATCGTGCTGATGCTGCCGGCCGCAGGCCAGAGCGAGGCGCAGCGCGGCAAGTTCGCCGACAGCCTTGCGGAACTGTTCAGCGAGGAATTCCAGCGGGCGCAGCTGTGGTCATATAAATATACGCTTTAGGCAAATTTGACAGCCTCGATGCGGGAGATCAACGCACTCCCTGCGTCTGGGCCAGGATGCATTTCACCAAGGAGACACGCCTGGCATCACAGCAAGGCACCGTGGATTACCTGCTCGACCAGCTGGCGGGCGCAGGCGGCATCAGCGCGAAAAAAATGTTTGGCGAGTACGGCCTGTATTGCGACGGCAAGATGTTCGCCATCGTCGCCGACGACCAGCTGTTCATCAAGCCGACGGACGCGGGGCGCGCATGGATCAGCGCGCAAGGCACGCCGCAGGAAGCGCCGCCCTACCCTCAGGCCAAGCCGTATTTCCTCATCGATGGCGGCATGTGGGACGAACGCGACTGGCTGGTCCAGCTGGCGCGCCGCACGGCCGATGCGCTGCCCCAGCCGAAACCGAAGCCGCCGCCCAAGCCTAAAAAACCGGCATCAGCCAGTTAAGACGCTGTTCTCGCATGCCTTGCCCTGGCGGAAGCACGCGAGGTTATGGTAGGTGATGGCGGCGATCTCGCGCAGCGCTTCGATGGTGAAGAAGCCCTGGTGGCCCGTCACCAGCACGTTCGGGAAGGTCATCAGGCGCTGGAAGATGTCATCGTCGATGATGTCGGACGAACGGTCCTGGAAGAACAGATTGCTTTCCTGCTCGTAGACGTCGATGGCGAGCGAACCGAGCTGGCGCGACTTCAGCGCTTCGATGACGGCGCCCGTGTCGATCAGGCCGCCGCGCGAGGTATTCACCAGCATGGCGCCCTTCTTCATCAACGGCAAGGTTTCTTCACTGATCATGTGGCGCGTGCTGTCCATCAGCGGGCAATGCAGCGAGACGATGTCGGACTGGGCCAGCAGCTGCGGCAATTCCACCATGGTGCCCAGCTCGGCGAACGCCGGCGCCGGATACGGGTCGTGGCCCAGCACGGTGCAGCCGAAGCCCTTGAAAATGCGCGCCGTCGCCAGGCCGATCTTGCCCGTGCCGACAATGCCCACCGTCATGCCGTGCAAGGTGGAACCGAGCAAGCCGTCCAGCGAGAAATTGCCTTCGCGCACGCGCGCATAGGCGCGGTGCGTGTGGCGGTTCAGGGTCTGCACCAGGGCCAGCGTGTATTCGGCCACGGCTTCCGGCGAGTACGCAGGCACGCGGGCGACAAAAAAGCCCAGGCGTTTCGCCGTTTCCAGGTCCAGGTTGTTGTAGCCGGCGCAGCGCAGCAGGATGGCGCGCACGCCATAGCCGTGCAAGGCTTGCAGCACGGGCGCGTCAAGCACATCGTTGACGAAGACGCAAACGGCTTCGGCGCCTTGCGCCAGCACCACGGTTTCCTGGCTCAGCAAGGCGCTGTGGTACACCAGTTCGATGCCGCTTGCTTCGGGCTGGGACGGCAAGGCTTCGTCGAAGAAGCGGCGGTCGTAGGGCTGGCTGGCGAAGAAGGCGATTTTCATGGGGCGTCCTGTCAAGTGAACCGGCGAAAAACAATACCGGAAAGCAAAACATCATCATAACAAACCCGCGCATGCCAACGCGTACGCTTGTGCAGGCACGCCGCGCCATGCGGCGGCCCTGCCACGGCGATGGGGCGCCGCCAGCCCGTGGGGCGCGCTTTTCCTGCCCCGCCAAAGCCAGGCGAGGCCACCCGCATATCCGCCGTGAAGGCGTCTGGCGACGCAGAAAAGCGACACTTTGCCACTCAGGCAACTTTCAGACCATTCCTATAGGCGCGGCAGGCAATTCTCATCACCATTTGTCGTGATGCAACCGCCGCGCTTTGACCTTTTACACAAAAAAATGCGCGGCCAGCATTGTCTTCCATTTCCGAACGATGGGCTCGACAATCATCTGGACACTTCAAGGGGAAGCATGAAAAACGCACATGTAGGGCTATCCATTATGACCGCCGCACTTTTCGCTGGATGCGGTGGTGGCGGGGGCGAGAGTAAAAGCGTGCCGGTTGGCGTGGCCGAACCAAAGCCGGTAGACACCGCCGACCCCCTGTACCGCTATCAATGGTATCTGGAAAACCGCGGGCAAGATGCCTTGGCCGACACTCTGCCGACCACGGGTGTCGACCTGAATATCGGCACGCTGCACAAGGACAATGTCCGCGGCGCCGGCGTCCAGGTGGCGGTCATCGACGAAGGACTGGAAATCGCGCATGAAGATCTGGCCGCCAACGTGGTCGCCGGGGGATCGACGAATTTCATCGACAATTCCACCGATCCGACCAATTTCGGCTTCCAGGGTGATCACGGCACCTCGGTGGCCGGCATTATCGCGGCCGTTGGCTGGAATGCCAAGGGCGGCCGCGGCGTGGCACCGGAAGCAAAATTGAGGGGATTCAACTTTCTGGAAGCCCAATCGGATTACAGTTTGTTCAATTCATGGGGGGAAGGATCTTCGTCCCAGGCGGACGTCTTTAACAATAGCTGGGGCACTCCAAGGAATGCACCTCCTGCCGTGTCGCAAAATGAGGTCGAAGCCTTTGAAAAGCGCATGCAGGCCAGCAGAAATGGCAAAGGCGGCATTTACGTCAAATCCGCGGGAAATTCCTTTGAGAATGATAGGGGCCGTACCAACGCTTGCGACGATGCCAAGGAATTCAAGCTGGGCTGTATTCCGGCCAATTTTGACGACACGAATTCTTACGCCTATGTCATTACCACGGCGGCCGTCAATGCCAAAGGAGTGCGTTCGAGCTACTCGTCCGCAGGTTCCAGCATGTGGGTGGCGGGCTTTGGCGGCGAGTATGGCGGGCAAAAAAAATATTTCAAAGGCGACAATCCGAGAAGCGTCAATTTCGATCCCGCGATCATCAGCACCGATCAAAGCGGCTGCGAACAAGGCGAGAACAGGAATCGCGCCGCGCCCCGGAATGACCTCGATACGGATGCCTCGGCGATAGACAAGAGTTGTAACTACCGTTCCAGCATGAACGGCACGTCGGCCGCCGCCCCGATGGTGTCCGGCGTGGCCGCTTTGATGCTGCAGGTCAATCCGAACTTGACGGCGCGGGACGTGAAGGCCATTCTGGCCACCACGGCAAAGAAGATCGACGCCGCACAAGCGCTCGTTACATTCAGGGGACTCACCCTGGACCCCGGCTGGAGTGTCAACAAGGCAGGCCATGCCTTCAGCAACTGGTACGGTTTTGGCTTGGTCGATGCGACGCAGGCCGTCAAGATGGCCAGGACCTTCGCCAGCCTGCCCGCCTTGCAAGACACGCAGGTGCAAACCTATGCCGGCGCCCCGGTCGACATTCCCTACCTGAACGACAAGGGCGGCGCGGCAAGCATCGCCATTGCGCAGGCAATGAAGGTTGAAACAGTCCAGCTTGGCATTACCACGACGCACCAGGCTCCTGCGAACTTGCGCGCCATACTCACCTCGCCTGGCGGCAGCAAGAGCTACGTGCTGACGCCGTTTTCCGCTGCGGCGGCGATGCCCAAAGGGTCTGCCGGCTTCTTCATCGATTTCATGGCCAGCAACGCTTTCTTGAATGAAAGCTCCGCCGGTACCTGGACCCTGCAATTGACGGACGTGCGCGATCCAACCAAGGTCATCGGCGCAAAACTGGTGACGTGGAACTTGCGTATTCTGGGACACTGACTAAGGAAATGTACATGAAAACGAAACTCTTTCTGGCGCTTTTACTGCTCAACATTGCGTCGTCTTTCCCGCAACTGGCGCATGCGGACGAAGATACCACGGCGCAATTGCAGCAGGCGGCGACCGGCGCGACATTCAAGATCGGCGCAACGGCATTTCGCCTGGTGCCGAACGCCAGGGTAGAAAAGCTGAATGCGGACGCGGGTGAGCAAGACAGACCCAAGGCGGAACTGGCGCGTATCGGCCCGTACAGCATCAGCCTCACCGGCGGCGCGGGGGGCAACACAGCGGCAGCCACGGGCGCGGCGAAACTGTCGGGCGGCGCGGCGCACAGCGAACCGTTCGCGGTGGTGGTCAATCAACGCTCCGGCGCGCCTGCCCTGCTTACCTCGCGGCTCAAGGTGTATTGCAAGGAAACGGCCGAGGCTGCAGCCCTGGCGCAGGCAAGCAAGGGCAAGGTGCTGCTGGCGTCCAGTGCGGCACAATTGCTGATACTCGACTATGCCTCACCGGCGGCGGCCCTGGCGGCCATGCCGCTGTTGCAGAACCACCGCTGCGTGAAAGCCGTGGAACCGGAAATCCGTCAGTCGTTTGCCAGCAGCGACCAGCTGAAGCGGCGCTAAGTTGCCGGCATGCGGGCGCAGTACCCAGCCCGCATGCGGCGGCAGCGTTGCCTGGCAACCCTGCCAGGGCCGCGCCCGACATCAAAAGTGCTTGATGCGCGGCCCGTTGAGTATTTTCTTCACGTACGCCGTTTCCAGCGCGTGTTCCACATGATAGCGGTCGCGCGCGGCGCGCATGGCCGCCTGGTGGGCGTCGAGCGTGGCGGAAGTCAGCTCGATGCCGAAATCGTCGGGCACAGCGACGTCACCGCCGAACAGGCGCGCCAGGATGAAGCGGCCCACGTTGTCGCGGTAGTGCGACACTTCCCAGTAATAGCGCATCTCAGGCTTGCCGCTGGCCAGCGGGATGGGGTCGGTGGTGACGCTGTTAAAACCGGAAAAGTCATACAGGCGCACGTCGCAGCCCGCATTTCGGTGGCGCTCGACCACCCGCACCAGGTCGCGCTGCCAGGCTTGCATGGCATCCCACTTGCCGCGCCAGTGCAGCACGTCCATCGTCAGCGCATGCGTGGGGTTGATGTACATGCGCAGGCGCATGCTGCCCTGGCACAGCTTGCCGAGGCTGGCGTCGAGCGCGGGCGTGGACGGCGGCGTCGGCCCTTCGCCATCGCCGAACTCCTGCAGGCGCAAGGGAATGGCTTGCGCCGCCCCGCCCCAGCCCTGCATGCGGCTGATGACGCAGGTCTCGTCGCGCTGGCCGTACAGGGCCAGGCTGGAACGGCAGACGTCGCCGAAACTGCCGTTCAGGATGCGCAGGCTGTCGTGCGTCATGTCCACCGTCAGCCCGCGCTTGAGATTGAGCAAGGCGCGCTGGGCGAAAAATGCCTTGCCCGCGCCCGTCAAGCCGTCTTCCACGCGGGCCGAACCCAGGTCCAGCGAGAAGGTGGGCGCATCGACGCCCCACACCATGGTTTCGATGCGGCTGACCTTGGTCGCGTGCTCGGCCAGCTGGATGGCGTCGCCCAGCGAGGCGCCCGAGACGGCGCTGTTGAACACGCTCTTGTCGGCAAAGGTTTCCTGCGCCCGGGTCGGCAAGCCCATTTCCGTGCGCGAATTGCCGATGTAGATGATGGACGGCCGGTAGCGCGCCACGGCATACGTCTTGCCCCAGGCCGAGAGTTTTTCATTCGTCGGGCGCAAGCGCTGCAGCATCGGGCTGTCCCACTGGTGCAGTAAATAAGGGTCGATGCGGTAGTTGAGGGCCGAGACGCAAGCGAGCGCCAGGAAGGCGCAGGCGAAGAACCAGACGAGGTAGCGGCGGGAAGAAGTGTCCATGGCGTGTCCAGCATCAGAATTGAAAATAGAGAAATTCGGTGACCCGGTTCATGCCGAAGATGCAGGCGACGAACAGCGCGGCAAAGCCCAGACTCCAGCCGCGCGTGGGGCGCCAGCTGAAGCGCCAGCGGCCGTCGGGCTGGAAGATGCGCTCAATGGCCGGCTCGTGCTGAAAGAAGATTTCCTGCGTGTTCGGCGCCTTGAAGGCCAGCAGCATGGCCAGCAGCAAGACCGGCAAGCCCGGCCCCACCAGTTCGATCCAGCGGATGCCGTCGAAGGCGGGCTGCACGCCCCATTGCGCCAGGCTGGCCGCATGGCTGGCCAGGCCCCGTGGCAGGCTGATGCCGTTCGCCCCCACCAAGGCGCCCAGGATGTCCCAGGCCGTGGCCACGTCGGGCGAACGGAAGAAGACCCACGCCAGCATGACGGCAAGAAAGGTCAATGCGGCCGGCCACCAGCGCCCGGTCGCCGCGCCAAACACCTTGCGCCACGCCTGCTGCACCACCAGGAACAGGCCGTGCAAGCCGCCCCAGATGACAAAGGTCCAGCCCGCGCCATGCCACAGGCCGCCCAGCAGCATGGTCAGCATCAGGTTGCGGTAGCGGATGGCTTCGCCACGCCGGCTGCCGCCCATGGCGATATATAAATAGTCGCGCAGGAAGCGCGACAGCGTCATGTGCCAGCGGCGCCAGAACTCCGTGATGCTGGCGGCCTTGTACGGCGAATTGAAGTTCAGCGGCAATTTCACGCCGAACAGGCGCGACAAGCCGATGGCCATGTCCGAATAGCCGGAAAAATCGAAATACAGCTGGAAGGTATACGCCAGCACGCCGATCCACGCCTCGATGAAGGTCGGTTCGGCGCCGGCCGCGAAGACGGGAATGGCCAGCGGCGACAGGTTGTCGGCGATCAGTACCTTCTTTGCCAGGCCGATGACGAAGATCGACATGCCGATGGCAAAGTTGGCCGCGCGCGGGTGGGCGTTGGCGGGTTCGGCGAACTGCGGCATCATTTCGCGGTGGTGCAGCACGGGGCCGGCGATCAGGTGGGGGAAATAGCTGACAAAGAGCACGTAATGCATGAAGCGGTATTCGCGCACTTCGCCCCGGTAGCAATCGACGAGGAAGGCGATCTGCGTGAAAGTGAAGAACGAAATGCCGATCGGCAGGATGATATCCAGGCCCGACCACGGCAGGCTGGCAGCGCCAGCACTGGCGGCCACGCTGTTGACGCTATCGATGAAGAAATTCGCATATTTATACCAGCCCAGCAAACCCAGGTTCAAGGCCAGCGCCAGCACCAGCACGCGCTTGCGGGCCGTGCCGGAGCGCGTTCCCATCAAGCGGCCGGCCCAGTAATTGACGCAGATCGAGCCCAGCAGCAGCGGCAGGTAGCGCACGTCCCACCAGGCGTAGAAGAACAGCGAGGCGGCCGCCAGCCAGGACATGGGCGCCGCCTTGCCCACCACGGGCGCCCAGCGGTCCAGCAGGAAATAGCCGGCCAGCACCACGGGCAGGTAGGCAAACAGGAAAGCAAAGGAATTAAACAGCATGGCTCCTCCTTGTAGGCAGCGCGGCGCGACTGGTGCCGGCATGCAGCTGGACATAGCAATCGGCGATCTGCGCCGCCACCCGCTCCCACGTAAAACGCTCGACCAGGGCCCGCACGCGCAGCCGTTCCGGTGCCAGCGCCAGCAGTTGCAGCACGGCCTGGCGCTGCGCCGGGCCATCGTCCCAGCGCACCTTGCGCAGGGCGAAGGCGGAATCGGGCAAGTCCAGCGCGCTGTGCGCCGTCATGACGACGGGCGTGCCGGCCGCCAGCGCTTCGAGCACGCTCAAGGGAAACACTTCGCCCTGGCTGGGCAAGGCCGCCACGGCCGCCGCGTGGTAGGCGCTGGCCAGCAGCGGGTCGGCATGGTCGAGCGCGCCCAGCCAGCTGACGTGCGGCAAGTCCAGCAACTGCTGCAGATAGGCCTGCTGTTCGCGCGGCGCCGCGCCGATCAGCACCACGGGCACGCCGGCGCCCGTCAGCGCCTGTGCCAGCCCCAGCTGGTTTTTATAGGGCGAGATGCTGCCCACCACCAGCACGAATGGCCCGGCGATGCCCGTCTCGCGCAGGAACAAATCGCCATTGGCCGTGAAGAAATGCGGGTTGATGCCATTTGGCAAGACGCGGATGGATGTCGCCGGCAAGTCAAAACCGTGCACGATGGCATCGCGCTCGGCCTCGCCCAGGGCAATCACGACGTCGGCCAGCTGCAAGGCGCGGCGCGTCTGCGCGTAGCTGGTCTGCACCATCCACTCCGTCAGCCGCCCCGCCAGCCGGTCGGCCAGCCGCGCGCGCCAGGCGCAGGAAGACCTGGAACTCGCGGTCCGACAATTCCGTATGCAGCGCGGCATTCGTGTCGCGGTCGAACGACTGCGCCAGCAGTTCGCCC
>NZ_NRDQ01000175.1 GCF_002878455.1 Janthinobacterium sp. AD80
GTCTGCGTGATGCGGCTGACGTTGCGGCACACGGTGGGCACCAGGATGCATTGACCCTGCACGCAATACACGAGACCCCGTTCCTGCATCTGGTCCGACCAGCCTGCCCGCGTGACATTGCGGCAGACCCGGCCCGGCCCGAAGTGCATCTCGCTGATGCGCGCATTGTAGTTGCCCTTGCCGCGGATGGCGTCGCGGCTGATCACCACGATTTCATCATACTGGCGCGCGCGCATGCGCTCCTTCAATTGCTCGCGCACCTGCGGCGCGATATCCGTGTAGCGGTCGACGGCGCCCACCACATCGCCCATGTAAGGATCGACGCCGGGGCGGTTCCAGCTGCAGTTTTCCAGCACATCGGCGCGCGCGCCTGCTTTCGCATAGGCGGGCAGGGGCGCCATCGACATGACCCCGACCAGGCACAGCGTGCCCAGCATGCCGGCCATTGCCATCCAGGAAGGTTGTTCTGCCAGTCTTGTTGAGGAAATCATATCAAAATTGAATTATTTGGTTGAGACTCGATGTTATCACCGAAGAAACTTAGATATCAACAAATAAATAAAATAATTATAACGATTGTTGTTTCGATAGATATGTTCCGTAAGGAAATAGTTATTATTTTTTCTTGTTTTCTGGTGGGCGCGGCGCGGACTGGCAGGCCGCGCAGGATGCAGGGGCGCACGCTGGCATGCCGCGCAAGGCGGCAGGGTGGAGAGGAGCGGAGAGGAGTGGAGAGGTGGCGCCGCCGGGCGGCGCCGGGCCGCGGCGTTAGAAGCGGCCTGCGCAGGCTTGCATATTGAACGCCGGGTAGCCGATGGCAGGCAATTTGTGCAGCCAGCCCAGCATCAGGGTGCGGGCGCCCTGCGCATCGGGAATCTGCCCGCCGTGTTGCAGATCCGCGGCGATGGCGGCCAGTTCACCGCAAATAGGCTGTTTGCCGGACTGCGCCGCCAGTAGCGATGCCAGCAGTTCAGGCAGTACGGCCGCCGCAGGCGCCGCCTGGCGCGTGACGCGGTACTGCTGCCAGTAGCGTTCGGCGCTCTCCGCCTCAAAGCTGGGGACAAAGCCGAAGGTGGCGGCATCGCGTTGCAGGCGGTAGACGGTGTGGAAGTAATGCGGGCCTGTCAGTTCGCCGGGAAACAGGTCGCGCCGCAGGACGTCGAGGGCCAGCGTGCCGTCCCCTTCCACGCGCACAGGGCTGGGAGTATCGAACTGGTCGACGCTGACCATGCCGGGCGTGTTTCCTTGCATCAAGATGATCTTCTGCGTGTAGTGGCGTCCGCCCAGGTGGCCGCACAGGGCCACGAACTGGTCGCTGAGCAGCGTGACGGCGGGAATGGCGCCGCAGCCCGGGCGCAAGGGCGTGTTTTCCTGCCACACCAGCGTCTGGTCGCTGGCGCGCGTGAGGCGAATGCTGCCCACGCTTTCGCCGTGCAAGTCGCCGCTTGCCTCCTCGATGTGCTCGTCGTAGCGCACCGTGTAGCCATTGCTGCGGACTTCTCCCGCATACGCCGTCATGCCCTGCATCAGGGCCAATGCCACTATCAGCTTCATATCAGTCCTCGCAACAGCACAATATCCACCAGGTCGCCGGCCGCCACATGGCCTTGTTCCGCGTGCAGAACGATAATGCAATTGGCTTGCGTCATGGAGTGCAGGATGCCCGAGCCTTGCGCTCCAGTCAAGCGCACGTGCTGGCTTCCGTCCGGGTCCCGTTCGACGATGCCGCGCTGATATTCCGTGCGGCCCCGTTTCTTGCGGATGGGGTCTTGCGCCGCCACTTGCAGCAGGAGCGGGCTGGCAGTGTGGGCATCGGCGCCCATCAGGCGCAGCAAGGTGGGGCGTGCCAGGAAATAAAACGCCGCCATCACGGCCACGGGATTGCCGGGCAGGCCCAGCAGCAGGGCTGAGTGGCCGTCGCTGGCAATATTGCCAAAGGCCATGGGCCGGCCAGGGCGCATGTTGATTTGCCAGAAAGCCACTTCACCGAGGCGCGCCAGGATCTCGCGCGTAAAATCGGCCGCACCGCTGGAGACGCCGCCCGAAGTGATGATGACGTCGGCCTGCGCGCAGGCGCCGCGCAGGGCCGTCTCCAGCGCTTGCGGGTTGTCCTTGACGATGCCCATGTCCAGCACTTCGCAGCCCAGGCGGGTCAGCATGCCCAGCAGGGTATAGCGGTTGCTGTCGTAAATGCAGCCCGGTTCCAACGCTTCGCCGATCGAGCGCAATTCGTCGCCTGTGGAAAAGAAGGCCACGCGCAGGCGCCGGCGCACAGGCACCGTGGCGATGCCCAGCGAGGCCAGCAGGCCCAGTTCGGCCGGCCCGAGTATTTTGCCTTGCGGCAGGGCCGGCTGGCCCTGCATCAAGTCCTCGCCCTTGAAGCGGCGGTTGTCGCCGGGCCGGATGCAGTCCGGCGCCAGAGTAATGCTGTGCTCGCTGGATTGCCGCACCAGCTCCTGCGGCACCACGCTGTCGCAGCCGTCCGGCATCACGGCGCCCGTCATGATGCGCGCGCATTGCCCCCGTTGCACGGGGACCGTGCCGGGCCGGCCGGCCAGGATGGTGTCGACCACGGCCAGGGTCACGGGAGCATTTCCGCCGAGGTCGGCGCCATGCAGCGCATAGCCATCCATGGCGGAATTGTCGTGCGCGGGCACGCTGATGGGCGAGACGATGTCGGCCGCCAGGATGCGCTCGAGCGCCTGCGGCAATGCCAGTTGTTCAAGGTCGGCGACAGGCGCGACGGCGTCGGCCAGGATGGCTTGCGCCATCGGCACGGACAGGCCCTGCGCCTGCAGGGCCGCCAGGTCCTCCGGCGTATTCACGTTGCCGAACGCGCCATGCTCCTGGAACAGCACTTCGGCCAGCTTCAAGGGGCCGTGCCAGGTGCGCATGCGCCGCTCGCCGGCCGCCAGGTAGGCCTCCAGCTGCGGCAGGGCGGAGGTTTTCACCAGGCAAAAGACAGGATGGGGACGGCGCACGGCCGAGCCCGTCGCCGGGTCCATCTCTTCGGTGACGGCAATGGCCAGGTCGGCATCGTTCTCGCTCAGACCGGCCGCCAGGCGCACCGCCAGGTCGGGCGGCAGCAGCGGTGAATCGCAAGGAACAGTGAGCAGGTAGGGCGTGCGGGCGTGCCGCATGCCGCTGTGCAAGCCTGCCAGCGGTCCCAGCTGGCCGGGCAGCAGGTCGGGCCAGACAGGCAGGCCAAAGCGGGCGTAATCTTCCGCGTGGGCATTCGCGCTGATGGCCAGCTGGCCCACTTGCGGCGCCAGGCGCTGCAGCACGTGGCGCGCCAACGGCTGGCCGTGCAGGGGCAGCATGCCCTTGTCGCTGTGGCCCATGCGCGTGCCGAGGCCGCCAGCCAGGACCAGGCCGGTAATGTCGTGTGTGTTGATCATGTGAGGTAGGAAAAATGGTGCATGCGCCATGGTAGCAGCGCGGGGCGTGCACCGCCCCGGATTCAGCCGCCGATATACGACATTTCCACTTTCTTTTTGCCGCGCTCAAGTGCGCCGCCCGTCAAGTCCGTCTGGCTGGTGCGCAATTGCGAATAGCGGTCGCTGCGGCCGCGCCATAAATGCGCCACCACGGTGGATATTTCCGCATCGCTATTGCCGCCGCGCAGCAGGCTGCGCAAGTCGTGGCCGCTGGTGGCGAACAAACACGTGTACAGCTTGCCTTCGGTCGAGAGGCGGGCGCGGCTGCAGTCGCCGCAAAACGCTTGCGTGACGCTGGAAATGAGGCCGATCTCGCCGCCGCCATCCGCATAGCGCCAGCGCGCCGCCGTCTCGCCCGTGTAGTTGCGATTGACGGGCAGCAAGGGCAGGTGTTCGCTGATGCGCCGCACGACCTCGGCCGAAGGGATGACTTCCTGCAGGTTCCAGCCGTTCGACGCACCCACGTCCATGTATTCGATGAAGCGCAAAATGTAGGGCGTGCCCTTGAAGTGGCGGGCCATGGGCACGATTTCCTGCTCGTTCATGCCGGCCTTGACGACCATGTTGATCTTGATGGGGCCGAGGCCCGCCGCGTGGGCAGCGTCGATGCCGTGCAGCACGTCGGCCACGGCGAAATCGACATCGTTCATGCGCTTGAAGGTGGCGTCGTCGAGCGAATCGAGCGACACGGTGACGCGGTTCAGGCCGGCATCCTTGAGCGCTTGTGCTTTCCTTGCCAGCAAGGAGCCATTGGTGGTCAGGGTCAGGTCCAGCGGCTGGCCGGACGGCGTGCGCAGGGCGGCCAGCATGGCGATGAGCTTTTCGATATTCTTGCGCAGCAGCGGCTCGCCGCCCGTCAGGCGGATTTTTTCCACGCCGTGTTCAACGAACAGGCGCGCCACGCGCGTGATTTCCTCGAACGACAGCAAGTCCGTGTGCGGCAGGTAGACGTGGTTCTTGTCGAACACGTCCTTCGGCATGCAGTAGACGCAACGGAAATTGCAGCGGTCGGTAATCGAGATGCGCAGGTCGTGCAGGGGCCGGCCCAGGCGGTCGGCGACGTTGCCGCTGGGACTTTCCAGCCGTTCGGGTATCGCCAGAGTCCCGTTGCGGGCCTCGGCGAGGTAGATAATCTTGTCAGCCATGAAAGGTAATGCCGCTTACGTTAAGTCGTTCAAGGCAGATACGATAGCACGAGGCCGAAGATGGCACAGGCGAGCAGCAATTTGATGGTGCCTACTTGATACCTGATCAGCGCCACGCCGGCTGCCAGCGCGATGGCCATCGCTACCCAGTCCCAGTGCGGCTGCGCACTTTCTTGCCAGAAGACATGGTGGCCAAAGAACAGGGCCAGGCTGGCGATGACGCCGACCACGGCCGCCGAGATGGCCGTCAACGGCGCGCTCAGACGCAGGTTGCCGCGCGACGCCTCCACCAGCGGCGCGCCGGCCAGGATGAAGATGAACGAGGGCAGGAAGGTGAACCAGGCCGTGACCAGCGCGCCGCACATGCCCGCCAGCCACAGGGGGCCGCCATGGCCCAGCACGGCCTGGCTCCAGCCGCCGACAAAACCGATGAAGGCAACAATCATGATCAGCGGGCCAGGCGTGGTTTCGCCCAGGGCCAGGCCATCCATCATCTGCGCGCTGGTGATCCAGTGGTATTGCTCGACGGCCCCCTGCACCAGGTAAGGCAGCACGGCATACGCGCCGCCAAAGGTCAGCAGGGCGGCCTTGCTGAAAAACACGCCCATCTGCGCCAGCGGGTGCGCGTGTCCGCCCGCCAGGGCCAGGGCCAGCCAGGCGAGGAAGGCCAGGGCCACGCCCAGCGCAGCCATGGCCAGCAGGCGCGGCCAGGTGAAGCGCGCGTGCGCCGGCGTCGGCGTGTCGTCGTCG
>NZ_NRDQ01000176.1 GCF_002878455.1 Janthinobacterium sp. AD80
TCACGGGCTCGTACCCAGCGATCCTGAATTACCAATATGAGTGGGACAGTTTGAACCATCTGCGCAAGCGCATCGATGCGAATGGCGACGGTGTCACCGGCTCGGTGACGGATGATTACGATTACGATCCGATCGGCCGCCTGCGCAATTACACCGTGTCGGCACCGGCGGTGCCGGGGCTACAACGCACGGTCAGCCTGCAATACAACGCGCTGGGCAGCGTGTTGTACAAGAGCGATGTCGGCACCTACAGCTATCCGGCATCCGGGCCAGGCGTGGTGCGCCCGCATGCCCTGACCAGCGTCAGCGGCGCGATCCCGGCCAGCTATACCTATGATGCGAACGGCAACTTGACGGTCGCCAGCGCCGGCAGCTACCGCAAGATCAGCTACACCAGCTTTAACCTGCCCGATGGCCAGAATGGCCTGGAAGGGCCCAACGGTTATCCGCGCTACAGCTGGCAGTACGATGAAAACCACCAGCGCGTGAAGGAAACCCGTGTCGGCAGCAGCGGCACGCGCGTGACGTGGATGATGCACCCGGACAATGCCGGCGGCCTGGGCTTCGAGAGCGAGCAGAACGGCAGCAGCATCAGCAACCGTCATTACCTGTCGATCGGCGGCGCCAGCCTGGGCGTACTGGTGACGACGGGCAGCCTGCCGGCACTGGGGGCAGGGCAGATGGCGCCGTGGATACCGCCTAGCCTGGTGATCGTGAAATTGGAATACTGGCATAAGGACCTGCAGGGCAGCCTGGTCAGCACCACCGACCATAACGGCACGCTGACGGCACGCTACTCCTACGATCCATTCGGCAAGCGCCGCACGGCCAGTGGCAACTACGACGCCAGCGGCAAGCTGGTGTATGACTGGAACAATACCAGCAGCGGCACGGACCGCGGCTACACGGGCCACGAGCACCTGGACGACGTCGGCGTGATCCACATGAACGGGCGCATCTTCGATCCGCGCCTGGGCATGTTCATGCAGGGCGATCCGTTCATCCAGGATCCGATGAATCTGCAGAACTACAACCGCTACGCGTACTGCTATAACAATCCGATGACCTGCACGGATCCGAGCGGGCATCTCAGTTTAGGGCGCCTCATACGCAACGTAGCCAACCTGGGGTTGTTTGTTGCCGTTCCTCTCGGGTATCTTGCTGCACGTGCGGTAGCAAGAACAAAAGTTGGTTATCAGCTAGGTTCGGTTGCGATCAGTATTGTCTCTGTCGTTTTTTGTGAAGGCGGAGCAGCCGCATGCAATGCGGTGGGGCAGGCAGCCTGGGCCGGTTTTTCCGGACAATCTTTGATGAGTTCGGTACGTGTTGGCCTGGTGAGCGGCGCAACAAGCGTTGCAATGAACGCCGTGGGCTCCACTTGGGCGGGGGCGGCAACGGATGGGCATTCTGCTACTTCGGTCTTCATGAATACCGCGGGACATGCTGCCGTGGGTTGCGGATCGGCAGTAGCAAACGGGGGAAGCTGCAGGAGCGGTGCCATGAGCGGAACTTTTTCGGCGGCATGGGGGAATTATGGACCGGGTTATGCAGCTGGACAAACTGCTGGAATCATTGCGCAAAATACCGTAACGGCCGCCATTGTCGGTGGCGCGAGCTCCAAATTGGGTGGCGGAGAATTCTGGAACGGTGCGCAGACGGGAGCGTTTGGATATTTATTTAATCAAGCTATGCATGAAGCAGGTTGTCAGCAAGGATGTGGACGCTCTGGTTTATCTAAAGGACCATTCATGGATAAACTAATTAATTTTTTCAATAGCTTCTCTTCAAACATGAACTATGCCGTCCAAGGGTCTGCTGAGTTACCTCGACTGAATATGACCGTAGGCTATGGATCGTCAGTGCACCTAGGTCCTGTCGGTTATTCAATGGATTCTGGATTTGCCGCTGATACTAATTTGAATTTCTGCTCTTATGTTACAAAATGCTACACTGTTGGGATGGGGGCAACGATTTCACATGGCACGGTTTATAGTGTAGGTGGTGGATTGCTAAGTAGTGGAAGCACTGATTATGGAGGTGCTTTTTGGACTGGGGGGAACGGCGCGCTTGGATCGGCTCAAATCTTAACAGATAAAAATGGTAATATTGTATATGGTCGAGGTGTAGGTGGAGCCGGTTATGGCGCTGCAGGTGGAGCGCTTTTATGCACCATGAAAACGTCGTGCTTCAGATAATTATTATTAGGGCTACTGATTTTTTGGATGCTATGAGTAAAAAAAAAATCTATTGGAAATAAAATTAGTTTTATTGGATTTTGTGTGGCAGGCGTGGGGTATTTTTCCGGACTTTATATTTATCCAAATGTGGGGGCAATTATAATTTGGATTGGTGCATTAATTTCTTTTTCGGGAATATTGAAAACATGGTTTGATATATTTTTTGGTGATGGTTGATTTAATATGGAATTATGCATGCCGATGGCTAATATTGTATTTTCATAAATATTTATTTTTTAAAAATGATGTTTTTTATTTTTCGAAGAATTAATTGCGTTTTTTTAAAAAAATGCAACAGTTTGGTTTTTCTCAACGCAAGCATTGGCCGTGGCCTGCTACTGGCGTGGTGCTGTGTGCCGCAGCATGGCTGTTTTTTGTCGAGTTGCCGGCGCAGCGCGCCGATAACCAAGCTGCGCAGGTCAAGGTTCGCATGCTGGAGGCGCAATTGCGAGCACAGACAAACGTTGCGGCTGTCCACTCGCAAAACCTACCGGCACAATTGGGCGGCTTCGACAGCCTGTCGCTGGTGACGGCGGACTTGCAGTCGCTGGCGACGCAAAACGGCTTGCTGATGTCCGATGCGAGCTTCAAGCCAGCAGGCGACAATCAGCCAGACGCCAGAATCGGGCGCGTCGAGGTCAATGCACGTATCAAGGGTGCCTATTTGCCATTGAAGAAAACTTTGGCCGCGCTGCTGGCCACGCATGGCGGATTGGCGCTGGACTCGTTGTCGCTACGGCGCGCGCGCGCCAGCGATATCGTGATGGATATCGATCTGCGCTTCACCTACTTTTACCGGAAGCCAAGCTGATGGCAATATCGACGCCGACCTTGCCGTCCCGCCGGCAAGGCCTATGGCTGGCAGCGCTACTCACGGCGGCCTTGTGCGGCTGGACCGCGTGGCGCGAGCAAGAGAGCCTTGCATTGTCCACCGAAGATGCAAGGCCGCGCCGACAGGCCGCCCCAGCAGTTACGCTGGCTCAGGACACCACCGCTGGCGAGGCGGGCGCTTTGCTGGAACGCGATCCTCTGGTGGAATCGAAAACAGACCTGTTCCGTTTCATCAGTTTCCAGCCGCCCGCACCGAAAGCCTTGCCGCCACCTCCGCCGCCACCTCCGCCAAAACCGAGCGCACCGACCTTTCCCTATCAGTACTTCGGGCGCATGGTCGACGTCGATGGCAGGACGGTCACTTATTTAACGCGTGGCGACACACTTATTCCCATCCACGCGCGCCAGTTGTTGGACTGACATCGCGCAAGCGCTGGAAGGCAGGCACTTTAGCTGACCGTCAGCTACCTGAACGCAATAGCCAGCCTCCCAAGTTGAAAGAAAACTTGTTGATGCCGTTGCCAATGTCTTCTGGATGAGGATTACTTGCTACGGCCAGAAATTAAGTTTGCATTGATCCACGACGCCACGTCGGTAACGGGAAGGGCGCGACGGCTATTGAACGTGCCACGCTTATCCCAAGCAACACCCCTGCCTTGAGCAAAGGCGGCACGATACTTGCGCATCATGTTGTGTGGGTCGCGGGCCAACTCGCCTAGCAAATACTCCTCGCTCCACTCCGAACGGCTGAAGGACAGGCCTAGCGCCGCTTCCAGCTTGTCGGCCACTGCGCCATACGTCACAGTGTCGCCGGCTAGATAAACAATCTCGTTCCGGATACGGGGTTGAGCGAACACGACGGCGGCGGTCAAAACGCCGATGTCGTCCGGAGTAGTCAGCGTTACCGCAGTGTCGAGGCTGCCTAGGGCGTGCACTGTATTTGCTTTAAGGTCGACGACGCCGAATTCCGGTTCAAACAGGTAGCTCATGAACATACCGGTCGAAATGATAACCCACTCGGTCTGATGCTGACCGCGCAGCAACTCGCGCACGTCCAACTGCGCGTCGAAGATGTCCTGCGGACTGCCGCGACCGATTAGGTCAAAATCGACGCCGAACTGCCATGGGAAGTACCTTGGGATTCGCGCCTGCAGGGCAGCCTGTGCCAACTTCATTGGCGTCTCGATACCGGCTGCATAGCCAGCGCACCCTATGACTGTGTCATATTGCCCGAAGATTGCGGCGAGCTCGTTGATTGAGCTTTTCACAAGATCGCCTACGATAATCTCGATCCCAAGCTCTCGGATCTCGGAGACATCACGCTGCTTGCCTGGCAAATTGGAGGCAACGGCGCTGGCGCGCAGCAGCACGCTGATATTCACACCGTCGATGTCCTTCGCGCGTTGCGCAAGACTGCGCAGCACCGGTAAGCCGAGTTCCCCGGCACCGAGCACGAGAATCTTTTGAGACATAGCGTCAGGATCTGCTTGGTTCATCGTTGGCGGCACCGGTAACTGGCGGATTTGGTCGGACATGTTGATTTCTCCTGTGCATTTGATACCTGCACTATAGCGAGTGCAGCGATGCGGAAAAAGTAGCGCTGGCGGTTTTCATCATGCCGAAAATGTGAACAATGTTGGGTTATAGTGCCGTTCTCTATATAGCTATCAGGACAACACATGGATCGCGTAAAAGCAATGCAGGTGTTTCTTCGCGTGGTCGAAAGCAAGAGCTTTGTACGCGCTGCAGAGACTCTCGGATTACCGGCGTCATCTGTCACAGGCACCATCAAAAGGCTTGAAAAACATTTGCAGATTAGGTTACTGAACCGTTCAACCAGAAACCTCAGTTTGACACCGGAAGGTGAACGCTACTTCTACCGCTGCCGCGAGATACTCGACCTGATTGACGACACGGAAACCAGCCTAAACGGCTCTGCCGAGCACCCGCAAGGGCGGCTGCGGGTGGATATGCCGGGAGGTATTGCGCATGCCTTGATCCTGCCCCGGCTGGAGCAATTTAAGCAGCGCTACCCCGATATCTATCTCATGATCGGTGTAAATGATCGTCAGGTGGACTTGATCCAGGATGGCGTCGATTGCGTAATCCGCACTGGCAACCTCAATGACTCGACGCTGGTCTCGCGAAGGTTGGGGACGTTGCGCTGGATCACCTGCGCTGCGCCATCCTATTTGGAAGAAAAGGGTATTCCCAGAGGGCTGCCGGATTTGCGAGCACACCAGGCGGTCCACTACTTTTCCAGCACGACGCGGCTGGCAAGCGAGCTGCATTTTGTCGAAGACGGAGATAGGGTCACTGTTCCGGTGCCGAGCACGGTCGCAGTCAACGACACGGGACTTTACATCAAGCTTGGAATCGACGGACGCGGCCTGATCCAGTTGGCTGAGATACTGGTGGCGGAACCATTGCGGGCCGGAGACTTGGTTGAGGTGCTGGCTGACAGGCGGCCAGCCCCCGTTCCCGTATCACTACTTTATCCCCATCAACGCTTTCTCTCTCCGGCAATGCGTGCGTTTGCCGATTGGACGAGCGAGCTGTTCAACAATGTCTGCTAAGGAATGGAAGCGGACGTCCATGGGGGCGCTCAGGTCCGTGGCTCGCGCCTGCTCATCGCTCTCGTAGAATCGATCCCGGCGCTTAAAAGACCGTCCGGCCGGGCGAGGAAACGTCCGGGGAAGCGACATGCTGATCGAGCATAGGCTTCGAGCGCGCATCAGGCCTGGCTGCGCTGGCGGGCAGTCTCGGCACGGATTGCACCTTACGGCGCACAGTGACGCGAAAGGCCGGGCCGATGGCGTTGGGTTGTTGAATCCCCCCTCGGATGGCTGCGTCGTTTTCGCAGACTGCGCATCCGTCATGAAAGGCGGGCCGGTATTCACCAGGCCTTTCTTGCGCTGGCGTGCTCACTCATCTGTTGGAAATACGTTGAGAGGTTTTGTTCAGTCCCCTTGGTCGTCAAAGAATTGCATGCCGGCATAGGGCGCGGCGCGGCATGCCGCCAGCCGCTGCGCCAGGCTGCCCGCATGGGCTTCCAGCCGGTGGCCGTCCGGGTCGAGAAAATACAGCGAATCACCGTCGCTGCTGTTGCGCTGCCATTCCGTCACGCCGGCCGCGCGCAGGCCGGCGGCAAACGGGGCGAAGTCGGCGGGCGCGATGGAAAAGGCGTAATGCGTGTAGGCGGGGCTGGCCAGCGCGGCAGTGCCGCGTCCGTCCAGCGACAGGCACAGCCACAAGTGGCCAGCGGACAGATAGGCGCCCCTGTCCCAGCGCGCATGCAGGCGCAGGGACAGGGTGTCGCGGTAAAACGCCATGCTGCGCTCCAGGTCGCGCACGGACAGGGTGAGGTGGTTGAGACCGGTCAGCATGGTGGCGCTTTCATGTGGTATGCAGGGCTGTTCCAGCTATCGTTATGCACAGCAATAAGACCATAAACGTCGCAACACCTGACAGTACCGTAGCGAGCGGAAGGGATAGGTGGCCGGGAAGCGCAACCGTCCTGCTAGTACGGTGAGCATTGCAGGCTACCTATACCGACGCGCAGCAGGTACTGTCAGCTGTGACTACGCAGGCTCCGCATGCTCCACCATCAACTGCACCTTGGTCGTGCCATTGTATTCATTCGCATCGAGGCGGAACGCCACTCTGGTACGTTCGCCCAGGGCGTCCGTGTGGCCGAACCAGATGGCGTCGAAGCGCACGCCGTTCTTTTCCAGCAGCAGTTTCAAATGGCGCTCTTTGAGGATGCGCTGGCTGACGACGCGGAATTCATCGCAGAAGACGGGCGGGGCGAAGCCCTGGCCCCACACTTGTCCGTCCATCAGTTCGATGAAGGACGTCGTGTAATACGCGTCTTCCAGCGGGCCGTCCGTTTCCACCACGCGCTCCAGCTGTTGCTGGCTGAGCCAGGCCTGGCCCACGGCTTCGAACGCTTGCGAAAACGCGTCAAACGCTTCGGCGCGGATGGTCAGCCCGGCCGCCATGGCGTGGCCGCCGAACTTGTCGATCAGGCTCGGCGCCCGTTTCGATACGAGATCGAGCGCGTCGCGCAAGTGAAAACCGGGGATCGAGCGGCCCGAGCCCTTGATCCAGCCGTCGGCGCCCGGTGCGAAGGTGATGGTCGGGCGGTAGAATTTTTCCTTCAGGCGCGAGGCGACGATGCCGATCACCCCCTGGTGCCAGGACTCGTCAAACACGCTGATGGTGCTGCTGTTGGCCGGCTCGAATGCGTCCAGGTGCAGCAACGCCGTATCCTGCATTTCCGCCTCGATCTCGCGGCGCTTCAGGTTGATGTCGTTCAGTTGCTGGGCCAGCGCCCAGGCGCGGCCTTCGTCGTCCGTGATCAGGCACTCGATGCCGAGGGACATGTCTTGCAGGCGGCCGGCCGCGTTCAGGCGCGGACCCAGGGCGAAGCCCAGGTCGAACGGCGTGGCGCTGCGCGCTTCGCGGCCCGCCACGCGGAACAGGGCGGCCACGCCCGCGTGCATATTGCCCTTGCGCATGCGCTTGAGGCCTTGCGCGACGAGGATGCGGTTGTTGGTATCGAGGCGCACCACGTCGGCCACCGTGCCCAGCGCCACCAGGTCGAGCAGATTGTCCAGTTTGGGTTGCGTTTGCGCATCGAAAATGCCACGGCGGCGCATCTCGGCGCGCAGGGCCAGCAGCACGTAAAACACCACGCCCACGCCCGCCAGGTGCTTCGAGGGGAAACCGCAGGCGGGCTGGTTCGGGTTGACGATGACGGCCGCGTCGGGCAGGGTGTCGGCCGGCAAATGGTGGTCGGTGACGACCACCTGGATGCCGCGCCGGTTCGCCTCGGCCACGCCATCGATGCTGGCGATGCCGTTGTCGACGGTGATGATGATGTCCGGTGATTTTTCACGCGCCGTGAGCGCGACGATTTCCGGCGTCAGGCCGTAGCCGTACTCAAAACGGTTGGGCACGATGAAATCGACGTCGGCGCCCATGGCGCGCAAGCCGCGTATGGCCACGGCGCAGGCGGTGGCGCCGTCGCAATCGTAGTCGGCCACGATGACCATGCGTTTCTTGGCGGCGATGGCGTCGGCCAGGAAGACGCCGGCCGCGCCGATGTGCAGCAAGCCGGATGGCGGCATCAGGGCCGCCAGTTCGCTCGACAGTTCTGCTGTGTCGGACAGGCCGCGCGACGCGTACAAGCGGGCCAGCACGGGATGGATGCCGCCCTGGCGCAGCATTTCGGATTCACGGTAAGGACAGGGGCGGGTGGCGATGCGGGTACGGGTCATGATGCTTTCAACTTGTTCAGGGTCATCGCGCGCCAGAATTTGCGCTGCGCGTTCTTGCTGGTGCTGCAGTCCAGCCAGGCGTCGCGGTGGCTGAGCACCAGGCGCAGCCGGCCCAGGCGGCCCTCTTTCAAGGCCGCCAGCAGGGGCGCGAACCAGTCCGCTTCCAGCGCCTGCATTTGCTGCAGCCACATGCCCCATTCCTGCGCCTGCGCCGCCTCGATCAGGCCGCCCAGCACGACGATGGCATCGGCTTGCTCCGCCAGCACACTGTTTGGACCGGCATGGCGCCGTGCTGGTTCCGCCAGCGCGGCCAGCCAGCCCGGTGCGTCGCCGGCATGCAGGCTGGCGGCGCAGCGCGCAGATGCAGGTGCAGGTACAGATGCGGCCTGGCTCCCGCCCCACAGCCAGAAAGCGTTGACGGCTTTCAAGCCGCGCGCTTCGCGCGCCGCATTGACGGGGTGTTCATGCCACAGCATCTGCACTTCGTTCTGCAGGCGGCGCGCGGCGCGTGCGTGTTCGCCTTCGGGCATCCACACGGTGAGGTCCTGCGTGGTGGCGCCGTCCGGCGAAGCGCACTGCAAGTCGCTCCAGCCATCGGCGCGCATGAACCAGGTTCCCGCGTCGCCGTACTCCAGCGGCTGGCCGATCTCGTCGAAATACGGACGCGCGATGTCGAACAGGGCGCGGCCGTCGGCCTCGCTCAGCGCGAGCTGGCGCAGGTCGCCCAGGCTGACGTGGTTGCGGGCAATGGCCACGTGGGCGGGATGCAGCAGGAAATAGCGCCCGCCCGGTTCCGGCGCCAGGCCGTAGCCGCGCATGGCTTGCACGGCGAAGGCCGCCTGCGCCGCCTCGCCATGCGCGGCAGGCGTCAGGCCCAGCGCGTGCGCCCAGCCACGCTTCGTGGGGCAGCAGGCGGTTGGGATTGTCAAAAGTTTCCAAATTACAACTGGATGTGCGCGACAGCAGGGCAGCCAGGGCGGGTGCTTGCAAGACCTTGAGCAGGTCGGCAGCCAGTTCGGCGTTGGGCAGGGCAAAGGGCAAGACGAGGGTAAGTTGATTCATCCCGAGATTGTAGGCGATTGTGGCGGTGCTGGACTAGGCGGCATGCAATTTCGACGGCAAGGCGGCTTTAGATCCACTGTCAAGAATGCATTAAAATTATAAAAATTTTATTGATATTGATGGAAATCAATTTGCTTTTGCAAATATCGACGATATAATTGCGCTAACTTAAATATCAGAAAGACAATCACCCCCTGCTGTGTGGTTGCGTCGTTTGGCTCCTGTGTCCCTAGAAACTGTATACAAGATGCTGCCGGCTTCATTTTTTTAACAAGTCTCCTCTTGGAAGCCCACCCATGTATACATTCGCCGCTTTGCACGGCCAGGCTGATTGCGCCCTGGCCTCATTCGTCTCCATCGTTGCCGCCGCCGTTGCGCACCGTCAGGAGGCCGCATGACTACTTTTAATCTGTCGACCACGGTCCACGTTTGCGAAGACACCAGCAAGAATTTCGACATCCGCGACTTGCTGATACAAGCCGGCTACACGGCGCAGGGCGAGCTGAACATCAAGGCCTTCAATGTCATGTTGCCGGATGACACGGAGTCCAGCAGCAATACGCCGCTGTTCGGCCTGCTCGACAGCGACACCGTGTATGTGCGCCCCGGCGACTGGGCCGCCAACTACAACGGCAGCTTTTCCACCATCCAGGTGACGATCGACAAGGGCAATGGCGATATCGTCCAGCTGGTCCTGCAAGTCATCATCGACCCCGTCAATGACGCGCCCGATGCGGCCGACAAGACCTTCACCCTGGTCGACGGCGCCAGCGTGGTGCTGAGCGAAAGCGATTTCGGCTTCCACGATGATGTCGAGCACGACGGTTTCAAATCCATCGTCATCACGAATACCACCACGGCAGGCCAGGTCTTGCTGAACGGCGTAGCCGTTGCGGTCGGTACAGAGGTTTCCATCGATGACATCCGCGCCGGCCACCTGGTCTTCGTGCCCAGCCAGACGGTCGCCGGCGACTTCGACCTCGGCTTCAAGGTGCGCGACGACGGCGGCACGGCCGGCTGCAATGCGCAGGACCTGAGCCTGGCGCCCCATTACCTGACCTTCAAGGTGCCGATGGCGCACCTGGGCGATTTCGTCTGGGAAGACAAGAACGCCAACGGCGTGCAGGATGCGGGCGAGGCGGGCATTGCCAATGTCGTCGTGCAACTGAAAGATACGGCCGGCAATGTGGTGGCCACCACCACCACGGATGCCGGCGGCGGCTACCATTTCGACGTCAATCCGGGCACGTATTCCGTGACCGTGGTGGCGCCGGCCGGCTTCGTGCCGACGACAGCGAACCAGGGCGGCGACACGGCCAAGGACAGCAATATCGATGCCGGCGGCAAGATGGCGCCCGTCACCCTCGCGCCGGGCGAAACCAACCTGACCCTGGACGCGGGCCTGTACCGCACGGCCGAGCTGGGCGACAGGGTCTGGTTCGATACGAACAAGAATGGCGTGCAGGATGCCGGTGAAGCGGGCGCCGCAGGCGTGAAAGTGACCTTGCTGGACGCGTCGGGCAACGCCGTCGGCAGTCCGCTGGTGACGGATGCGAACGGCAATTACCTGTTTGCCAACCTGAAACCGGGCGCTTACAGCGTGCAGTTCGACAAGACCACCTTGCCAGCCGGCTACGCCTTCACGGGCCAGGACCGGGGCGGCGACGACTTGCGCGATTCGGACGCGAATGCCGATGGCCGCACGGCGCAAGTGCTGCTGGCCTCGGGCGACAGCAACCACAGCGTGGACGCCGGCATCGTCGCCCTGCCTGCCAGCCTGGGCGACCGCGTCTGGCATGACAGCAATGCCAATGGCATCCAGGATGCGGGCGAGTCCGGCATCGGCGGCGTCACCGTGCAGCTGAAAAACGCGGCAGGCAGCGTCATCGGCTCGACCGTGACGGATGCCACCGGCTATTACAACTTCAATGTCGATCCGGGCACGTACTCGATCGCCGTCGTCGCACCGGCCGGCTATCTGACCACCGTCAAGGATGCGGGCGGCAACGATGCGCTCGACAGCGACATCAATACGCTGGGCAACAGCGGCCAGGTAACGGTCGCTGCCGGCCAGAACTACAGGGACCTGGATGCCGGCCTGTACAAGACGGCGGCCATCGGTGACCGCGTGTGGTGCGATACCAACGGCAATGGCACGCAGGATGCGGGGGAAGCGGGCGTGGGCGGCGTGAAAGTCAACCTGTATAACAACAACGGCGCCGTCGTCGCCAGCGCCACCACGGATGCCAACGGGAATTACCTGTTCAGCAACCTGGTGCCGGGCAACTACTACCTGGGCTTCGTGCCGCCGGCCGGCTACGGCTTCACCAAGGCAGATATCGGCGGCTACGCCACCGATTCGGACGTCAATCCGGCTACCGGCTTCACCACTACCTGGGCTACCTTGAAGTCGGGCGAAACGCAGCTGGACTGGGATGCAGGCCTGGTGAAACTCAACACGGCCTCCATCGGCGACCGCGTGTGGGAAGACAAGAACTACAACGGCGTGCAGGATGCGGGTGAACTGGGCGTGGCTGGCGTGAAAGTCAACTTGCTCAATGCATACAACCAGGTCATCGCCACGACGACAACAAATGCCAATGGCAACTACCTGTTCAGCGAACTGGCGGCCGGCGGCTACAAGGTGGAAGTCATCCGTCCATCGGGCTTTTACTACACCAAGGCCAATCTGGGCGTTGACACGGCCGATTCCGACGTCGATGTCAGCACGGGGCGTTCGGCACTGATCAACCTGGCCGCCGGGCAGAACGACATGAGCTGGGACGCGGGCATTTACCGCAAGGCCAGCCTGGGCGACAAGGTCTGGCGCGACGCCGACCATGACGGCGTGCAGGATTACAACGAGGCGGGCATCGCCAACATCAAGGTGCAGCTGTACTCGGGCAGCGGCGTGCTGCTGGCCACCACCTACACGAACACCAACGGCAACTACCTGTTCAGCAACCTGGACCCGGGCAGTTATTCGCTCAAGTTCAACAAGTCGGGCGTGTATCACGCCGGTTACGCCATGGACACGTGGCGCTGGGGCGCGAAGAACGTGGGCACGAACGACAACATCGATTCTGACGTCAACAGCAATGGCACGACGGGCAACGTGGTCTATACGGACATATTGAAATTGGCGTCCGGCCAGAACGACATGAGCTGGGATGCGGCCATCACGCCCATCGTCATCGACTTGAACGGTGACGGCGTGCACACGATCGCCCGCGCCGATTTCCACGGCAGTTTCGACTTGCTGGGCACGGGCAACGCCATCCAGACGGGCTGGGTCTCGGCCCAGGACGGCCTGCTGGCCATCGACAGCAATGGCAATGGCAAGATCGACAACATCTCGGAACTGTTCGGCGGCAACGAGAAGGGCACGGGCTTTGCCAAGCTGTCCAGCTATGACTCGAACGGCGACGGCGTGGTCGATGCGTACGATGACAAGTTCGCCGAACTGCGCATCTGGCGCGATGCCAACAGCAACGGCGTGACGGACGATGGCGAATTGATGTCGCTGCACGACGCCGGCGTGGCCAGCCTGACGGTCAGCTACACGGAACTGCCTTTCCTCGACGCCAACAGCAATCTGCACCTGGAACGCAGCAGCGCCACCCTGGCTGACGGCAAGTCGGTCGACATGACGGACGTGTATTTCAACGTCGACGCCAAGGATGCGGCGGCCGCCGGCGTTTCACTGCCCAGCATGGCCGACCTGCTGCGCGACGACAGCACGCTCGACGTGGTGCTGGGCCAGGATGGCTCGGTGACCACGGTGGGTGCCGCACCGGCCGCCGTCGCTCCGGCAGCGGAGGCCCAGGCCCACTGCGACATGGCCGACGTGCTGCGCCGCGCCATGGCCCACGCGAATACCCAGCCCCAGGAAATGGCTGCCTGATGTCCACCGCCAGGCCATAGCCATGCCTGGCATCCATGCCGGCGCCCTTGCACGGGGCGCCGGCGCATTTCGATACTGACAATTATTTAGGGAAACACAATGAAAAAATCCATGCACCTGATCGTCCGCGGCACCCTGGCGGCGGCCGCCTTTGCCCTGGCCAGCGGCAGTGTCCTGGCAGCCGAGTCCAAACTCACCGTCGAAGATTTCTTTGGCGTGCCCCTGTTCACGGCAAGCGGCGGCGCCTTTGGCAGCGGCAACGCCATCACGCCTTCCGTCTGGCAAGTCAGCTACGAAAGCAACAGCTTCCTGGCCTTTTGCCTGGATCCGTACGTGCCCCTGAACAGCGGCGCGAACAGCTACAGCAGCGGCACGTTTGCCGCCAGCGATTCCATCAAGCGCCTGTATGAAGGCTATTACAGCGCGTCGGTGGCGAATGCGTCGAGCAATGCGAATGGCGCGGCCGCCTTCCAGCTGGCCCTGTGGGAGTTGAATAACGACAACACCAACCTGTTGACGGGCGACCTGCGCTTCAAGAGCCTGAGCAATGCCGTCGTCAGCGAAGCGAACACCATGCTGGGCGTGGCGACGGGCAATGGCGCCATCCAGAACCTGTACAACTACACCAGCCTGACCAGCGTCAACCCCGCTTCGCAAACCATGCTCAGCGTGTCGCCGGTGCCGGAAGCGCAGACCTGGGCCATGCTGGCTGCGGGCCTGGGCTTGCTGGGCTTCATGGCGCGCCGCCGCAAGGGCGCTTCCGCGCTGAATTAATCGTCGCTCATCGCGCAAGCAATAGCGTTCCCGCTGCGGCGCGCCCGACCGGTGCGTCGCAGCGTTTTATTGTGAATCCATCATGGCCCCACCCCCCGATACCTCCAGTGCCTCTGCCGGCATCTCCACCCATGCCATTCGCCGACGCCATCGTCTTCCTGGCGCGCTTTTTTCGGCGTGGCCGTGCAGGCCGAGCGCCTGCGCGCCAGCGTGGCCGCGCAAGCCGGCCCGGCCGATCCCGCTTTCCTCGACCAGGCGCTGGCGCACGCCACCCTGGCCGGCACCGCATTGCCGGCGGGCCAGCCGCGCCGCGCCACGGAAATGCCGGCTTTGCTGATCAATGGCGCGGGCCAGGCGCTGGTGGTGCTGGCCATCGCCGATGGCAGATATGAATGCCATGTGCCGGGCATCGCAGGCAGTTCCTGGCTGGACGCCGCCGCGCTGGGGCAGGAAGTGCCCGATGCGCGCTGGGTGGCCGTGCGCCCCGTGATGTTCTTTGACCAGCGCAGCCTGCTCTACAGCATGCCGGTGGCGGGGCGCTGGTTCTGGGACGTCTTCAACCGCAACCGTTGGATCTTTCGCTGGGCCTTGCTGGGCACCCTGGTACTGAACCTCATCGGCGCGCTGGTGCCGTTTTACGCGATGGCCGTGTACGACCGCGTGATCCCGAACAATGCCACCGCCAGCCTGTGGGTGCTGACCATTGCCGTGGTGGTGCTGACGGGCTTCGAGCTGGCCCTGCGTCTGCTGCGCGGCGAACTGGTGGAAACGGCGTCGCGCCGCATGGACGTGGCGCTGTCGTCGAATATCTTCGCCCAGTGTTTGCGCCTGCGCGCAGCCAGCCGGCCCGCTTCCGGTGGGACCCTGGCCAATACCGTGCGCGATTTCGAATCCGTGCGCGAATTCTTCGCCTCGACCACCCTGACGACCCTGGGCGACCTGCCGTTTTTGTTGCTGTTCCTGCTGGTGATTGCCCTGGTGGGCGGCTGGCTGGTGCTGGTGCCGCTGGCCGCCATGCCGATCTTGCTGCTGGTCGCCTTTGCCTCGCGCGCGGCCCTGGCGCGCCACGTGGCGGCCTCGATGCAGGAAAGCGCGCAGCGCACGGCGCACCTGTTTGAAACCATGAATGGCCTCGACACCATCAAGGCGCTGGGCGCCGAGGCGTGGAGCCGGCGCAAGTGGGAAAGCCTGACGGTGGCCATCGCCGCCAACAGCGTCGAAACGCGGGAAATCGTCAGCCGTGTCAATTACATCAACACGGCCGTGCTGGCGCTGTCCGGCGTGGCCGTGGTGGCCACGGGCGCCTTGCTGATGGGCGAACACCTGCTGACCCTGGGCCAGATCATCGCCGTGAGCATGCTGACGGGGCGCGCGCTGGCGCCCGTGAGCCAGATCGCGGGCCTGATCATGCGCTGGGAGCAGACCAAGTTGTCTTACCACGCCCTCAATAAAATCATGGAGTCGCCCACCGACGACGATGCGGCCAGTCTGCAGGCGCCGCCGCTGTCCGGGCGCATCGAGTTCCGCGACGTGGGCTTTGCCTACCCGAATTCGCCGCCGCTGCTCGATAAACTCAACCTGCGGATCCGTCCCGGCGAGCGGGTCGGCGTGATCGGCAAGCTCGGTTCCGGCAAGAGCACCTTGCTGCGCTTGCTGCTGAACCAGTACGGCCCGCAAAGCGGCAGCGTGCTGTTCGACGACCTGGCGAGCACCCAGCTCGAACCCTTGAGCCTGCGCCGCCAGATCGGCTACGTGCCGCAGGACGTGACCCTGTTCCACGGCACCTTGCGCGAAAACATTGAACTGGGCCGCAGCCAGCCCGACGACGCCAGCCTGCTCGACGCCATCCGCCTGTCCTGTCTCGACGACATCATCACCCAGCTGCCCAATGGCGTGGCAATGGAGGTGGGCGAGCGGGGCGAACGCCTGTCCGGCGGCCAGCGCCAGGCCGTGGCCATGGCCCGCGCCTTGCTGGCGAAGCCGCCGATGCTGCTGCTTGATGAACCAAGCAGCATGTTCGATCCCGCCACCGAGCAGCGCCTGATCGCCCGGCTGCGCACCTTGCAAGACACGACCATCGTGCTGGTCACGCACCGCATGGCCATGCTGGCGCTGGTGGACCGGCTGATCGTCTTCGACAAGGGACGCATCGTGGCCGACGGCCCGCGCGATGAGGTCATGCGCGTGCTCAATAGCCAGGCGGCCAAGCCTGCGGTGGAACAGGGAGCGGCGGCATGAGCGCGCTGCATGCCCCGAATGCCCGCCCGCTGCCGGCGGCCCACCCGGATCCGGAAAGGGCGCCGCAGCGCATTATCATCCGCATGCTGGCCCTGATTGCCGTATTGCTGGTGCTGGTGCTGGCCTGGGCCACCTTCGCCCAGCTTGACGTGTCCGTGAATGGCCGTGGCGCCATCACGCCGCCGTCGCATCTGCAGGAAGTGCAAAGCCTGGAAGGGGGCATCGTGCGCGAAATGCTGGTGAAACCGGGCCAGCGCGTGCGCCGCGGCGACTTGCTGCTGCGCCTGGACACGGCCCAATATGACGCCAACCTGGGCGCCAGCGTGCAGAACCGCCTGGCCGCGCTGGCGGGCAGGGCGCGCCTCGACGCGCTGCTGTCCGGTGGCACGCCGCAATTTGCGCCCGAGTGGCAGCAAGAGGCGCCGCAGCTGATCGCCAAGGAAACGCAGTTGTGGCGCGATGGCCAGCGCGAATTCGCTTCCGCCACGGCGGCCGCGCGCGAAGGCGTGACGCGCCGGCGCGGCGAGCTGGCCGAAGCGCACAGCCGCATCGCGCAGCTGGACACGGGCTTGAAGATCGCCCTGGAAAGCCTGTCGATCGAGGAGCGTTTATTTAAAGAGGGCGCCGGCTCGCGCGGCGACTACCTGAACGCCCAGCAGCGCGTGCAGCAGCAGCGCACGGAACTCGACGGCCTGCGCGCCTCCGTGCCGCGCCTGGCGGCCACCCTGGCCGAAGCGCAGGCGCAGGCGGGCGAAGTGGAAGCGCGCATGCGCGGCCAGTGGGGCGCCCAGCGCAGCGAATACGAAACCAAGGCGGGTGCCCTGGCCAGCACCGTGAAAGGCCAGCAGGACCAGGTCAGCCGGCGCGATATCACGGCGCCCGTCGATGGCGTCGTCAACCGCGTGCTGGTGTCCACCGTCGGCGGCGTGGCGCAGCCGGGCAAGCCTATCCTGGAAATCGTGCCCGCCGACGCCGAAATGCTCATTTCCGTGCGCGTAAAACCGTCGGACATCGGCTTCATCCACGTGGGCCAGCGCGCCTCGGCGAATGTGCTGGCGTATGACGCCACCACTTATGGCCGCCTGCAGGCGCAGGTGGTGCGCGTGGGCGCCGACGCGATTCCCGACGAACGCAACGAGCCGTATTTCGAGGTGCAGCTGAGCACCGACCGCAGCCAGCTGACGGCGCATGGCAAGGTGCTGCCCGTCACGCCCGGCATGCCCGTCGACGTGGGCATCCTGACGGGGCGCCGCTCGGTACTGCAATATGTGTTCAAGCCCGTGCTGCGCGGCTTGCAGTCGTCCCTGCAGGAGCGGTGATGCGTATTGTGTTGATTTGCATGGTTTTCGCCTGTGCCAACGCGGCGGCCCAACCGGCAGCGCCGGCCACTTTCCAGGCGCAGTCCACGCGCGGCTTGCCCGCCTTGCTGGC
>NZ_NRDQ01000177.1 GCF_002878455.1 Janthinobacterium sp. AD80
ATCCTGGCGCACCACACGGGGCAGCCGCCGGCCAGCCTGGCGCTGGCCGAAGGGCCGCTGGGCAAACCCGTGCTGCAACAGCATGCGCTGCATTTCAACCTCAGCCACAGCGGCGCGCTGGCGCTGGTGGCCGTCGCGTGCGTGCCCGTGGGCATCGACCTGGAGCAGGCGCGCCCGGATGTCGATGCGGCCGCGCTGGCGCCGCTCGTCTGCCACCCTGCCGAACGCGCTGCCCTGGCCGCCCTGCCGCCCGGGCAGCGCCAGCAGCACTTTTTTGCAGCTGTGGACGCACAAGGAAGCGTATAGCAAGCTGCTGGGCACGGGCTTGCACAAGGATCCGTCCCTGCTGGCGTTCGGCCCGCCGCAGGGGCCGGCGCCCGTCACCGATGCGCAGGACGCCGGCTGCACGGCCTGGGTCTATCCGCTGTATCCGGCCGATGGCTACGCGGCCAGCCTGTGCCTGGCAAAACAGGGCGCCAGGCCAGTGTGGATGCGCTTTCGCGCCTGGCACGCCGCGGTGTTGCAGTCTGGACAAGCGCTTGCATAAAAGCCCCTCACCCTCGATAATGAGAATGCTTCGCATTTGTAGCCATGCGGATTTTTCAACAAGTTTTGCAGGGTTTCATCACGCATGCGCGCATTCTGGACTGTCATACACCGCTGGGCCGGCCTTACCGTCGCCCTCTTCCTCATCGTCGCCGGGCTGACGGGCGCCGTCACTTCCTGGGACCATGAGCTCGACGAGTGGCTCAACGCGGACATCATGGAAACGCCGGGCCGCGGCCCGCTGCAACAGCCATTTGCCCTGGCGCAAAAAGTGGCCGCCGCCGACCCGCGCGTGGAAGTCAACTACATCACCCTGGGCCTGGAAGAAGGCCATGCGGGCGCCTTCATGGTGCGTCCGCTAACCGATCCGGCCACGAACAAGCCGTTCGTGCTCGACTACAACACCGTGTATATCGACCCCGTCACGGCGCAGATCACGGGCACGCGCGATTCGACCGCCATTTCCCTGTCGCGCCGCAGCCTGATGCCGTTCTTGCGCCATTTGCACTACAGCCTGCACGTGCCAGCCTTCTGGGGCACGGACCGCTGGGGCTACTGGCTGATGGGCACTGTTGCCCTGATCTGGCTGCTCGACAGCATGGTGGCGTTTTATCTGACCACGCCGCGCCGCCTGCGCCCGCGCGCGCAGGACGAAGCGCCGCGCCACCGCGACGCCGCCAGCTGGTGGCAGCGCTGGAAACCGTCGTGGGTGGTGCGCTGGGCGGCCGGCGGCTACAAGCTCAACTTCGATCTGCACCGCGCGGGCGGCCTGTGGGTGTGGGGCATTATCGTCGTCGTGGCCTTTACCTCGTTCTCGCTGAACCTGTACCGCGAAGTGTTCTATCCCGTCATGTCGCTCGTCTCCACCACCACGCCGGGACCGTATGAAACGCAGACGCCGGCAGCGTATGGCACGTACATCCAGCCCGTCATCGGCTTCGAGCAGGCCGTGGACATCGCCAGGCAGGCGGCCGTGCAGCGCGGCATCACCTCGCCCATCGGCGGCATTTACTATGGCGGCAACTACTCGTTCTACAACGTCTCGTTCTTTGATCCCGCCGACGAATTCGGCACGGCCGGCATGGGCCTGTCGAACATCTATGTCGACGGCATGGATGGCAAGATCATCGGCCAGCACAAGCCATGGGAAGGCACGGCCGCCGACGTCTTCGTGCAGCTGCAATTTCCCCTGCACTCGGGCCGCATCCTCGGCATGCCGGGACGCATCATGATGTCCTTCATGGGCGTGATGGTGGCCATGCTGTCCGTCACGGGCATCGTCATCTGGGAACGCAAGCGGCGTTCGCGCCGGCTGCAGGCGAAAAAAGCCCGTGACATGCAACTGAATTAAGACCTGCGCCAGGCGCAAGCGGGCTGGCCGCCTCCGGGCCCCCGGCCCGCCAGCCCGCCTCGCCACACCTTGCCGCCGCATGCGCCCCCCCCCCCCAGCGCGCAACACGCACCACCAACACCTCTCATCACCTTGCACCGAGTCGCTGGCATATGCCGGCCGCTTGCCGTGCGCCAATTTGGCAACTGGCCTGTCACGCCAGGCCCGGCCCCCGTAAATGCAGTTTACTTGCAATAGCGTCGAGCGCCAGCTATTATCGCAACTCACTTGCAACTTGATTGCAAACAAGTTGCAACTAGATTGCAGGTGAATCGCCGCACGTCTGCAGCCTCCAGCGCCAGCAGCCCTTCCCGCCTTTTCAGAGAGACCTATGCGCCATCACGTATTCGCAGCCGCCATGCTGTCCACTTCCCCGCTCGCTTACGCGGCGGACGACGTCACCCTGCAGACCATCAAGGTCAGGGCGGACAGGCCCGCGACCATCGACAGCGTCGTCACCGTCGACAACGAGCAAGCCAATAACAGGACCCTGGGTGGCATGCTCGAACATGTCTCGGGCGTGCAAAGCAGCGCCTTCGGACCGAATGCGGGCGCGCCCGTGATACGCAGCCTGAGCGGCAGCCGCGTGCAGATCCTCGAGGATGGCCAGTCCATCCTCGGCATGAATGCCCTCAGCGGCGATATCAACATTCCCTTCGATCCCCTGTTTGCACGCAGCGTGACGGTCAACAAATCGTCCGACAGCGTGCGCTTTGGCGGCAATGCGATCGGCGGCAGCGTCGATGTGGATTCCGGCCTCATTTCGCGGAAGATGGAAGCCCAGGAGAAAGACGTGGAACTGGTCCTGCGCAAGGGCCACAACGATGCCGACGCCCAGGGCTTCCGCATGAACGTCAACGATGGCAAGCATTTCTCCACCAATCTGCAGATGTCCTTCCAGAAGATCGGGCATTACGACATTCCCGGCAACAGCAAGGCCGGCGTGTGCAACAGCCAGCTGTTTCCCGCGAAAGGCGGCGTCAACACCTTCCTGGCCGACAGTTGCCAGAAGGAAGCGCGGATCCAGCAGGTCTACAACAAGTCCTCGCAGCCGTATATCGACCAGTTCATGACGGAAAACCCGGACTGGGCGGACGGCGATTTTTCCTTTTATACCAATGACCCGACGTCCGTCTGGCAGCGCAAGACCTACGTCAATCCCGCCAATCCCGCCTACGTGCCGGGCACGCCCAGGACGGTGCAGAACAAGATCAACAAGGACGTGACCCCGAACTACCGCGGCACCCTGGGCAACAGCTACGCCAGCAATTCCCACTTTGCCGTCGGCAGCACCTACTTCTTCAACCAGGGCTACGTGGCCGTCAGCCTCGACACCAAGGACAGCAAGTACGGCGTCCCCGGCTTTTCCATGGAGAACCAGTCGTTCGGCGCGAACTACGCCGAAGGCCAGCCTGTCGGCGTCGTCATCAAGCAGGATAAATATGCGCTGGAAGCCCTGCTGCGCGACCCGTTCCCTTACCTGGAAAGCGCGCAGCTGCGCATGTCGCGCCTGAACAATGCGTCGGGAGAGCGACTGGGCGCCGCCAAGGCCAACGACTACCGGTTCGATACGCATCAGGCCGAGCTCCTGCTGGCGCACCGCCGCGCCGGGCCGTTGAGCGGCATGCTGGGCCTCGCCTACCAGGCCAGGGAAGTCAGCGGCACTGGGCCGCAGCTGTACCTGCCCAATGTCGACACAGGCAGCCACGCGCTATTCCTGAAGGAAAACCTCGACGCCGGCTGGGCTTCGTTCGATGCGGGTTTTCGCCATGAAAAAGTAAAACATGAGATTGGGCAGAGCGGCTTCAAGACGGCGCGCAATGCGGCCAACGGCAAGCTCGAAGACAAGGAATTCAGCCTGAACAGCTATAACCTGGGCGCCTCGGCCAAGCTGGGCCAGCTGTTCGGCGTGAAGCTGCGCTACGCTTCTTCGGAGCGCGCACCGGAAATCAACGAGCTGTACGCCAGCAACCGCCACTATTCCATCATGACCCAGGAAGAGGGAAACCAGAAGCTCAAGGCCGAACGGGCGAAAAACACGGAACTCACCGGCCTGTTCGGCAAGGGCGGCTTTACCTTGTCCGCCACCGGCTACGTCATGAAGTATGAAAACTTCCTGTATCTTGGCCATTCGGGACTGCAGACGGCCAACCGCCTGCCCCTGAAGTACTGGAAGCAGACGGATACGACGGTCAAGGGCTTCGAGGTCGATGCATCGCAGCTGATTCAACTTGGCGCCTACGGCAAGCTGAACCTCTCGGCATTTGCCGACCTGGTCAAGAACAAGGCGGACAATCCGGACAAGCTGCGCGCGCACAACGACGGTGAATACCTGCCCAACATGCCCACCAACCGCTACGGCGCCAATGTGCTGTGGGAAAACCAGGGCTGGAAGTCCCGGCTGTCGGGCACCCGCTATGACAAGCAGAAGTATCTGGGCAAGAGCGTCAGCACGGAAGTGCCGCTCGATGGCTACACCATGGTGAACTTCCAGGTCAGCCGCGCCTTCCAGCTGCCCAATTCGCCCGTGCGGGAAATCGAAGTCTTCCTCAGCGCCTCCAACCTGCTCGATGAAGATGCGCGGCCACACAATTCCCCGCTCAAATACATTGCGCCCTTGCCGGGCCGGGGGTTTCAGCTGGGGGTGACGGGCCGGCTGTAAGCACGACAGTTAGCACTTAAGTAAGCACGTCAGTAAGCACGTCAGCAAGCACGCAAGGCCAGGCGCCGGCTGCACGCCGCATGGCGCCTGGGCCATCAGCGCCTGGCTCCCCGATGCCATATACGCGGTGCAAATTTGCTTCAGTTATGCAATCATATTGCTTACCAATAAGCAACACGCTGACTATGAGCAGAAGGGAAGCAGATGGAGACAGCCGATGAAGTACGCCATATTTTGACTTATTTGCATGGCTATTTTGCCATGTTCCGTGCGCAGGACGGGCAATGGGGAAAACTCACCAGCAGCAAAGCCTTTGAAAAATTACCTGAGACTAGCGCACTAAGGAAAATTGCTGATCACACCCATCAGACCGTTCAGTATCTGAGCCGAAAGCTGTCGCACTACAGCGGCAGCTTGCAAGAGGCAAATCATCTCGACCAACTGCGGGCAATGCTCCAGCGCCTGTCCGAGCCAGCGGACCATGCCGACCTGCTACGGGATGCCAAGGCGGAAGTCTTGAAAAGCAGCCAGATCGAGCTAAGGGAGACGATCATTGCTCGTCACGAACACCAGGTGGAATGCTTTGAAGGGCTGCGTCGCCTGCTCGTGAACTTGACAGCGCCATCCTGAGGCGAAAGGCGCCGCGCCGGCAAGCAAGCGATGGCGGCGGATGATCCAAGGCGCTGCCAGTGCCTGCTGCCGCTTCCGCCGCCCATCCTCCCCTCCGTCCTAGACGGCGCTATCCCACGGCGCCGACAAGCGCACCGCGCAATTGATCAGCCCCACCATCGAATACGTCTGCGGGAAATTGCCCCACATTTCACCCGTCACGGGATGCGTGTCTTCCGACAGCAGGCCCAGGTGGTTGCGTGCCAGCAGCATGGTCTCGAAGATCTTGCGCGCCTCGTCCTTCCTGCCGATGCGGGCCAGCGCGTCGATGCGCCAGAAGGTGCAGATATTAAAGGCCGTTTCGGGCTTGCCGAAGTCGTCGGGTGCTTCGTAGCGGCGCATGTAGGGGCCGTCGCACAGCGATGCTTCGAGGGCGTCGACGGTGGCGATGAAGCGCGGGTCCATGGGGTCGATGAAGTTGACTTCCGCCATCAAGAGCACGGACGCGTCGAGGTCGCGCCCGCCCAGGCTTTCGGCAAACGCCTGGCGCTCCTCGCTCCACGCTTCGCGCAGCAGGCGTTCGCGGATCAGCACGGCACGGCTGTTCCAGTGGTCGGCGCGATCGGCCAGGCCCAGCTTGTGCGCGACTTTCGCCAGGCGGTCGCAGGCGGCCCAGCTCATCAGCATGGACGAGGTGTGGACGCGCGCGCGCGTGCGCAGTTCCCACATGCCCGCGTCCGGTTCCGCGTGCAATTTGAAGGCCTGGTCGCCCACGGCTTCCAGCGCGGCAAACTCGGCTTTTCCCGCCCGGTGGAACAAGCGGTGGTCAAGAAACGCTTGCGCGGCGCCCAGCACGATATTGCCGTAGACATCGTGCTGGAAGTGTTCCTGCGCCTGGTTGCCGACGCGCACGGGGCCATTGCCACGGTAGCCGGGCAAGTGGTCGAGCATGGATTCGGGCAACTGCTCTTCCAGGCCGATGCCGTACAGGGGCTGGATGTGCCCGCCTTTCGAGCGGGCGACGATATTCGTCAGCCAGCGCAAATACTCTTCCATGGTGCCCACTTCCGACAGGCTGTTCAGCGCGCGCACGACGAAGAAGGCGTCGCGCAGCCAGCAGTAGCGGTAATCCCAGTTGCGGCTGCTGCCGGGCGCTTCGGGAATGCTGGTGGTCATGGCGGCGATGATGGCGCCCGTGTCTTCATACAAGGACAGTTTCAGGGTGATGGCGGCGCGGATGACCACGTCCTGCCATTCCAGCGGCACGGCCAGGCGCCGCGTGTAGGTGCGCCAGTAATTGATGGTTTCCTTCTCGAAGATGCGCGCCGTCTCGTCGATGCCGCCGGCCAGGGTTTCATCCGGGCCCAGCAGGAAGTTGGCCGTGCTTCCCAGCACGAAATACGTTTCGCTCAGCACATAGTTAAGCGACACATCCGTGTTCAGGCGCAAGGTCTGCTCCGGTCCCACATAGCGGATGTGGTGGCTGCCCTGCGTGATCTGCGGCGCCAGCCGGCCCCAGTCGTAGCGGGGGCGCAGGCGCACGCGGATGCGCACGGCGCGGTCCAGCGGGCGCACCCTGCGGATCAGCATCAGCGGGCGGAACATGCGGTCGCGGCTGAGGAAACGGGGAGCGAAATCCGTGATTTCCACGCCGCGCCCATCCGTGTCGTACAGGCGCGTGCGCAGCACGGCCGTGTTGGGCTCATAGAATTGCTCGCTGCGCGCGAAGTTTTCAATATCGATGGCCCAGACGCTGCCATTTTCGGTGTCGTCCAGCAAGGTATTGAAGACAGGATCGCCATCGAAACGGGGCAGGCACGACCAGACGACCTGCCCTGCCTGGTCGATCAGGGCGCTGAAGGCGCAATTGCCCACCACGCCGCAATTGAGCGACGCCTGCGCGGGCGGCTTGCTGGCGGTGGGCGCGTTGGCGCCGCTGGGGGTGTCATACGATGTCGTCATCATTTACTCCTTCAGGGGGGCTACGGCGGCGGCCAGCAGCGCGGTGCGCAAGGCGCCCGGGCTGGCCAGGCGCAGGGTGGCGGCGCTGGGACCGCTGCCCACTTTCACGCCCTGCCCGCCAACTTGTTGTACATAGGCAAAGCCTGCCTCGTCGGTGGTGTCGTCGCCGGCAAACACGGGACGGCGGCCGGCGAACGGCGCCTCGCCCATGAAGGCGGCGATGGCGCCGCCCTTGTCGGTGGCGGCCGGCTTGGCTTCCAGAACCATTTTGCCATGCAACAGCAAAATGCCGGGGCACGCTTGCACGGCGGCCGTCATTTCCTGCAGGCATAGCTGTTCCAGCGCGGGCGCCAGGCGGTAATGCAGGGCAACGGCGCCGCGCTTCTGTTCCACCAGCAAGCCAGGATGGCGCCGCGCCAGGGACTGCGCGCAAGCCAGCACGGGCGACACGTCACGCGTGGGCGCCACGTGCAGCGCGCCATCGGCGCCGCGCCGTTCCACCCCATGCACGCCCGCCACCGGCAAGCTCAAGGGCGCCAGCATGGCGTCGATCTGCGCCACGGGACGGCCGGAAATCAGGGCCAGCGCGCCGCCATGGCGCTCGGCCAGCAGCGCCAGCGCTTCCACCACGCCCGGCTCCAGGCGCACGCCGTCAGGCGTGGGCGCCAGGTCGACCAGGGTGCCGTCAAAGTCGAGGAAGACGGCTGTTCCAGGCGCACTCAGCAGTTGCAGCAGGGCCGCGCTATCGTCAGAGTCCTGCGTCATCAAAGCCCCTTGCGCCGCTTGATGCGGCTGTGGGCGTCGATCTTCGTCATGACCTTGTCGCGCTGGCGCAAACGGGCCGCGTCCAGCAGCATGCGTCCGGCCCAGCGGTAGACATTGAAATGCTTCACGCGGGCACGCATGCTCTTCATGCGCTCGCGCTGCTCCACGGGCGGCATCACGAGGGCACGGTACAGCGCATCGGCGCCCTGCTCAATGTGGTAGGGGTTGATGATCAGCGCTTCGTGCAATTCGCGCGCGGCGCCCGTGAACTGGCTCAGCACCAGCACGCCCAGTTCGTCGTCGCGCGCGGCGATGAATTCCTTGGCCACCAGATTCATGCCGTCATGCAAGCTCGTCACCATGCACACTTCCGAGGCGCGGAAATAGCGCTGCAAGTCGTCCTGTCCATGGTGCTCGGCCTTGAGCAGGATGGGCACGTAGTTGCCGCTGCCGAAACGCCGGTTGATGCGCTCGACCATCTTGCGCACGCGCGCATCAAAACTCTGGTATTCATCGAGCGAAGCGCGGCTGGGAGCGGCGATTTGCACGAAAGTAAAATTGCCCACCATGCCAGGCTGCTGCTCCAGCATGCGCTCGACGGCCTGGAAGCGCTCGACGATGCCCTTGGTGTAATCGAGGCGGTCCACGCCGATGCCCAGCAGATGGTCGGCTGCCACGCCCAGCTCGGCGCGGATTTGCGCGCGGCAGGTGGCCACGTCGGGCTGTCCGGGATTGTCGTCCGGCCAGGCAATGGAAATCGGGTAATCCTCGACCTGCGTCATCTCGCCGCCGTAGGAAATGGTCGATGCTTCCGGTTCGATGCGCGTTTCCAGGTAGCGGTCCACCGTTTCCAGGAAATTCTTGCGGTGGAATGGCGTGTGGAAACCGAGGATGGTACTGCCCAGCAAGCCGTCGAGGATTTCCTCGCGCCACGGGCAAATGCCGAACGATTCCGAGTTCGGCCAGGGGATATGCCAGAAGGTAATGATCGTCGCCTTCGGCAAGGCTTCGCGCACCATGCGCGGCAGCAAGGCAAAGTGATAGTCCTGCACCAGCACGACGGGATTGTCCGTCTTCGCCTCGGCGATCACGGCATCGGCGAAGCGCCGGTTGACTTTCACGTACTGCTCCCAGTCGGACGAGCGGAACACGGGGCGCACGTGGGCGATATGGCACAGCGGCCACATGCCCTCATTGGCAAAGCCATAATAATAGCCCTGCTCTTCCTCTTCCGTCAGCCACACGCGGCGCAAGGTATAGCTGGGGTTATCGGGCGGCACGGGCACGTGGTCGAGCTTGTCGACCGTCTCGCGGTCGGCGGAACCGGCGCCATGCGCGATCCACGTGCCGGAACAGGCGCGCATCACCGCTTCCACGGCCGTCACCAGGCCGCTGGCGGGGCGCTGCACTGCAACACCAGCGTCTGTTTTCGTGTGGATATACGGCTCGCGGTTCGATACCACCAGCACCTGGTCGCCGGACAGGTCCGCTTCGAGCAAGGCGCGCAGCTTGTCCGGCGTCCAGTCGGACGACCAGCCGTTGTCGCCTTGCCGTTCCAGGTGATACTCCTGCAGCAGTTCGCGCAAGTCGCCGATCAGCGGCTGCATTTCCGGCGGCGGCGCGGGCACGGCGGCAGGCGCTGCGGCGGCCACGGCGGGATTGTTCTTCGACAGCAGTTCACCGCGCAGGATGTCCTTGACGGCGGCCAGCCAGCCGCGCCAGCTCAGGTGCGCCACGAACACGGTCATCAGGGAAATCAGCACGGCCAGCACGGCCAGGAAGGCAAAGATAAAGCGCTTGGTATCGGTATTGCGGCGCTCGACAAAGCTCATGTCCTGCACCAGCACCAAACGGCCCAGCTGCGAGGCGTCCTGCATCACGGGTGTTTCGCTGATGTGGACTTGCCCTTGCGGCAATTGCGCCAGGGATTTGTACAGGCCGCCCGTGGAAGGCGTGCTCCAGCAGCCGATCGAGGCAGGGTATTCCAGCGAGTGGTACAGCAGATGGCCCGCGTTGTCGCAAAAGCCGATGGCGATCAGGCGCTCGTCGCGCGTGGCACCCTGGAACAGTTCGCCGATGCGCGTGGCGTCCTGCGCGGGCAGGTATTCGGTCAGGGAAGGACGGAGGGTTCCAGCGAGCAATTCCGCCCGGCTGTCGAGGTCGCGCACATACCAGCGCAGGGTAATATTATCGAGCAGGGGTACCACGATATAGGCAAACAGTCCCAGCACCAGGGCCAGTGGCAGGATGAAGCGCAAGGACATTCTCAGTGAACGTACTATCATCGATTTCCTTTGCAAAAACAAAAAAGCATGGCAAGTATGACTATGTTTCCAAGCTGGCGGCGCCCGTTTGCTTTCCGTATTGAAACGTCAACGGCGCATGGCGCAGCGCAGCAATTCATGCCAGTATCCACCCTGATGCAAGTCTTATCCGTTCGGCAACGCACGTCCCCGCTACGTCATCTGCACGTAAAATAGCCGCTTCCGATATCCATTTCACCAATACACAAGGAGTTTTCGCCTATGGATCTCAGCACGTTCCACTCGCTGATGGGAGGCCCGCTGCGCTCGGCGCTGACCGTGCTCGTTTCCGCCCTGCTCGTCACCGTGGTCGCAATCGGCGTGCACCGTGCCGGCATCAGCCTGCTGAAAAGACTGGCCAATGGCCGCCCGTTCACCACCAACGCCACCCGCGTGGCTTTCCGCGCCAGCCAGCTGTGCGTGATCGTCTTCGGCCTGCGCATGGTGCTGGCCGGCGCGCCCGACGATACGCCGGGCCTCGTTGCCATGTCGCACCTCACCAGCGTGGCGCTGATCGTGGCGCTGACGTGGCTGGCCATGAAATGCATCGAAACCCTGTCCATCACGATTTCCGAAATCAACCCCGTCGACGTGGCCGACAACCTGCGCGCGCGCCGCCTGATCACCCAGGCCCGCGTGCTCACGCGCAGCGCGCACGCCATCGTCGTCATCCTGGGCCTGGCTTTCGTGCTGCTGACACTGCCCGGCGCGCGGCAGATCGGCGCCAGCCTGCTGGCCTCGGCCGGCGTGGCGGGCCTGGTGGCCGGTATCGCCGCCCGCCCCGTACTGGGCAATTTCATTGCCGGCCTGCAAATCGCCTTCTCCCAGCCGATCCGCATCGACGACGTGCTGATCGTCAACGGCGAATGGGGCAAGGTCGAGGAAATCAAGGGCACGTACGTGGTCGTGCGCGTGTGGGACGAGCGTCGTTTGATCGTGCCGCTGCAATGGTTCATTGAAAATCCGTTCGAGAACTGGACGCACAGCTCGTCTACCCTGCTGGGCACGGTATTCCTGTGGCTCGATTTCAGCATCCCGCTCGAACCGCTGCGGGCTGAACTGGCGCGCATCTGCGAAGCGGCGCCGCAATGGGACAAGCGCGTGTGCACCGTGCAAGCGACGGATTCGAACGAGCGCGCCGTGCGCGTGCGTTTTCTGATCAGCGCCGCAGATTCGGGCCTGGCCTTCGAGCTGCGCTGCATCGTGCGCGAACAGATGCTGGCGTTCATCACGGCCCACTATCCGCACGGCCTGCCCCGCCTGCGTTCCACGCACGACCCCCTCACCGTCTACGACAGCCCCTTGCCGGAGGAAAAAATCAGCCTCGCCAAGCTGTGACTTCCAGCGGCGCGCTGCCCATCGCCGCGCGCCGCTAGAATGGAATGCCTGCAAGCACGCGCGAAGGGCTGGCACGCATGAGCACCACCGCTTGGTTCATCCTCATCGGTTGCCTGATGCTGGCGCGCGGCCTGGCCGCCGACAGCATTGCGCGCCTGCCCATGACCTCGGCCATGGCCTACCTGGGCGTGGGCCTGCTGCTGGGGCCGATGTTCCTCGGCCTGTTCGCCTTCGACCTGGTCGAGCAGGCGCCCCTGCTGGAAACCCTGACGGAAATCGCCGTCCTCATCTCCCTGTTTTCCGCCGGCGTCAAGATGCCGGTGCCGTTCAGCCTGGCGCGCTGGCTGCCCTCGCTGCGCCTGGCCTGGCTGTCGATGGCCATCTCCGTGGCCCTGGTGGCCGCCTTCGCCCACTGGGTGCTGGACCTGCCGCTGGGCGCGGGCGTGCTGCTGGGCGCCATTCTCGCCCCCACCGACCCCGTGCTGGCCACCGACGTGCAGCTGCGCCATGCGGGCGACAGCGACCAGTTGCGCTTCATGCTTACCAGCGACGCGGGCATGAACGATGGCAGCGGCTTTCCCTTCGTCATGCTGGGCTTGGGCTTGCTGGGCCTGCATGAACTGGGGCCGCACGCCGGCACCTGGCTGTGGCGCGATTTGCTGTGGGCCAGCGTGGCCGCCATCGTCCTGGGCGCGGCCGGCGGCGCGCTGCTGGCCTGGCTGGGCTGGCAACTGCGCGGCAAGGAGCCGAAACATGCGGTGCTGGACGACCTGGCGGGACTGGGCCTGATTGCCCTCGTGTATGGCGTGGCCACCTGGCTGCACGCCTGGGGCTTCCTGGCCGTGTTCTTTGCCGGCGTGGCCCTGCGCCAGACGGAACTGGTGCTGGCCGGCGCGCCGACGGACCGCCAGGGCTTGCTGCAGGCCGAAGAGGCGCATGCCGTCTCGGCCACCCAGGCGCACGACAGCGCGGCGCCGCTCACCGTCAGCGGCGAAGCGCTGGTCTTCAAGGAACACCTGGAGCGCCTGTCGGAACTGACCCTGGTCTTGCTGCTGGGCGGCGCCGTCACGGCTGCCGCCTGGAGCTGGCAGGCGTGGAGCGTGGCCCTGTTCCTGCTGCTGGTGGCGCGCCCGGCCAGCGTGATGCTGGGCTTGCTGGCGTCCGGCACCAGCGTGCGCCTGCGCGGCCTGGCCGCCTGGTTTGGCGTGCGCGGCATCGGTTCGCTGTACTACCTCAGCTATGCCATCGCCCACGGCTTGCCGCACGGCCTGGCGCGCGAACTGGCCGACATCACCATCGTCGTCGTCATGCTGTCCATCATCGCGCACGGCCTGACGGTGACGCCCCTGCTGCGGCGCTACTGGCGCAAATAGGCCCCGTCGCCGCCCTGCTTCTCATTGCTACACAGCAACGTTTCGTCAATTGGCCCTGGCTCGGGCGGAAATATTGTTAAGATAATTAAAAATGCCGCGCACGCTACAGCGTATGTGCGGATTCAACAGCAAAGAAAGAAGACTCAATGAAACGTAGAAGCGTGCTGGGACTGGGCGTCTCGCTGGCCCTGCTGCAAACGGGCTGCGCCACCGATCCCGTCAGCCTGGCCTGGGAAAAGGACTTTGACGCTTTCATGCACAAGGGCCTGGCGCGCACGGAAACGCCGGGCATGAGCGTGGCCGTGGTGCGCGGCGAACAGACGCTGTTCGCGCGCGGCTATGGCTGGGCCGATATCCAGGCGGGCAAGAAGGCCGATGCGAACACGGTCTTCCACGTGGCTTCCGTCAGCAAGCTGGTCACGGCCACGGCCGCCATGCAGCTGCTGGAACAGGGCGCCTTCCGGCTCGACGACAAGGTGGCCGCCTACCTGGACTTCCCGCTCCTGCATCCGAAGTTTCCCGACGTGCCCATCACCTTCCGCCACTTGCTCAGCCACACGTCCGGCATTTCCGACGCCGTGTACGACAAGACGGCGGCGTTTGCCGTCCAGGGCGACCCGCGATTGCCCCTGCGCGACTTCGTCAAGGGCTATCTGTCGCGCGGCGGCGCCTGGTACGACGCGGACCTGTCGTTTGCCGCCCGCCCCGGCACGGAATGGCGCTACAGCAATGTCGGCATCGCCCTGCTCGGCTATCTGGTGGGCCGCTTGCATCCCGATGGGCTCGACGCCTATGCGCAGGCGCAGCTGTTCGAGCCGCTGGGCATGGATAATACGGCCTGGAGCCTGGCCAGCCTGCCGCGCCGCGCCGTCGTCGCCACGCCATATGCGCACAAGGAGCCGGGCCTGCAGGCGTTGCCGCCCGTCGGCTACCCGGACTGGCCGGCCGGCTTGCTGCGCAGCTCGGCCAACGACTTCGCCCGTTTCCTGGCCATTTTCAGCAATGGCGGCCGGGTCGATGGCCACCGCTACCTGCAAGATGCCACCCTGCAATTGTTTTTTGCCCCACAAGCGGCTCCCGTCGTGCCGGCCGATGTGTCCGTGCGCCAGGCCCTCGTCTGGCTGCTGCGCGACGTCGACGGCAAGCCGCTGGCCACGCACAGCGGCGGCGACCCGGGCGCCGCGTCCGTCGTCTGCGTCGACCGCGCCAGCAAGACAGCCGTGCTGGCTTTCGCCAACGTCAGTGCCGATAAGGAGTTTCGTTCATTCCAGAAGGAAGTCGTGCTGCGCCTGCTGGCGCATGGCGGCAGCGGCGTGCCGGCGCGCTAGGTGTGAAGTTGCAAGAGGTTATTCTGGCCGGATCTGAGCCGTGACATTGGGGCCTTGCCAGCAATGCCCTGATGCGGCCGGTGCCAGTTGTAGTGATGGTTCCATTCTTTGAGCATGTTGGCCCGCTCCAGTGAGTTGTTATAAACAAAGCCGTAAGCCCATTCGCGCAAGGCTGACTGGATGAAGCGTTCGGCCTTGCCATTGGTCTGTGGTCGATAGGGCCGTGTAAAGCGGTGCTTCAATGCTATCTGGCTACAAGTGGCCTTGAATGACTTGGAGCGAAAGGCTGAGCCGTTATCGGTCAACAAC
>NZ_NRDQ01000178.1 GCF_002878455.1 Janthinobacterium sp. AD80
CTCAACCGAGGAGGGCGCGCCGCTGGACTGGCAGGATGCGTGGCAGGTGGCGCGCAGCCACGCGCCCGCCATCGCCGTGCAGCTGACGGCGCCGGCCAGCCAGGACGATGTGTGGCGCGCTGCCATGGCCGACCGTAGCCGGCCCACCTTGCGCTTCGACCTGCAGTTCGACGCCTACAGCGGCAAGCCCCTGTACTACGCGGGCTGGGAAGCGCAGACGGCGTTCGGCAAGGCCACGGCCATCGGCATCCCGTTTCACCGGGGCGAATTCGGCTGGTGGAACCAGGCCTTGCTGCTGCTGTTTGGCGCCAGCGTGCTGTTTTCGCTGGTATCGGGCTGGGTGATGTTCTTCAAGCGCCGCATGCCTGGCACCCTGGGCTTGCCCAGGCTGCTGCCCGGCGCCTGGACCTCGCCCTCGGCGCTGGCCTGGCTGGTGGCGGCGCTCATGTGCGCGCTGATGCCCTTGCTGCTTGTTTCCGGCGGCCTGCTGATGCTGCTGGAACTGGGCCTGGCACGGCGACAGCGGCTTGGACGCCGACGATGGGCTGGGCGATAAGGGCAGCCATGGCCTGGCGCTTGCTGGGATAAAATGAGAGGGCGCGGCCTGGCTCGTTGCCAAGGGCCGCACCTTAGCCATGGCTGAACATGAAATTCATCGACTTTCCCGCTTTGTCCGCGCTGGCCGCCACGTCGGCGCTGGTGACAAAAAAATGCAGCTGCTGCGCCGTCCCGCTCGATGCCTGGCAGCGCCTTCCCACCTCGCTGGAGCTGAACCGCTTTGAAGAAATCGGCACCCTGCGCGAAGACCCGTACGAAGAACCGACGTTTGCCGAGTACCATCCGCAGGGCACGCGCTACGACAGCATCGACGCGCCCATCGCGCCGCGCTTTTATCCCGCCAACCTGAGCCAGGTGGCCCGCTGCCTGGACTGCGGCCGCCACTACCTTCGCTACAACGAGGCGGGCGGCTATTTCACGGAACTGCGCATCCGCGCGCTGCGTCCGGAACTGCTGGCCGACGCGCCGCTGTAGCTGCGCGCAGCACGGCTACAGGCTTTCCTTGATGTGCGCGATGCCGTGTTCATCGTAGATCGAGTACACGGCGGCAAGAATGTTTTCCAGCTCGGGCGAGCGGTCCATGCGCCGCATGCTGAACAGGATGGGTGAGAACGCATGCTGGTCGTCCAGCTTGCGGTAGATGACGTTACGGTGATGCATGGCTTGCACGCTTTCCGGCACGATGGAAATGCCCTGGCCGGCCGCCACCAGGCCCATGGAAATCTGCAGCTCGCGCACCTCGGTGATGAGGCCGGGCGTGACATTGCCATCGCTGAACATGGCCAGCACCTGGTCGGCAAAGCTGGGGCGCGGCGCCTTCGGGTACACCAGCAGGGTTTCATGCGTCAGGTCCGTCAGGCGCAGGCCGCCCTCGCCATGCGCCAGCCGGTGCCCGGGCGGCAGGGCCACCACCAGGCGCTCTTCGCGCAGCAGGATGCGGCGGATGCTGGGATCCTCGCTTTTCAGGCGCCCGAAACCCACGTCGATGCGCCCTTCCTTCAGGGCCTTGATCTGCTCCACCGTCGTCATTTCGTGCAAGGTCACGTCCACCTCGGGGTGGCGTTCGCAATAGCGGTGCACCACATCGGGCAATTCCCCATACAGGGTCGAGGCGACGAAGCCGATCGACAGGGTACGTTCCAGCTTGCCGATGCGCTGCGTCATCGCCTTCAGGTCGCGCACCTGGTCGAGCAGCGGGCGCGCGTGGGCGAGAAAAAACTCGCCCGCCTCGGTCAGGCGCAAGGGCCGCGAACCTTTTTCGATCAGCGCCACGCCCAGGGTTTCTTCCAGCTGCTGCATCTGCCGGCTGAGGGGCGGCTGCGCGATATGCAGGCGCTCGGCGGCGCGCGTGAAGTTCCTTTCTTCGGCGACCGCAACGAAGTAGCGCAAGTGGCGTAATTCCATCTTCATACCTTTCAGGTATAGGTTCGATACCAACTCGGTGTTGGACGTGGGGGCTTTGGGGGCATATCGTGTCTCCACTCCACAGAATTATACGGAATAAATATGATTCAAAATATCGAGACCTTCCTGGTCGATGTGCCGACCATTCGTCCGCACCGCATGTCCGTCGCCACCATGAATACCCAGACCCTGGTGCTGGTGCGCGTGCGCTGCGCCGACGGCATCACGGGCTGGGGCGAGGCCACCACCATCGGCGGCTTGAGCTACGGCGGCGAAAGCCCGGAAAGCATCAAGACGAATATCGACACCTATATCGCGCCGCTGCTGGTCGGCATGGAAGCGAGCCAGGTGGCGAAAGCCATGGCCATCTTGCGCAAGGTGGTGCAGGGCAACCGCTTCGCCAAGTGCGCGATCGAGACGGCGCTGCTCGACGCGCAGGCACGCCGCCTGAACGTGCCGCTGTCGGAACTGCTGGGCGGGCGGGTACGCGACGCGCTGCCCGTGGCCTGGGTGCTGGCCAGCGGCGACACCGTGCGCGACATCGCCGAAGGCGAAAAAATGCTGGAGCTGCGCCGCCACCGCATCTTCAAGCTGAAGATCGGCTTGCGCGACGTGATGGACGACGTGGCCCACGTATTGGAAATCAAGCGGGCGCTGGGCGAGCGCGCCAGCGTGCGCGTCGACGTCAACCAGGCCTGGAGCGAGACGGACGCCGTGCGCGGCATCGCCGCACTGGAAGCGGGCGGCATCGACCTGATCGAGCAGCCCGTCAAGGCGGGCAACCGCGCCGCGCTGGCGCGCCTGAAGCAGCGTTTCGACGTGGCCATCATGGCCGATGAAGCCCTGCATGGCCCGGCCGATGCGCTGGCGCTGGCGCAGGCCGATGCGGCCGACGTGTACGCGGTCAAGATCACCCAGTCGGGCGGCTTGCTGCCGGCGCTGGAAGTGGCCACCGTGGCGCGCCTGGCCGGCGTCGGCCTGTATGGCGGCACCATGCTCGAAGGCGGCATCGGCACGGCCGCCACGGCCCATGTCTGTTCCACGTTTGCGGAACTGGCCTGGGGCACGGAACTGTTCGGACCACTGCTGCTGACGCAGGAAGTCCTGCGCGAACCGCTCGTGTACCGCGACTTCATGCTGCAGGTGCCGACAGGGCCGGGCCTGGGCGTGGAGATCGACACCGACAAGCTGCGTTCTTTGCAGCGTCAATAGGAAAGTCAAAGGAGAAACCATGTTATTCCATGTACGCATGAACGTGAACCTGCCCTTGAGCATGCCCGCCGAGCAGGCGGCGCAGCTCAAGCAGACGGAAAAGGAACTGGCGCAGCGCCTGCAGCAGGAAGGCAAGTGGCGCCATCTGTGGCGTATCGCCGGGCAGTACGCCAACATCAGCGTCTTTGACGTGGACAGCGTGGACGATCTGCACAACCTGCTGACCTCCTTGCCGCTGTTCCCCTACATGCAGATCGACGTGATGCCGCTGTGCCGCCATCCATCCTCGGTGCGCGGCGACGATTCCTGACCCGCGCGCAGCATCCGGCGCAGTACCCCTTACTCAAGGAGACACCTCATGCAACATACCGACATCGATACCCTCGTCAAGAAGTGGATCGTGGACGCCGCCGACCGTCCCGCCAACCCGCGCGTGCAGCAGATCGTCGTGCGCCTGCTGGGCGACTTGTGCAAGACCATCGACGACCTGGACGTCACGCCCGACGAGTTCTGGAGCGGCCTGGCCTACCTGTCGGCCGCCGGTGCTTCCAGCGAACTGGGTTTGCTGGCGGCGGGCATGGGCCTGGAACATTTTCTCGACCTGCGCGCCGACGAGGCTGAGGCGCAGGCTGGCCTGGCCGGCGCCACGCCGCGCACCATCGAAGGTCCGCTGTACGTGGCAGGCGCACCCGAAAGCGTGGGCTACGCCCGTCTCGACGATGGCACGGAGAGCGAACGCGCCGAGGTGCTGCTGATGCAGGGCACCGTGTTCGACGCCGATGGCCAGCCGCTGCCCGGCGCGCAGGTCGAAGTCTGGCATGCGAATTTGCTGGGCAATTACTCGTTCTTCGACCATACGCAGTCGCCGTTCAACCTGCGCCGCACCATCGTCGCGGACCAGGACGGGCGCTACCAGTTCCGCAGCATCCTGCCGGCCGGCTATGGCTGCCCGCCGGACGGCACCACGCAGCAGCTGCTCGATCTGCTGGGCCGCCACGGCCAGCGTCCGGCGCACATCCATTTCTTCATCAGCGCGCCGGGCCACCGCAAGCTGACGACGCAGATCAACATCGATGGCGACAGCTATCTGTGGGACGATTTCGCCTTCGCCACGCGCGAAGGCCTGGTGCCGCCCATCACGCGGGTCGACGATGCGGCGCAACTGGCTGCCCTGCAGCTGCAGCAGCCATATGCATCGATCGCGTTTGATTTTCATTTGAGCCGCGACAGCGCGGCGCTGCCGTCAGCGGCAGTCGAGCGGCAGCGCGCCGCCGCCTAAGGACACAGGGACAATAGGGACACAGCATGCAATCCTTTTTCACAGCGGGCGACACGCGCCTGCATTACCGCACCGATGGCGAACGTGGCAATCCCTGTCTGGTGCTGTCGAATTCCCTGGGCACGGACCTGTCCATGTGGGATGCGCAGGCCGATGCCCTGGCCAGCGACTTCTTCGTCGTGCGCTACGATACGCGTGGCCATGGCCAGTCCGCCAGCGGCGGCGCGCCGTTCGGCATCGAGCGCCTGGGCCAGGACGTGGTGGCGCTGCTGGACCACCTGGACGTGGCGCAGGCTGCGTTCTGCGGCATCTCGATGGGCGGCTTGACGGGCCAGTGGCTGGGCATCCACCAGTCGCGGCGCCTGACGCATCTGGTGCTGGCCAACACGGCGGCGCGTATCGGCGCGGCCGACGCCTGGCTGGCGCGCGCCGCCCAGGTGCGCCGCGAAGGCATGGGTGGCGTGGCCGATGGCGCT
>NZ_NRDQ01000179.1 GCF_002878455.1 Janthinobacterium sp. AD80
CGCCACGCCCGCCTACCTGGCGCGCCATGCGCCGATCACGAGCCTGGCGCAACTGGCGCAGCACCCATCATCGGCTATGTGGACGACCTGGTCTTCAGCGCCGAGCTGCGCTACATGGACAACGTGGCGCCCGACTCGCTGCGTGCGTTCCGCAGCACCAGCGTGATTGCCCAGTACCACGCGGCGCGCGCGGGCCAGGCGCTGGCGATCCTGCCCTGCTTCGTGGCGCAGCAGTCGAACGAACTGGTGCCCGTGCTCGATGGCGACATTGACCTCGTGCGCTCGTTCTGGATGATCTCGCCCAGCGAGCGGCGCAACATCGCCCGGGTCAGCGCCCTGTGGAATTACCTGCGCAGCGCCATCGAGCTGAATCACGCCTACCTGATGGGCGAGACGGCCACGCCCAGCTGGCCAGCTTGAGCCAACCGCGGCGCGCTACACTGTCGCCACCTACATACTAATAAGGAGAACGCCATGCTGATGGATGCGAACCAGGCCGTACTGGTCATTGTCGACCTGCAAGGCCGCCTGATGCCGGCCATCCACGACGCCGGCCTGGTCCTGGCACAGAACCTGCGCCTGGCCAGGATTGCCCGCCTGCTCGACGTGCCCGTGCTGGGCACGGAACAGAATCGCCAGGGGCTGGGACCGAACGTGGAAGAGATCGCCGCACTGTGCGAACAGACCCTGCACAAGACGCATTTCGGCGCCTGTTTCGATGGCTTGCAGCAGATACTGCCCGCCGGGCGCAGACAGGTCGTCGTCACCGGTTGCGAAGCGCATGTGTGCATGCTGCAGACAGCCGTCGGCCTGCTGCAGCTCGGGTATGAAGTCATCATCGCCATCGACGCCGTCGGCTCGCGCCAGGCCGCCAGCCGCGACGCTGCCCTGGCACGGCTGGGCAAGCTCGGTGCCCATCTGGTGACGGTGGAGATGCTGGCCTTCGAATGGCTGCGCGACTGCAAGCACCCACGTTTCCGCGAGGTACTGGCGCTGATCAAATAGCCGGCCCGCCTTTAATCCAGATCAAATCCGTCCGTCAGTCTTTTGCTAGCTTGGTAACAGCGCCGCCATTCCGGGCGGTGCTGCTGTCCAATCATGCTGGAGACCACCATGGCCTATATCTTGCGGGGCAAGCTGTGCGGCTTGATCTGTGCCGAGTGTCCTGAACCGATGTCGCACGTCATCGTGCGCCTGTACCGGCCACGCGAGACGCAAAACGTCACGGCCCTGGCGGTGGCCAGCGCCAAGGAAACCTTTGCCATCCTGACCGACGAGGAAGTGCAGGCGAAGGCGCCCTTCCTGCTGGCCGAAGCACGCACGGATGAGGACGGCAACTACGGCTACACCCTGGATGACAATTATCAGGGCGAAGCCGTCGAGGTGGACGTGCTGTGCCCGACCGTTCCCCATTTGAAGCCGGGGCCGAAAGATCCCGTGCCGCTGCAGTTCTCCATCACCACCATCCAGCCCCGCTGGCGCCAGGCCGAGAACGATTTCCTTGCCGTCTGGGACTATTGCCTGCCGCAGCGCTTCTGGTGCCTGGTGCGCGCCCGCTTCGGCGCCTGGACCATCTGCGGCCGCCTGCGCACCTGCGATGCGCCGCAAGCGCCGATCGCCGGCGCCACCGTGCGCGCGTTCGACGCCGACTGGCTGCAGGACGATGCGCTAGGTGTTGCGGTGACGGATGCCAGCGGGCGCTTCCGCATTGATTACCTGAGTTCGGACTTCACCTTGACGCCTTTCTCTCCGTTCATCAACGTGGAGTTCGCCAGCGGCCCCGACGTATATTTCACGGCGCAGCTGGGCAGCGTGCCCATCCTGTCGGAAACGCAGGCCAACGGGCGCCAGCCGGGGCGCGAAAACGTGGGCCACTGTTTCTGCGTCGAACTGTGCTCGAAAGAAGTCTTGCCGCCCGACGTGGAAGGCGTGCCGCACTGGCAGCAGGTGGAAATCTTCGACATCCACCCGTTTCCGTCGCTGGCCGGCTTTTCCGCGCAAGGCTATGCGGGCGGCCCCGGCGCTTCCTATGTGTTCGCCGGCGGCGTCACCTTGAAGGGCAATTGTCCGCTGCGCAACAGCGCCATTCCTGCCCATCCGCTCGAATACCGTTTCCTCATCGGCGAATGGACCTGGTCCGGCGGCAGCGACGACCCGACGGCCATCCCCTCGGTCGCGCCCGCCAGCCTGGCGCCGCTGACGCAGCTCCTCGGTACGCACGTCGGCTATGTGTTTTACACGAACGGCCTGGGCCTGGGCGACTCGGCGCCCGTCATCATCGATACGGGCGATGTGAAACCGGGCGGCTGGATACGGGTCGATGGCAAGCCCGTCACGGTGGACATGCGCGACGGCACGACGGCGATCGTCAACGTGGCGCCCGGCATCTTCCTGCGCACCTTCGATTTGCTCACCGTCAACACGCCCGCCATCACCAGCCTGCATCCGGCCAAGCTGCCGGGCGGCTTGCCCATCCTCGATGCGGGCCGCAGCCTGACGGCGGCCGAGAGCGAACCCATACGCCGCTACCGCCTGGGCTTTGAAGTACGCGATGGCACCAGCCTGGCGCTGGTAGCCACGGACGGGCTCGACTCCATCGTCTTTGACAACTCCCCCGTCATCGTGGCGCTGGACCTGGAAGAGTTGCGCAGCAATGCCTGCAACCCCATCGCGGGCGGCCTCGTGCATATCCTGTACACCATCGACCATCCGCATCTGCGCTTTTTCAATATCACCATTTCCAACAACAACGGCATCACGCACCCGCCGCCGCCACTGCCGGCCGCCAGCTTCACGCCACCGCCGCCGCCCAGCAACTACCTGTTCCGCGGCGGCGCGGGCGGTCCTCACCTTTCAGGCAACAATGGCGGCTTCCCCGTCAACGTGGCGCTCGACCCGCCCTGCGCCTACCGGGTGGCCATCGGTTGGCAGACGCGGCATTACCTGGCGTCGCCGCATAGCATTGATCGCCTCTACTGCAAGTAGGCAAACTCAGAAGTAGCGCACCCAGGCCTGCTTCGACGTGCGCTTGTAGTTGGCAAACGCGCGGCATGGGTAGTACAGCACGGGTATCAGGGCCAGCGCGATTAGCCACACCTGCCAGACGTGCTCGACGCCATAACGGTCGCCATGGTTGGCACCCAGCACGGCCGTCACGGCGATGCGGATGGCCAGCAGCAGATACAGGTGCAGCAGATAATAAAACATGGGCGCGCCGCCAAAGGTGGCGCAAGCCCGCGTGAACCAGTTATCGACGTTTTCCAGCCAGGCCATGCCCAGCAGCCCCAGGCCCAGCGTGAACAGCAAAAAGTCCAGCGACGGCGGATACTTGGTGAAGTTCAGCACGCTCATGGCCGTGCGCACGGCCGTGTCGCCCGCCAGCCACGGCAAGGTTTCACCGTAGAGATTGAAGCCTCGCAGCACGGCCAGCAGCAGCAAGCCGCCGCCGCCCAGCGCCAGCAGCAGACGGCGGCGCTCCTCCGGCGAACGGCTGCGCGCATACAGGGGGCCGGCCACATAGCCGAGCACGATCACGCCTATCCATGGCAGCAGCGGATAACTGACCTTGATCTTCATGGCGCCGTCCGCCACCAGGTAACCGCGTTGCAGCAGCACCGTCAGCACGTAATACGCAAAGCTGCCCTCTTGCGCGCGCAGGTCGGTCAACAGATGCTGGCCGGCGATAATCGCCACGCCCAGCACGGCCAGCACTTTCAACGGCAACTTGTGCAGCACGGCCAGCGCCATCATGGCCAGGCCGATGACCCAGATCACCTGCAGATACAGGATCGCGGGCGTGAAGGTACCCATCCAGGCGAAGTTGACGAAGACCAGTTCCAGCACCACCAGCAGCAAGCCACGCTTGAACAGAAAGCCGCTGGCACTGCGCGGGCCGGCCGCCGGATGCGCATACAGCCAGGCTGACAGCCCCGTCAAAAAGACAAACATGGGCGCGCACACATGGGCTGCCAGGCGCGTGAAGAACAGGGCCGGATCGACATGGGCCGCATCCATGGGGTCGCCCACCTGGTGGTGCAGAAAGAACGTTTCGCGCACATGGTCGAACAGCATGATCAGCATGACGAGGCCGCGCATGACGTCGATGACGGCGATGCGGGTGCGCAGGGTGGCGGGGGAAGTCGGGGAAACAGTCATTGGTTGATGTAAACACTTTAGTGAGTCGACAGTATTATTTCAACCCACAGGCAAAAACTGGGGTCAGTTCCTTCGGAATCGGAATATGCCCCATTGGGGCATATTCCCCCGGCGGGTCTGACCCCGGCACTTGGCTGTTGGGTGATTAAATCAAAACCTGTAATGCGCATTCAAGGTCACCGTGCGCTCCGCTCCCGGCGCTACCCACAGCTGGCTGTAGGAACTCGCATAGTAGCTGCGATTGAACAGGTTTTCCACGTTCACGGCCAGGCGCAGTTTCGCATTCGGCGAGTAGGACGCCAGCAGCCTGGCCGTCGTGTAGGCCGGCAGGGTAAAGCTGCTGCTGGCGGCGACGTCGCCCTTGCGCTCGCCCACGTATTGCACGCCGCCGCCCACGCTGGCCGTGCCCGTGGCCAGCGCGAATTGCTGCGTGGCCAGCAGGTTGGCGCCGTGGCGCGGCACGTTGGCGAAGCGGCTGCCCGTGACGATCGTGTTATCGCCGCGCGTGACGGTGGCGTCCGTGTAGGCGTAGGCGCCCGAGACGCGCAGGCCGCGCGCCAGCTCGCCCGACACGTCCAGCTCCAGTCCACGGCTGCCCACCTGGCCCGCCGCGATGGCGAAATCCGTGTTGGCGGGATTGGTCGTCAGCACATTGCTCTTGCGGATGTCGTACACGGCCACGGTGCCCGTCAGCTTGCCCGTGTCCAGCTTCGCGCCCAGTTCATACGCGCGGCTGCGCTCCGCCGGGAAGGCCTGGTTGTCGATGCTGATGCCGCTGTTGGGGCGAAAACCTTTCGCCGCGCTCGCATACAGCGACCAGGCTTTCGACGGCTGGTAGACGAGGCCCGCGCGCGGGCTGGTGGCCGACAGCGACTGGCGGTTGCTCACGTGCAGGCGGTTATTCATCACGTCCTGCGTATAGCTATCGTGGCGCACGCCCACCAGCGCCTTCCACCGCGGCCCCAGGTCTACCTGGTCCTGCGCATACAGTCCCCGCGCCCTTTGTCCTTCCTGCGTATCGATGGACAGGGCCAGCGGAGCGGCCTGGCCGCCATACACGGGATTGAAAATGTCGATGGCATAGGCATTCGCGGCCGAGGGATTGCGGCGCAGCTGCACCCGGTGGTCATCGAAGTGATAGGCGTCCACGCCCAGCAGCATCTCGTGCGCCAGCGCGCCCGTCCTGAACTTGCCCAGCACCTCCACGCGGGCGGAGACGTCGGTGGCCGAGAAATCGCGGTGGCGCCGCTGGCGACGCAAGGTGCGGCCATCGGCCAGCAAGTTGTTCGCCTCCGTCGAATACCCCGTCAATTCACTGTCGCGGTAGGAAGCGCCCGCCTGCAGCGTCCAGTCGTCGGACAGCGCATGGTGGAGGAACAGCTGCTGTCCCAGCGACTTGACCGTCATGGGACCATCGCCCGGTTCGCCCAGGAAGCGCGAGACGGGAACGACGCCGAGCTTGCCATTGACGGCGACGACGCCACGGTCGAACGGCGCGCGCTGTTGCACGGCCTCGATTTCATACGATACGCTCGTGTGCTCGCCCACCAGCCAGATGAACGAGGGCGAGAACAGGCTGCGCTCGACTTTCACCGTGTCGCGGAAGCTGTGGCCCTCTTCGTGGGCGGCGTTCAGGCGGTAGGCGATGGTCTCGCTCAGCGGTCCCGTCAGGTCGGCGGCGGCGCGCCGCGCATGGAAGCTGCCGAGCGACACATCGGCGCTGTATTCAGGCGCGAACTTCGGCTTTTTCGTCGTGATGTTGACGGTGCCGCCCGGCTCGCCCCGGCCATACAGGGCCGAGGCCGGGCCTTTCAGCACTTCCACATTCTGCGTGTTGCCCGCGTCGCGCATGCCGTTGTAGCCGCGGCTGGAACTGAAGCCGTTGACCATGTAGTCGGAACCGAAATTCGGGTCGCCCGTGAAGCCGCGCATGGCGTAGCTGTCCCACAGGCCGCCGAGCGGACTTTGCTTCGAGATGCCGCTGGCCAGGTCCAGCGCGCCGGCCAGGGTCGTCACGCCCGCGTCGCGCAGCAGGTCGCCCGTCAGCACGCGCACGCTCTGCGGCAAATCCATCAGCAGCGCATCCGTCTTGGTGGCGCCCGTCGCCGACAGGCTGCGGTAATGCTGGCGCTCGGCCTTGACGGTGACGACATCGCGGGCCTCGCCAGCATCGTCAACGGCAACGGCGGGGTCGAAGGCCAGCGCCAGGGGACTGGCGGCGGCCAGCAAAAGCGCCACGGGGCGGCGTGAAAACACGGACATGGGATTCCTGACAAGGGCAAATCAATGCAATAAGCTTGCATTATAAATGATAATGCATTCTCATTAAAAGGCTTGTTGAAAAATACTCCGGCAATACCTGTGCCTTGGCCTGGCAATGCGCGACGCGTCCCGGCGCACGCCGCCTTGTTTCCCGACGACGCAGGGATTAATATGCAAGTATCGACTTGTATATTAATGGAGGCGTGCATGCGTACACAACTGGAAAAACTGCTGGCGTCGGGCCGCGACAACGCCCTGCTGCGCTTTGGCCTGGGCGACGCCTGCCTGAAGGAAAATGATGCAGAGCAAGCCGTCGTCCACCTGACACAGGCTACCACGCAGCAGCCCGGCTATTCGGCCGCCTGGAAGCTGCTGGGCAAGGCACTGCGGCAGCTGGAACGGCTGGAAGAAGCCGAAGCCGCCTGGACGGCGGGCGCGGCAGTGGCACAGCGGCAAGGCGACATGCAGGCCGCCAGGGAAATGGCGGTATTTCTGAAGCGCCTGCAAAAAGCCCGGGCAGGCCAGGCCATACAGCCCGCGGCCATGCCCGGAACGTAGCGCCTGCTGCAGCGCGCCTGATGCAGCCAGCTTAGGCAGGCAGCTTGGTGCAGCCAGCCTAGTGCGCGTGCTGGGCAGCCGGGGCCGCCGCAGGCAGGGCCACGCCGCGCTCCTTCGCCAGCCGTTTCGTCAGCATGGCGTCCGCCGTGGCCGCATAGGCGCGGCAGGCGTTCGCGTCGATGAAGGGATTGTGTTCGCCGCTGCGCTTGGCCGCCTTGTCCAGCACGCCCGTCGAATCGGGATGCACGGAAAGAATGATGTCGCACGGCAGGGCCGCCACCTTGGCGATGCTGGCGGCAAACGAGGCCGAGATATCGGGGCCGCCCCCTTTGCCCGTGTACGTAAAGTCGCCGCTGGAATACGGATTCAGGCTGTCGGCATACACCACGTCCAGGCAGCGCTGCCCTTCGCACGAGGTCCAGGTCCAGGTGGTGGCGCCTGGCGTGTGGCCTGGCGTCATGTGCGCCGTCAGGTTCAACGGCCCCAGCTTGATGGAATCGCCCTCGCCCACCACCTTGACCTTCTCCACCTTTGCCACATGCACGACAGGCTTGGCCTGGAATTGCGGATCATCCTTGCCGTTGGTGCCGCTTTGCAATCCCAGGGCGCCCGAGGCGCTGGCCACCACGGTGGCGCCGCTGGCGCGCTGCAGCGCGGCGATGCCGCCCGCGTGATCCCAATGCGCGTGGGAATTGAGGATGAATTTCACATCCTCGATGCGGAAACCCAGCGCCGCGATGTTCGCGATGATCAGAGGCGCCGATTGCGGCAGCGCGCCGTCGAGCAGGACGTGGCCTTGCGGGCTGGTCACCAGCACGGCGGACAAGCCGGCCGTGCCCACATACCAGGTATTGCCAAATACGTTGAACGGTGTGACTTCCCCGTTCCACGCCTTGCAGCTGTCGCAATCGACAGGGGTATCCGGCTTGGGCGCCGGTGTCTTTGCCTGCACGGTAGCCGCCGACATGGTCGCAACCGTCGCCAGCATCAACTTCGCCAATAGTGTCATCTTCATCTCCAGAGTGTAAAAAAAAAGGCGGCCGCGGCGCGGCGCGCCAGGGGGATCAGTACATGCGGGCCGTCCTGCCGGCCAGGGTGTCGCGGATATTGCCCGCGTCGAGCGAGCGCCGCTGCGCGCCGTCGGCGTCCAGCAGCACCACGGTGACGTTCTTGCCGCCGCTGCGCATGCGCATGCTCAGGCAGCTGCCAGCCTCGTGGCTGCTGCCGGTTTTCGACAGCACGATGTCCCAGCCCTTGCCGCCCACCAGCGGGTTGGTATTGCGCAAGGTACGCGTCTTGCCGTTGACGGCCACGCTGGCCTGCGGGTGGCTGGTGATGCGGGCGATGTCCGGATAGCGCGCGGCGGCGGCCACGATCTTCGCCACTTCCGTGGCCGTCGAGGTATTGCCCGGCGAGCTGCCGACAGGCTCGCGCAAATGGGTTCGCGTCAGGCCCAGGCTGTGGATCTTTGCTTGCAGCGCCTGCACAAAGGCGTCGTGGCCGCCAGGATAGGTGCGCGCCAGCGCGGCAGCGGCGCGGTTTTCGGATGGCAGCAGCGCCAGCTGCAGCAAGGCCCCGCGCGACACGGCCGCGCCATCGGCCAGCAGGCTGTCGCGCTGCATCGAAGACGCGCCATCGGCACGCACGATGCGCAGCTGTTCCTGCGGATCGAGTCCCGCGTCGAGCACCACCATGGCCGTCATCAGCTTGGTGATGGAAGCGATCGGCACCACGGCGTCCGCGTCTTTCGCCATCAATACCTGGCCCGTGCTGTCGTCGAAGACCAACATGTGTTTGGCGCTCACGGGCAAGTCCAGCATGGCGGCCGTGGCCTCGGCCAGCGTCGCCGCGCCGACGGCCGGCTTGCCCTGCGTCTGCATGAACAAGGTGGCGCCCGCCAGCAGCAAGGCGGGCACGGCCAGTTTCCAGCCGCTGGCGGCGGGGGCTGGCGCCACCAGGCTGCGGATGCGCGTCAGCAACGCGCCGCCCCGGGCCGACAGCAGCAAGCCAGACTGGGCTGCTTCCTGTGCATGCGGGGCCCCAGGCAACGATGCCTGCAAGGACAGGGCGTGCAGCGCGCTGGCCAGCTGCTGCGGATCGTGCAGCGCTTGCGCGGCCAGCGCGTCGGCCACTTGTTCCCGTTCGCCCGCATGCGGGCCGACAGCCACCAGACAACGGGGTGGAAGAACAGCAGCGCCTCGGCGACGCTTTGCAGCAGGTTGACCAGGTAATCCCAGCGCCGCACATGGGCCAGTTCATGCGCCAGCAAGGCTTCGACCAGGGCCACAGGCATGCCGCTCAGCAAGGCCACGGGCAACAGCACCACGGGACGCCAGAATCCCACGGTCACGGGACTGGACAAGCCCGCATGCAGCTTGAGCGGCAGCGCCTTGCGCAAGCCCATGCGCTGTGCCAGGGCATCGAGGCGCGCCTGCCAGATGGCCGGTGCCGCCACCGCCTGGCGGCGCAGCTTGCCGACCCAGGCCAGGCCCAGGCACAGGCGCAAGCTCATCAGGCCGACGCCGGCGCTCCAGGCCAGCACCAGGGCCGGCAGCCAGGCATCAATGGCGGCGCGCCAGGCGGGCAGCGGCGTGGACGAGGATGGCGGGACAGGAGCGTCGCCCAGCAGCAGGGCCAGCAGATGCGCGGCGGGGATTGCCAGGCACAGCAGCAAGGCCAGCGCGCACAGCGCATAGCGCCAGCGCGCCGCGGCGCCGCGCAGCAGCCACAGGCCGGCTGCGGATACGGCGCCAACCAGCAGCCCTTGCCAGACAAAATACAGCAGCACCCAGCCCAGCGCGGGCAGCAGCAGGTGCAGGTGCAGGTGCAGGGTTGAAATGGTGGGCAGGCTCATGGCTTGCCTGCGCCCTTGTCATCGCTTTCACGGCGCAGGATTTTTTCAATGTCGGCGCGCTCCGCATCGCTCACGTGCTCGCGCAGCGCAGCCAGCACCAGCGCCTTGCCGGAACCGGAAAATACCTTGCCGATCAAATCCTTGAGCAAGCTGGTTTGCAGTTTTTCCTGCGCCTCGACGGCAGCGTACAGCTGGGGACGCTGGCTTTCATCACGGCTCAGCAATCCTTTGCCATGCATGAGCTGCAACTGCCGCAGCACGGTGGCGTAACTGGCGTCTGCACGTTCCGCCGCCAGGGCTTCGTACACGGCACGGGCGTCGGCGGGACCGCGCTGCCACAGGATGCGCAGCAGGTCCAGTTCGGCGGCCGTGGGATGGGGAGTGGGAATATTTTTTAACATGACGCTAGAATACCCATTCTAGAACGTCATGTCTAGAACTTTTTTTCTAGTCGCCCGGTTCAATCCGCGTGCAACTTGTGGTGCATGCGGCGCAAGCCCAGCCACACGCCGGCAGCCACGAACGGCACCAGCGCGCCGACGAGGATTTCCGGATTCACGGGCAGCCCCATCACCTTGGCCGCCTTGCCCGTGTAGCTGAACAGGCCGATCACGTAATACGAGATCGCCGCCACTGACAAGCCTTCCACCGCCTGCTGCAGGCGCAGCTGCTGCGCCGCGCGGGCGTTCATCGATTGCAGGATTTGCCGGTTCTGCAATTCCTGCACGATGCCCACGCGCGTGCGCAGCAAGTCATTCGTGTTGGCGATGCGCTGCGCCATGGCTTCCTGGCGGCTGGCCATCGCTTCACAGGTGTTCATGGCCGGCGTCAGGCGGCGGTCCATGAATTCCTCGACCGTGGGAATGCCTTCGATGCGCTCCTCGCGCAGTTCCTCGATGCGCGCCTTGACGAGGCCCATGTAGGCTTTCGAGGCGGAAAAACGGTAGCTATTGTCGAGCGACAGCTTTTCAATGCGGGCCGCCAGGCGCGTGATGCGGTCAAGCAAGGTTTGCTCGGCAACGCCGTCATCGGCCTTGCCGGTGCCGGGCGCGTCGTCCGTGTCGACCATGGCGGCGGCCAGGGTCGCCAGTTCAGTCTCGATGGCATTGAGCGATGGCGCCGCCTGCATGGCGTACGGCAAGCCCAATAAAGCCATCATGCGGTAGGTTTCAATTTCCAGCACGCGCTGCACCAATCGGCCCGACTGCTGCGAACGCATGCCCGCGTCGCGGATGACGAAACGGCTGAAGCCATCGGACTGGATGGTGAAATCCGTCCACAACTCACCGCCCTGCAGCACCTTGCTGCCGGCCAGGGTATTGCCCTCGAACACGCGCGAGAGGCCTTGCATGAAAATTTCGGCAGGTTCCGTTGCCTGCTCCAGCACCACGTGCGCGGCCACCATCAGCTTGCCCTTCAAGCTTGCCAGCCACTGCTGCGGCAATTGTTCCAAAGGCATGCGCTCGAACGCCTGCGCCAAAGGCAAGGCGGCGCCAGGATGTTCGGCAAAGGTAAACGTGGCAAATTCCGTGTGGCATTCCCATTTCAGGCGGAAGCGGCCAAAGTCGTAATAAAAATACTTGGCTTCGGTGCTAGGCGGCGTGACGCCGAAATGCGTGCACAGCGCCGCCAGCGTGGCGTGCTGGGCCGACATATTCGATGCGCCGTTCGCCCCGGCGTCATCGCGGTAGACGGCCAGATGGGTGATCAGCTCGGGGGCGTCGAGCTGCAAAAATGGCCGCGAGTGGATTTCCGCAGCCAGCGGCACGCGCAAGGCGTGGTTCAAACTGGAGTTAATCAAGTGCATGATAGCCAAAGGTAAAGTTGCAAAACTGCTTAGACCCGCGCGCGTGCCGTGGCGTCCGCCGCACGGGTCTGATTGTCACAGTGTAACAAAGCAGGAAGCATGCCCACCAGTAATGGCTGCGCTCATGCCGCGTTGGCAACCTTCGAAACGGCCTGGGCCACGCCCTGGCGCGTGCCCAGCCACCAGAACAGGCTGGCCAGCACAACGGCCGACGCTTGGCCCAGGGCCAGCTTGAAGGCGCTGTCGAACAGCAGTGGTGCGACAAAACCGGACACCAGCGCAAACAGCACCATCTGCACGAAATTCTGCAGCGAGGCAGCCAGGCCGCGCATCTGCGGAAAAATATCCAGGGTCGACATGGTCATGCCCGGCAGGGCCAGCGACATGCCGAACGCATACAGCATCACGGGCACGACGGCGAACGGGATGCTGGCGGCAAACCAGTGGTTGTACGCCATGTTCAGCGCACCCGTGGCGGCCATGGCCAGCAAGCCCCAGCGCACCAGCACGGTGCTCTTGACCGTGTGGGCCAGCTTGCCGGACAGTGCAGAGCCCAGCACCAGCCCCGCCACCATGGGAATGAACATCCAGCCAAACGCCGTTTCCGGCAAGCGCAGCAGCTCCAGGATGAAATGCGGCGCCGACGCGATGTACAGGGCAAAGCCGCCGAAGGCAAAGGCCACGGCAAGCGAGCGCAGCAGGAACGCCCGGTGGCGCAGCGCCTGCCAGTAGTTGCGGCCGATCGTGCCCGGGTGGAACGGCTGGCGTTGCTCGACAGCTAAACTTTCCGGCAAACCTTTCAAGCAGGCCAGCAACAGCAGCACCGTGACGCCAAACGTAAAGACGAAGGTCGATTGCCAGCCGTAGGCCACGTGCAGCCAGCCGCCGATGACGGGGGCGATGGCGGGCGCGATGCCGAACACCATCATGATGTTGGCCAGCATCTTTTGCGCGGCCGCGCCCGACAGGCTGTCGCGCACGATGGCTTGTCCGATCACCCTGCCCGCACCGGCCGACGCGCCCTGCATGCCGCGGAAAAACAGCAGCCAGCCAAAGCTGGGCGCAAAGGCGGCGCCGATCGAACCCACGGCAAAGATCAGCAGCGAGGCGAGAATGACGGGACGGCGGCCGAACGAATCGGACAAGGTGCCGTAGAACAAGGTCATGAAGGCGTAGGCGGCCAGGTAGACGCTGAGGGTCTGCTGCACCAGCACGCTGCTGACATCGAAATGCGTGCCAATCGCGGGAAACGATGGCAGGAAGGTATCCGTGGCGAACGGGCCCAGCATGGACAGGCCGGCCAGCACCAGGGTCAGCTTACGCGCCTTCATGCGCTCACCTGTACATCGTCATGCTGGCGGCGCAAGCCGTCGAGGGCCGCCAGGGAAAAGGCGGCGATATGCTGCGCGATGCTGGCGATGCCTGCCTCGTCATAGGTAATTTCCGGCACCACCAGTTCATGCACGATACGCGAACGGGCATAGAACACGACCTGGCCGATCACGCTGAACACGCATTTCTGCACCACCGGCGCCGGCACTGCCGGGCCTACCACGCCACGCACCAGGCCCGTGAACAGCGCGTGCTGCGGGCGCACATTACGTTCGGCCAGCTTGTGGATGGCGGCCGTCGGCTCGATCAGTTCGCGCGCCACCAGGCGGCTGAACAGCGATGCGTGGCCCGCGCGCAGCATGTCAAACACCAGCGCTTCGATGGCCAGGCGCAACTGCTGCTCGGGCGGCAACTGTGCCTGCGCGCTGGCGGCAGCCACCTCGGCGGCCGAGGCGCGTGCCAGTTCGCGCGCATAGTCGAAGGCGGCCAGGTGCAGCTCTTCCTTGCTATGAAAGTAATAATTGACCATCGCCACGTTGACCCTTGCCGCCTCGCAAATCTTGCGCACGGAAGTGGCCTTGTAGCCGTCGTCGGCAAACAGGCCCGCCGCCACTTGCAGGATGCGCGCGCGGGCCGGTTCCGTTTCCTTGTCGTTCCTAGGTTCTTCTGTCATGCCATTCCCATTTTTTAAACAGCTGTTTAATATTGTACGGAATTATATCAAACAGCTGTTTAATTTTCAGCCGGACACAAAAAAGCCCGGCGTACCGGGCTTTCGTGCAGCATGCCGGCGATCAGTGTTTCATGGCTGGCATCGGGGCTTGCGTGGCACCCAGCGGACGGCCCACGGCGTTGACTTCGATGGTTTCGCGGTGCTTGTCCTCGCCTTCCAGCACCAGGGTCAGCGGGATCTTGTCGCCCGCTTTGACCTGGCCCTTCAAGTCCAGCAGCATGACGTGGTAGCCGCCAGGTTTCAGCTCTACGGCTTTGCCGGCCGGCAAGGCGATTTCCTTGACCTGGCGCATGCGCATCATATTGTCCGCCATGCTCATTTCATGGATTTCCGCCACGCCCGCGACGGACGAGCGCACTTCCAGCAAACGCATGGCTTTCGGCGCCGTGATCTGCATGAAGGCGCCCGTGGCCTTTTGCTGCGGCACGGTGGCGCGCACCCATGGATCGGTGATTTGCACGCCGCTTTGGGCGGCGGCGGAGAACGACAGTACGGCCAGGGCCGTGGCCAGCAGGGTTTTCAGATGGGTCATGGTCATTCCTTCCAGAGATTGTTATAAGGTGTATTTCGATTTCATCAAGGTCTTGATGTCCTGCACGCACTCGTCGCCCGTCATCTGGTGCTTCAAGCCCAGGCGCATGCGTCCCTGCGGATCGATCACATAGCTGATGGCCGTGTGGTCCATGGTGTAGGAACTGCCGCTGGGCACGCGGCGGTAGAAGACCTTGTAGTTGAAGGCCGTCTGCGCCGTGTTTTTCGGGTCCGTGCGCAAGCCGAGGAAGCTGGGATCGAAGGCGCGCATGTATTCGCCCAGCAACTCGGGCGTATCGCGCTCGGGGTCGATGCTGATGAAGATCACTTGCAGCTTGTCGGCATCGGCGCCCAGCTTCTGGCGGATTTCCAGCGCACGCGACAGTGCCGTCGGGCACACGTCCGGGCATTGCGTGAAGCCGAAGAAGACCATCACATACTTGCCCTTGAAGTCGGCCAGGGTATACACCTTGCCGTCGGGGCCGCTCAAGCTGAAATCGGGCTTGTAATCGCCGCCCGTCAGGTCGAGGCCGTTGTAATGGGGTTTCGGTGCTGGCTCGCAAGCGGCAAGCGTCAGCAATCCCGCCGTGCCGGCGAGAAGAAAAAGACGACGTTTCATGGTAGTTCCGGCCCAATGGGCGTAGTTGAGACAAGTGTGGACGTAGATTGGCTACCGCAGGACGGCAGGCAGGACAGCTGGAATCAAGCCAGGGACGGCGGGCCGCGCGGGCTGGCGCCAAGCCAGGCAAACTGCGCTTGCGGCGCCTGGTAAAACAGCGGTGGGTAGGCATCGTGGCCCGTGACAACGGCCAGCGGCGCGGACAGCGGTGGCGGCAAGCCCGCGCTGCCCGCATGGTTCATGCAAAACGGGCAATGCTCGATGTGGTGCAGCACGGAATCGGTGGTGGATTTGGCCGTCTTGAAGGCGGATGCCAGGTCGGCTTGCGTGTACACGGCGCCGCTGGCAGAGCAGATTTCGATGGGCGCACCGTTGGCGTTCGCGTGCAGGGAGGCAAACGCATACGACAGGGATGGCGACAGCGCATTGAGCAGTATCGCCAGGCAGGCGAACCACATATGCCACTGTTTGCGCTTCAAAAATTGTCCCATGCCCACGATTATAGCGGAGTATGGCTATCCGGGCGCGGCGCTGGAGACGCGGGCGGACACGCCGCCTTGCCCGCGCAGGAACAGGCTGGGGCGCACGCCGGCCACGTCCACGCAGGCATCGCAAAACGCGGGAATCGAGGCGAAACCGGAGCCGGCCGCCACTTGCGCCAGGTCGCGCGCCGTACCGCCCTCACCTTCGCCCTCGTCTTCTCCCTCACCTTCGCCGCCGGCCTGCGCGGCCGTGTGCAGCGCGTGCGCCAGCCGCTGTTCGCGTACCAGGCTCAGCAAAGCTTCGCCTTCCGCAAACAGCCGCGCCCGCGCCTTGTGCGGCGTCACCTGCCACAGGGCGGCCAGGCGCGCCGCCGTCCACTTGCCTTGCGGCGAGTGAAAGATATGCTGGGCCAGCGCCTGGCTCCAGCGCTTGCCGCCGCCATGGCACTCCGGCGTTTCCTCCGCTTCCAGCGCCAGGGTGAACACGGCAGGCTTGCCGCGTCCCGGCATCACGTCGCAAGCGAAACGCAAGAACGCGGGCACGACGAAGCTGTCGCCGCTGCCGAGTTTCTTGGTGGTGATTTCATTATGCAGGGTAACAAATCCCTGGCGCACGGTCACGCGCAGCCTGAGCGGAAAGCGCAAGCCCAGCAAGTGCAAGGGATGGTCGGAAACGAGTGCCATGCGTCAAGTCAATGTCATGAACCAGGCGCCAGCATGCCACACATCGTGCAAGCCGTCTGTCATCACAGCGACGCCACGCCGTAGCGGCGCAAGCCGCCGAGGTCTACCACGCGGATGGACTGGTAGGCGATATTGATCAGGTTCAGCTCGGCCAGCCGGCCCAGCGCCAGGTTCACGCGCTGGCGCGAGATGCCCGTCAGCATGCCGATCTCTTCCTGCGACAGCTCAAGCACGCGGGACGTGCGCGGATATAACATCGGGTGGAACAGTTGCGCGATCGCCTGCGCCACTTGCGCGTCGACGGCCAGCAGGCGCTGGTTCTGGATGGTGGCGATGAATTGCCCCATGCGCTCGTTCAGCTGGCGGATCACGAAGGCATTGAAGGAGAGGCTTTCCGCCAGCAGCAGATGAAACAGCTCCACCGGCACGAGGATGATATCGGAAGCGCGAACGGCCACCACGTCGTAGCGGCGCAATTCGCGCTTGAGCACGCTTCCCTCGCCGCACCAGCCGCCGGCCGGCACGCCGGAAAACGTGGCGCCGCGCCCATCGGCGTTGTAGACAGCCAGCTTGATCAAGCCCGTGTGCACGCCGATCCAGTGCTGCGACGGCTCGCCGCGCCGCGTAATGAAGGCGCCCGCCTCGACATGCCGGATCACGCTGCCGCCACGCAACAGGGCCTGATGCCCGCTGTCGAGGGCCGTGAACCACTCGTGGCTGTCGAGTTCAGGCACCGCACGGTCTACACTATCGCTGCTATCCATTCCATCCTTCAGTTTCACACCGCAGCTGTCACTAAGATGACAGTGATTTTCCAGCGCCGGTGCTATGCTAAGCCCTATCAATCCCGAAACAGGGAGCTACCAGATTCTTTTACCAGGAGACAAGCATGACAGCTGATTTCAACACCGGCCTCGGCAAAAACAGCGCCAACTACGCGGCCCTGACCCCGCTCGACTATATCGCCAGGGCAGCCGCAGTATATGGCAATCGCCTGGCAATTGCACATGGCGCCGTGCGCCAGAGCTGGCGCGAGACATATGCGCGCACGCGGCGCCTGGCCTCCGGCCTCGTCAAGCTGGGCGTGGGCACGGGCGACACGGTGGCCGTGATGCTGCCGAACACGCCCGCCATGGTGGAAGCGAGCTTTGGCGTACCCATGGCCGGCGCCGTGCTCAATGCCCTGAATATCCGCCTCGACCTGGCCTCGCTGACCTTCATGCTGCGCCATGGCCAGGCGAAAGTCTTGCTGGCCGACACGGAATTCGCGGAACTGGCGCGCCAGATGGCGGCGCAGATTCCCGGCTTGCGCGTGATCCAGGTCAACGATGTGCTGGGCCCGGAAGTGGAAGCCTTCGCCGAGCTCGACTATGAAGCCTTGCTGGCCAGCGGCGACCCCGAGTATGACTGGCAGCCGCCCGCCGATGAATGGGATGCCATCGCCCTCAACTACACGTCCGGCACCACGGGCGATCCGAAAGGCGTGGTCTACCACCACCGTGGCGCGGCCTTGAACGCCCTGTCGAACATCCTGGAATGGGACATGCCCAAGCATGCCGTGTATCTGTGGACCTTGCCCATGTTCCACTGCAACGGCTGGTGCTTCCCGTGGACGGTTGCCGCGCGCGCGGGCGTGAACGTGTGCCTGCGCAAGTTCGAACCCAAGCTGGTGTTCGACCTGATGCGTGAACTGCGCATCACCCATTATTGCGCCGCACCCATCGTCCATGCGGCCCTGGCCAATGCGCCCGCCAACTGGCGCGAAGGAATCGACTGGACCGTGCGCGGCATGGTGGCCGGCGCGCCGCCGCCAGCGGCCATGGTGGCGAAGATCGAAGCCATGGGTTTCGACTTGATCCACTCGTATGGCTTGACGGAAGTGTATGGCCCGGCCGCCATTTGCGCCGAGCAGGATGAATGGGCCGCGCTGTCGCAGGAAGAGCGCGCCGTTTTAAAGTCGCGCCAGGGTGTGCGCTACCATCTGCAAAGCGCCGTGGCCGTGCTCGATCCGGACACCATGCAGCCGGTGGCGGCCGACGGCGAACAGATCGGTGAGATCATGTTCCGTGGCAACATCTGCATGAAGGGCTATCTGAAAAATGAAAAGGCCACGCAGGAAGCGTTCGCGGGCGGCTGGTTCCACACGGGCGACCTGGGCGTGATGTATCCGGACGGCTATATCAAGCTGAAGGACCGCAGCAAGGACATCATCATCTCCGGCGGCGAGAACATTTCCAGCGTGGAAGTGGAAGACGCGCTATACCACCATCCGCAAGTGCTGGCCGCCGCCGTCATCGCCCAGCCCGATGAAAAATGGGGCGAAACGCCATGCGCGTTTGTGGAATTGCGCGAAGGCGGCACGGTGACGGAAGCGGAGCTGATCGCCTTTTGCAAGAACAACCTGGCCGGATTCAAGGTGCCGAAAGCCATTTATTTCGGCCCCCTGCCCCGCACGTCGACAGGCAAGATCCAGAAGTTCGAACTGCGCAAGCGCATGCAGTCCGACAAGGCCATCGACGTCTGACGGCCGCGATCGCTCAGTCGCGCTTGCCGGCAAGCCACGCCGGCTGCACCACCACCAGGCGCGAGAAGCTGGCAACGCTGGCCACGGCGGCAAACCCTGCTGCCAGGCACAGCGCAAACGTCGTGCCCCGGGTGGCGGAGACCGTGAAGCAATAGGCGACCAGCGCCGCGCCTGTGGCCTGGCCGATCAGGCGCGAAGTGGCCACCACGCCGCTGGCGCCGCCGGCCCGCTCGGGCGGCGCGCTGCCCATGATGGCTTTCAGGTTGGGCGCCTGGAAAAAGCCGAAGCCGATGCCGCACACGGCCATGCGCCAGCCGATGTCAAAGGCGCTGGGCTGCGCCGGTATCCATACCAGGGTCAGCAAGCCGCCAGCCAGCGCCGCCAGGCCGATGCCGCCCAGCACGCCTGGGGAATAACGGTCGCTCAACCGTCCGGCCACGGGCGCCATCACGGCCACCAGCACGGCCCATGGCGTCATCAAAAATCCCGTCTCCACGGGCGAGCGGCCCAATGTCACTTCAAAATAGAACGGCAAAGACACGAAGGCCAGGCCCTGCGCGGCAAACGTGCAGATGGCCGTCAGCGAGGACAGCAGGAACAGCGGGCGACGGAACAGGTCGACGGGCAGCATGGGCGCCGCATGCCCCGCCTGGCGGCGCAGCAGCAGGATAAAGAAGACCGCCACGGCCAGCAGTTCCGGCAGCAAGGTCGACAGTGACGCGTGATGGGCGGCGTCGCCAAACAGCAGGATCAGCAGGCCGAAGGCGCCCACGTTGTACAGCGCCGTGCGCGCGTCGAGCGTGTGGCCGGACAGCCTGGTGGCCGGCAGCATGCGGCTGGCCAGGAAGAAGCCAAGCACGCCCAGCGGCACGTTGATGGCGAACAGCCACGGCCATGACGCCGTCGCCAGGATCAGGGAAGCGGCCGTGGGACCGATGGCGAACGCGACGGCCACCACCAGCGCATTGTTGCCAAACGCGCGGCCCAGCAGATGCTTGGGATACAGCGCGCGCAGCAGCGCCGTATTGACGCTCATCATGGCACTGGCGCCGACACCCTGGAACAGGCGCGCCACCACCAGCGACGGCAAGGACCAGGCCAGCGCGCACGCCAGCGAGGCCAGGGTAAACAGGAACATGCCGGAGATGAACACGCGGCGGTAGCCAACGATTTCGCCGAGGGCGGAAAACGGCAGCAAGCTTGCCACCATGGCCAGCTGGTACACATTCACGATCCAGACGGAAGCGGCCGGGGTGGTATGCAGCTCGCTGGCGATGGCTGGCAAGGCCGTGTTGGCGATCGCCGTATCGAGCGAAGCCATGCCCACGCCGATGGCCAGCGACAGCATGGCCCACAAACGGGCATTGGGCGGCAAGCCGTCCTCGCCCACGAGGAAGGGCTGCGCCCTGTTTTGCTTGAACATCATCTATCCGATACGAATGCCATGCCGCGCCGCCGGCAACGCCTGCGCCGGGCATCTTCTTGTTGGTACTGCCAGCAATATGGCCGCAGGCAACACACTAGCATGGATGAACGCAGTCTGCCGGCAGCCGGCCGGTCTGTTATCGGATGACTACGGGAACGTTATTTCTTGCAATCGATGACCTTGAAGTCCTTCGAGTAGCAGATGCGCAATTCGCCCGAGTGCTTTTCATAGCCGAGCCAGCGGCCTTTCAGCTGCGGGTTGTGCTGCTTCATCCACTGGAACAGTTCGTTCTTTGGCATGGTGGTGTCAGGCAACTTCAAGGCCTGGAACAGTTCGCGTTCCTTCTCGAAATACTGCTTGGCCGTGTCGAAGTCGCAGGCGCCATGTTTTTCCCACTCGCCCTGCAGCAAGGCTTCGCCCGGCTGCATGCACATATACGGCAGGATGTCCGACGGCGCCAGTTTCGGCAAATTGCCCTTGCAGTAGCGCGGATGCAAGTCCGTCTTGCGCGGCGGCGTCACGGAAATGTCTTCGCAGGTGGCCGGGTTGTCCGACTGCGCCCACAAGCCATGCACGATCCAGCCGAAGTGATTGCTCTCGGCGCACTGGAAGGCGGCCTTCTTCGACACTTCGCCACGGCGGCGCTGGCTGTCGCAAAAGCCCGGCGACCACGACAGCGCCAGCATGAAATGATCGGTGGGCACGTTGGTGCTTTGCTTGTAACAGGTGTTTTTCTCGTCCGACGGTTTCACGTCGTAATCGACGTAGCTGACGTTGCGGGGAATGGCGCAGCTGGCGTCGGCCGCGTGGGCGGCGCTGGCGGACAGGCTGAGGAAAACGGCGGCCAGCGCGGGCAAGACAGTTCGGAATTGCATCAGGTTTCCCTTTCAGAATATAAAACGCCGGCAACACAGTGCCGGCGCAATCAGAGCGAAAACATCAGTCACGACACCTGACAAAAGCGTAGCGAGCGGCAGTGATTTGTGGCCGAGAAGCGCAACCGTACTGTAGTACGGTGAGCATCGCCGGCCGCAAAGCGCGACGCGCAGCAGGTTTGGTCAGGTGACATTTATCAGCAGACCTTGTGCATCCAGCCATGCGTATCGGCCGCCGTGCCATGCTGCAAGCCCAGCAGCGCTTCGCGCAGGGCCAGGGTGACGGCGCCGTTTTCATTGTTGTTGATGGTCATTTCAAAGCCGTTGGCCTTGGCCACGCCCACCGGGGTGATGACGGCGGCCGTGCCGCAGGCGAACACTTCGGTCATGCGGCCCGAGGCGATGTCGTCGCGCCATTGCTGGACGGACAATTTACGCTCTTCCGTCGCATAGCCAAGGTCTTTCGCCATTTCCAGCAGGCTGCGGCGGGTAATGCCTGGCAACAGGGTGCCCGTCAATTCCGGCGTCACGACGGTGATCTTTTCGCCATCCTTGTAGACGAAGAACAGATTCATGCCGCCCATTTCTTCGATGAATTCGCGGTGCACGGCGTCCAGCCAGACGACCTGGTCGCAGCCCTTTTCCTGTGCTTGCGACTGGGCCATCAGGCTGGCCGCGTAATTGCCCGCGCACTTGGCTTCACCGGTGCCGCCTGGCGCGGCACGCACGAAGTCTTCGCTGATCCACACGGTGACAGGCTTCACGCCTTTCGGGAAGTAGGCGCCAGCCGGCGAGGCGAACAGCACGAACAGGTATTCTTCCGACGGACGCACGCCCAGGTAAGGGTCGGTGGCGATCATCAGCGGACGCATGTACAGGCTCTCGCCCGTGTTCTTCGGCACCCAGTTGCGGTCTTGCGCGATCAGCGCGTCGCCCGCTTCCAGGAACAGCTCGACAGGAATGGCCGGCATGGCCAGGCGCGCGGCGCTGCGGTTGAAGCGCTCGGCATTTTGTTCCGGACGGAACGTCTTGATGCTGCCATCCGGCTGGGCAAACGCCTTATAGCCTTCGAAGATGGCCTGGCCGTAGTGCAGCGACGAAGCGGACGGGTCCAGCATCAGCGGGCCGTAAGCTTTCAGTTCGCCTTGCTGCCACTTGCCGTCGCGGTAAGGAATCACCACCATGTGGTCGGTGAAGATGCGGCCAAACGCCGGGTTGACCATGCGCGCGGCGCGTTCGCTATCGGACAAGGGGTGGGCGGATGGGGTGACGACAAGATTCGGTGTGGAGGTGGTCATGGCAGCAAGAGACAAGTGGAGAGTAAAGAGGTGCCCTATTGTAGCGCCTAATCCGCCAGGCGAGGAGTGCAAGCGCCCGCCTCTGCTGTTGCAGCGCAGCAAGCCAACGTCTGCGTCAGCCGGGGCGCAAGCCCTTGCCCCGCCCTGCCTGCGCTTCCCCAGAGCAATGGCTGCAGCGCATTTGCACGGAAATCACGTGGGCGCCAATTTCCATGCCGTAGGTGGCCGCCGCCTGGCGCAACTGCTCCACCAGCGGCGCGTCCTGCACCAGCACGCTGCGTTCGCAGACCCGGCACACGAGATAGCAGCTGTCCGCCTCGACCAGGTCGGGCTTGATCAAATAGCGGGCCTTGTTGCCGCTGGCGCTGGCATCGCGCTCGCGCAGCAGCAAGCCCGCCCCTTCCATTTCCTTCAGCACGCGGTAGATCGTGCCCAGGCTCACGGACATGCCGATGTGCAGCAGTTGCTGATAAATGCTGTCCGCATTCATCGCCTGCCGCTGCGTGCCGGCCAGCACCTGCAGGATGCAGATGCGCGCGCTCGTCGGGCGCAGGCGCACGACGCGCAGGCGTTCGAACACGCGGCCATTGTCCTGCGGGTGAATGTCTTGCATGGAATGCTCCGCTTCTGCGTTCTGCTCTACTGACATTGCCAAGCGAGAAGCTCAAAAGGGAACCGCAAAATGAAAAAAAGCGCCGTTTCAGTCACTGAAACGGCGCCTTGCACTACATCAACTTGAAAAACATCAGAACTTCATGTTGGCCGTCAGGGTCGCCGAGCGGCCTGGTGCGACGCCGGCGTAATGCGGCGACGACACCTTGTCGAAGTACAGCTTGTTCGTCAGGTTCTGGATGTTCAGCTGCAGGGTCACGTTACGGCTGAGTACATAGCTGGCCATGGCGTCGAAGCGGGTGTAGGCCGGCGCATACTTGTTGTTGGCCACGTTCGCGTAGACTTTATCGACATAGTTCACGCCGCCGCCGATGGTGATGGCAGGCGTCACCAGGTAGGAGGTCCACAGCGATGCGCTGTTTTTCGGCGTGGTCGGGAACTGGTTGCCGTTGTACGGCGACGGCGCGTATTGCGTCACGCCATTGACGACGCCGTTCGTCACGTAGCCATTGTTTTCCACGATGGCGTTCAGGTGCGTGTAGCCGCCGAAGACCGACCATTCGCGGGTGATGTTGCCGCTCACGCCCAGTTCGATACCCTTGACTTGCTTGTCGCCCACGTTCTGCGTGCTGCCATCGGGTGCCGTCACGCGCGCATTGCTCATGTCGCTCTGGAAATAAGCACCGCTCAGTGACAAACGGCCGCCTGGCAATACTTCCCATTTCGTGCCCAGCTCGAAGCTCTTGCTTTCTTGCGGCTTGAGGTTCTGGATGGCCACCGACAGGCCGTCGAAGCCGTCGCCGCCGTCATTGCCCGGCGGCGTGGACGAGGTGCCGTAGGAAACATACACGCTGCTGTTGGTCGATGGCTTGTACACCAGCCCCGCCTGGTAGCTGGCGAACGTGGCGTGCACGTTGGCGCTGGTGGCGGCGGTGGTCTTGCCGTCGAGCGTATATTGCGGCGTGTTCAGGGAGCTCTTGTAGTCATCCCAGCGGATGCCCACGTTGAGCAGCCATTGCGGCGTGAATTCCAAGGTGTCGAAAGCGTACACGGAACGCGTGTTGGTGACCACGTTGGTGCGTGCCGGCGACACCGAGCGCGTGTAGACCCATGGGTCGTTGGCGTTCGGGTTGAGCAGCGGCGCGCAGTTGTAGCCGGTGGCGGCGCCCGACGTCGGGCAGGCGGTGGTGCCGGTCAGCAGGTTGTTCGTGCCCGGCTTGAAAAGGTACGAACTGCGGTCCGTTTCCTCGCGGCTGATTTCCATGCCCAGCGTGTAGGTATGCTTGACCGTGCCGCTCATGAATTCACCGCCCAGGCTGGTGGCGTTGGCCAGCGCGTCCGTGTCGGTGACGCGGGTGTTGGCGCGGCGCCAGACGGTGCCGTACAGCATGGTGTTGCCTTTGGAATCGTCGGGCTGGGTCCACACGTAGTCGTTGCTGGTCTTGCCGTAGCGCGTCACGTTGCGCAGCACCAGTTTGTTGCCGAAGTCGTGGCGCACGTCGATGGTGCCGATATCGCTCTGCGTGTCGCGGAAATCGCGGTTCACCAGGCCATAGAAGGTATCGCGCGGCACGTTGACGGGCGTGCCGTTGCCGTTTTTCGACACGTTGGCACCGGACGAGAACGGGTTGTTGAACGGCAAGCCGGTATCCGGCAACTCGCTAGCCTGCATGTGGTAGTAGCTGAGGGTCGCCTGCGTGGCGGACTTCAGGCCGAAGGTGATCGATGGCGCGATGCCCCAGCGGTCGCCATTGATGAAGTCGCGGCCGGCAACGTGGGCGTCGTGCGCCATCACGTTCAGGCGCACGGCCACGTCATCGCTGATGACACGGTTCACGTCGGCCGTGGCGCGGCGGTACTTGGCGCTGCCCAGGCCCACGGTGGCGTTGCTGAAGTTGTCGGCTTTGGGCGTCTTGCTGATCAGGTTGACACCGCCACCTGCGGACGAACGTCCGCCGTAGGCCGAGTTCGGACCCTTGACGACTTCGATTTGTTCCAGCGCAAAGATCTCACGCGATTGCGAACCCGTGTCGCGGATGCCATCGATATACGTATCCGTTTGCGCGTTGTAGCCACGAATAAACAGATTGTCGCCCACAGGGTTGCCGCCTTCGCCGGCGCCGATGGTAATGCCCGGCACGGTGCGCAGCGCATCCGTCAGCGAGACGGCGCCCGTTTGCGAAATGATCTCGGCGGGAATCACGGTGACGGATTTCGGCGTGTCCAGCAGCGGTGCCGTCAGCTTGTCGTTGGCCGATTTGACCGGCGCCTGGATCAGGCGCTCGGCCGTGCCGACGACCTTAACTTCCTGCAATTGCTGCGGCTTGTCCGTCGTTTGCGCGTGCAGCGCCAGCGGCATGGCCAGGGTGGCAAACGCGGCCAGTGCCGTGCCATGCAGGCGCGGCGTGGAAGTGGTGTGGTGCTTGCGGCTGCGGATGGTGACGCCCGCTGTGTCTTTCGATGTCATTGCTATCTTTCAATCTATCGGATGGATTAAATATGGCTGGCTCATTGATTGCCTGGTACTGCAAACTTGGTACTGCAAATTTGGATACAACAAAATCAGAAGCGCCACAGCGCCGTCATGCGCACGGCCCGTGGCGAACCGGGTGCGATGTTGTCGTTGCTGTGGGCCGAGGCGTAATACTTTTTGTTCAACAGGTTTTCCAGATTCAGCTGCAGCTGGAACTTCCCCTGCCGCTTGAAGTAGACGGCGCCGTCAACACGCGTAAAGCCGGGCAGCGCCACCGTATTCGACACGGACGCATACACGGCGCTGCGGGCGATCACGCCCAGTGCCGCGCCCCAGACCGGTGAAAAATCGTAGCGGTTCCACAGCGACAGGCTGTGCCTGGGCACGTGCGCCACCGTGGCGCCGGCCAGCGCCGTGGACGATTGCGTGGCCGTCAGCACGGCTTTTTGCCAGGCATAGCCGCCAACGATGCTCCAGCCAGCTTGGACCTTGCCATTGACTTCCAGTTCCAGCCCCTCGCTGCGCTGGCCGTCGACCAGCATGGCGCGCGTGGTGTCGACAGGGTCGGTGACGGCGACATTGCTGCGCTCGAGGCGGTACACGGCCGCGCTGGCCATCAGATCCGGCGTGACGTCCCACTTGGCGCCCATTTCCACGTTACGGAAACGCTCGGGTTCGAACACGGCATTGCTGGGCGTCAACGACGCCAGCTGCTCGCCCGCGCGCGGCAGGAACGACTGGCTGACGCCGGCATACAGCGACAGCGCCGGCACGGGCTGGTAAATGAGGGCCACACGGGGCGACCACGGCATATCCGTGCGGGCGATGCGCGTGCCGTTGCGCTTGTTGATGAAATCGACGGCAAAACGCTCATAGCGCAGGCCCACCACCGCCTGCCATTGCGGGCTCAAGCGCAGCTGGTCCTGCAGATACAGGGCGGCCGTGTCGGCCACGCCATGGTTGTCCGCATCCGTGGCGCTGGGGCGGAAGGTCACGGGCAAGTCCGTCACCGGGTGCGCCGTGGGCAGGCTGATGTGCGTGACGCCGTCGCCCAAGGAGGTGAAATACCCCGTGTTGCGCAGGTTGTCCGTGGTCTGGCGGCCCAGTTCCAGGCCCGCCGTCAAGCGGTGGCGCACGGCGCCGCTGTCGAGCGTCCATTCCACGTCCGTCTGGTTGAACAGGTTGCGCCGCCGGGTGGCGCTGTTGTACGCCAGCACCGTTACCTTGGTGCCGTCCGCGCTGACGGGGCCGGGAAAGGCGTTCTGGTACAGCTTGTCGTAATCGGCCAGGCGGCTACGGTTGCGCACACTGGCGCCGCCCCCCAGATCGTGCTCCACCGTCACGCCCAGCGCGTCGATATACGCCCACGACGGGCTGCTGCCGGCGATGCCGAAGAAAGTGGACGGGTCCGTCTGGAACGGCCGCCCCTGATACGACGGCACGCCCCGGTCCGTCACGCGGTCGTCGCGAAAATGTTCGTAGCTGGCCAGCACCATGGTGCGCGGCGACAGGCGCCAGGCGGCGACGGGATTGATGGCGCTGCGGCGCACGTTGACGCCCTGGCGAAACGCGTCGCTGTTTTCCGCCATGGCGTTGACGCGCACGGCCACGCCAGCGCCGACCACTTGCTGCACGTCGAGCGCGGCACGCCGGTTGCGCCAGCTGCCCAGGCTGGCCGTGGCGTCGCCGCCGTTCGTCCATTGCGGCTGCTTGGTGGCGCGGTTGATGACGCCGCCCCCGCCGCCACGGCCAAAGACCATGGCATTCGCTCCCTTGATGGCTTCGACACGCTCGATATTGTAGAAATCGCGGTAGTACTGCACGTCGTCGCGCATGCCGTCCAGGTAAAAATCCGAGGTCGAGCTGTTGCCGCGCATCACGGCCGTATCGCGGTTACCCTCGCCTGCGGCCGTGCCCACGCCCGGCATGTAGCGCATGGCGTCGGCCAGGCTGCGCATGTCCTGGTCGCGTATCAGTTCGCCGCTGACGATGCTGACGGCTTGCGGCGTGTCGCGCAAGGCCGTGTCATTGCGGCTGGCGGCCGCCGAGCTGCTGCGGCGGTAGCCAGCGTCGTTGCTGCCCAGTACCGTCACGGGCGCCAGCACTTGCAGGCCGGCGCCCCCGCCCGCATCGGCGCGCAGGGGCGCGGGTGCCAGGCGCACGATGAAGCTGCCATCCGGCAACTGCACGGCCACCAGGCCGGTGCCTGCGAGCAATTGCTGCAAACCCTGGCTGGTGGGCACGCTGGCGTGCAAGCCGGTGCTGCGCTTGCCCTGCGTCAAGCCGCCTTCGGCCGACAGCAAGATCCCCGCCTGGCCAGCGAACTGGCGCAAGGCCTGGCCCAGCGGCGCGGCGGCGATGCGAAAGCTGCGCACGGCCTCCTCCGCCGCCGGCGCCATGGCAGGCGCGGCCAGCAGCGCCGCGGCCAAGGAGCATGGCAGCAGGCAGCGGGCAAACGGCGGGGAAATGAAAGACAGGGGCACGGCATTCCTTTTGTGTAGGGCAGTTACTTCTACCTTGCCAAACAACTGCGCAAAAAGGGAACCGACTTTGAAAAAATATTTTATTTATTCTGCGCTGGCCGATGCAGGGCTTCCACCGTCACCCACCAGTCGTGCACGCGCCTGACCTTGACGGGCAAAGTGGCTTCCAGCGCCGCCAGGATGCGGTCCGTGTCAGCCAGCGGATAACTGCCCACCAGGCGCAAGTGCGCCACTTCGGGCGCGCAGCCCAGGTGGCCGCGCCGGTAGCGCGACAGTTGCGCGAGGAAATCGTCGAGCCGCATCTGCTCGGGCTGCAGGCGGTACTCGATCCAGGCGGCCGCATGCGGGTCGGCGGCGAATGGCTCGCCGATATCGCCATCGCCAAAGCGGATCTGCTGGCCCGCCGGCACGATGCGCGGCACGCCGCCATCGCGGGGCGCGACCTCGACGCTGCCCTCGTAGACGGCCAGCAAGGTGCGTCCGCCTTGCGGCTGCACGCTGAAACGCGTGCCCAGCGCGCGCACGCGGCCCATGCACGGTGTCGACCACCAGCGGACGCGCCGGTCGCTGGCGGTCGCGCGCGGAAGCAATATAGATTTCGCCGCCGTGCAGGGCAATGCGGCGCAGGCGCGCGCTGTAATCGATGTCGAGCGAGGTGGCCGTGTTGAGCCACAGTTGCGAGCCGTCGGCCAGCGCCAGCTCGCGTATCGTGCCGACCGGCGTCTTTTCGGCCGCGTTCAGGCTGGCGACCCAGCTGCGCGTGTCGCGCCGCAGCAGCATGGCGCTGCCCAGCCCCGTTGTCAGGCACAGCGCCAGCAAGCCCTTGACGAGCTTGCGGCGCGAAGCATCAGTATTGCGCGGGCCCGCATCGTCGAGCGCCTGGCGCGCCGGCTCGCCCGGCAAATGGCGAAATTCGGCGCTGACGGCTTCCACCCGGCGCCAGGCGGCGCGATGGGCGGCAGACTTGGCGTGCCAGCGTTCCCAGGCTTGCTGCTCGGCAGGCCCGGCAGCGTCGCCGCGCAGCACGGCGAACCATTCGGCCGCTTCCTGCAAGATGGCGTAGTCGGCGGCTCGCTGCGCTGGCGGCATGGCTGGCTCAGGCCGCATCGTCCATGCACAGCATGCATTGCAGCATGGCTTGCGCCATGTATTTTTTCACCATGCGCTCGGACACCTCCAGCTGGCCGGCGATCTGCGCATAGGTGAGCCCGTCGAGCTGCGCCAGCAGGAAGGCCTGGCGCGCGCGTGGCGACAGGTTATCGAGCATGGCATCGATGCGGCACAGGGCTTCGACCACCAGGGCCCGCTCTTCCGGCGACGGCGCTGTCAATTCGGGCCGGCTGGCCAGGGCGGCGAGGAAGGTACGCTCGAGGGTCAGGCGGCGCCAGTGGTTGACCAGCAAGCCATTGGCCACCGTGCTCAGGTAGGCGCGCGGTTCGCGCAGGCTGTGCGCCGATTCGGTGGCCAGCATGCGGAGAAAAGTGTCCTGCGCCAGGTCGGCCGCGCCATCACGGCAGCCCAGCTTGCGCCACAGCCAGTTGACCAGCCAGCCGTGATGGCTACTGTACAGCTCACTGAATACGTCGATGGAGGGAGAAATGGTGGACACGGGAAAACGAGCAAAGGGGCTGCCGAACTTGCCTGCCAAGTGGGTCAGCCTGTCTCACGCTCCATGATCGGCATGCCTGCGCATAGCGCATGATCACGCATGAATCACGAATGAGAATGATTTTCATTTTCACACAATTTCACTGCGATGTAAATTATCAAGCTCATCATTTTTGCATTCCGTGGCCATTTAGCGCCATCAAGCCTTGGCGGCTTCATTTGCGAATGATTCTCGTTTGCGATACTATGTCAGCCTTCCATCTTCTCCCCGCCATGCGTGACGCCCAGCATGGCGGCGCAATCGAAAGCCGATTCATGACGACCTCTCCTTCCTTGCCCCTGCCCCGCGCCAGCGCCGACACGGCGCCGGCTAGCCAACAGCAGCGCCAGCCTGCCGCCACGCCACAACAGCGGCGCTGGCACTGGAACTGGAAGCAGGTCTGGTTCCAGCTGCACTGGTTTATCGGCATCACGGCCGGCACGGTACTGGTGATTATCGGCCTGAGCGGCGCCACGCTGGCCTTCAAGGATGAATTGCTGGACTTGATGAATCCTGGGGTGCGCCATGTGCCCGTGGAAACGCGCGCAGCGCTGACGCCAGCCCAGCTGGGCAGCATCGCGGCAGCCGAGCATGGTCAGCGCGTTGCCTCCGTCACCATGTACGCCGAGCCGGGCGCGGCGCCCCGTCTGTTCTTCGCGCCGAAGAACGGCCAGCGGCGCGGCGAGTCGATTTATATGCACCCGTACACGGGCGCCACCCAGCCGGCGCTGGCGGGCGCGGCATTTTTCGAGTGGACGGAATCCCTGCACCGCTGGCTGCTGCTGCCGCGCGACCCTGGCCGGCAAGTGGCGGGCGCGCTGGCCCTGTGTTTGCTGGGCCTGGCATTGTCCGGCCTCTACCTGCGCTGGCCGCGCCGTCCGCTGGACTGGCGCACCTGGCTGACCTTTGATCCCGCACTGAAAGGCCGTTCCTTCCTGTGGAATTTGCACGCCGTGGCCGGCACCTGGTGCCTGGTGGTCTACGTCGCACTGACCCTGACGGGCATTTACTGGAGCTATGACGTGGTGCGCGACAATATCGACGCCTGGGCCGGCAAGCCGCCCCGCGTGGCGCAGGCGCCCGGCAAGAAAGGCCCGCCCAAAGAGAAGCAGGAAGCAGCTGCCATCGACATCAGCCTGGCCTGGCGCAGCTTCCAGCAACACGCTCCCGGCTGGACGCTATCGAGCGTGCGCCTGCCCACGCGCCCGGGCGAAGCCGTGCAATTCACATGGCTGGCCAGCGATGCGCCACACGAGCGGGCGCGCAGCCGCATGGCGATTTCAGCGGCCGACGGCAGCATCACGGAAAACGAACCATACAGCCAGCAGGGACTGGGCTCGCGCCTCGTCAACATCATTTATCCGCTGCACATGGGCACGTATTTTGGCTTGCCAGGGCGCATCATCGTCACCCTGGCCAGCCTGGGCCTGCCCCTGTTCGCCATCACGGGCTGGATGCTGTACCTGGGCCGGCGCAAGGCCAAACGGGCCGTCCTGGCGCAGCGCGCCATGCTGGGCGCCGGCGCGCCAGGCAACACGGACACAGGTTTGCCGACCCTGGTAGCCTACGCAAGCCAGTCTGGCCAAGCGGAACGCCTGGCGCTGGAAAGCGCGCGCGCCCTGCAGCAGGCGGGCGTGGCCGTCGACGTGCAGTCGCTGGACCAGTTCGACCCCGCCCAATTGCGCCAGTATGAACGGGCCCTGATCGTCGCCAGCACCTTTGGCGAAGGCGAGGCGCCGGACGGCACGCGCCGCTTCGCGCGCCTGCTGCAAGCGACCACGGGCACGCCTCTGGCCGGCCTGGAAGTGGGCATGCTGGCCCTGGGCGACCGCCATTACAGCGAGTTCTGCGGCTTTGGCCATGCTCTGGCGCGCCAGCTGCACGCGCTGGGTGCCCGCGCGCTGTTCCCGCTGATCGAAGTGGACAAGCATGACCCCGCCGCCCTGGCCGACTGGTCCAAAGCGCTGGCCCGCTGCAGCGGCAGCGCCATCGACGCCATCGGCGTGCAGGAAGAAGCGTCCTATGCCGAGTGGCGCCTGACGCGCCGCGTGCTGCTCAATGCGGGCAGCGCTGGCGGCGAACTGCATGAAATTACCCTGGCCATCCCTGCCGGCGCCACATGGGAAGCGGGCGCGCTGGCTGAAATCATTCCCTGCAATGCCGATGGCAGCGATGGCGAGCATGGTCACGTTGGCACCGCAGGCAACGCAAATTTCGCAGGCAACGCCAGCAACGCCTACCACGCCCCGCGCAGCTACTCGATCGCCTCGCTGCCGTCGGACGGCGAGCTGCAATTGCTGGTGCGCCAGGAAACCCATGCGGATGGCGCCAAGCAGGGCTACGGCCTCGGCTCCGGCTGGCTCACGCGCTTCGCCCCGCTGGGCGGCACCATCCGCCTGCGCCTGCAAGCCAACCCTGCCTTCGCGCCCGCGCTGGTCGACGTGCCCTGCATTTATATCGGCAACGGCTCCGGCCTGGCGGGCCTGCGCTCGCATTTGCGCGCGCGCCAGCGGGCGGGCCTGGCCCGCAACTGGCTGCTATTCGGTGAACGCCAGCAAGCGTTTGACAGCATCTGCGGCGAGGAGTTGCAAGGCTGGCTCGACAATGGCCACCTGGCGCGCCTGGACCGCGTCTTTTCGCGCGATGGCGAGACTGGCCAGCGCGAATACGTGCAGGACCGCCTGCGCGCCAGTGCCCAGGAACTGCGCGCCTGGCTGGAACAGGGAGCGATACTCTACGTGTGCGGCAGCCTGCAAGGCATGGCGGCAGGAATCGATGCTGTACTGCAAGAAATCCTGGGCCAGGATGGCGTCGATGCCCTGCTGGCGGCAGGACGCTACCGCCGCGACGTGTATTGACCCATATCAAACCACCTTGCCTGCCGGCGCCCTGTGTGCGGCGGCGAACGGTGAAACATGGCCAGCAGACTACAGTGGGGACATGGCGGCAGGCATGCCGCCCCACCCACTTCTGCGAGGCTAGCCATGAAAAACCCCTGGATGAGCATGTATCTGAGCGCCGCCAACCGCATCGCCAACACGGCGCGCGGCCACGCCACGGCGGCCGTCAAGCGCGAGGCGGCAAAAAATACCCGGCAATTGACGCAAGTTTGGATCGACTCTTTCCTGCCGGCCGCGGGCCAGCCGCGCAAGCGCAGGAAATCTGGATAACGGCGCCACATAGCGGCGCCAGATAACGGCGCCACTTCATAATAGCGCCAGATAGCAGCGCGGCGGGCAGGCAAACTGGTGCAGTGCATCACAGCAATTAGTTGAAGTTTCAATCAGGTGGACTAAACTGCAAGCAGGATAGTAAAGATATGAGAGATATGCGCACGCGATTGAAGTGACCGGCAGGCGCCGCATCCCCGCGCCGCCACCGGCTCATCAGGAGACGACCATGTTGACGCTGAAAGTGCTGGCCTGCCTTGCCCTGTCGGCCCTGTTGCTCGCTCCCCTCGTGCTGAGGGACACCATGCAGACGTCGGCCGGACAACTGATGCAGGTGCCGAATGTGGATGCGCAGGCCTTGTGGGCGCACTGGCCCAAGCACTAAGTCCGAGTAATACGCGCGGCTGAAAACAGTTGAACAGGCGCACCGCTGGCTGCGTTGCTTTGACTGCCGTACTAGCGTACTGTCTGGTACTGTCTGGTACTGTCTGGGTCAAGACACCTTGCCAGCGACGTTTTTCAGCGGCGCCCGGTAACGAAGCGCAGCGTTAAAAACCACGTTCCCGTGGGAAGTGACTCGTTTCCCGCTCATTTGTTCCCCATCCGTTTTTTCAGCGCTCCCGCTCACTCCCTCTTCACCACTCTCTTGATCCAGATCATGGATTTACCTCTTCGCTGCGCCCACACTGGAACAGCCCGCTTCGCATCGGGACGGGTTTAACGTGGGAGGTTCGCTATGCATGATTCGCATTGGAAAGAGGAGATGGCGCTGGGGGTGCCTGCCATCGACGAGGCGCATGAGGCGCTGTTCCTGGAGCTGGCGCGCTTGTCGCAACTGAGCGACCAGCATTTCAGCGTGGCGTTCCGCGACCTGATCGCGGCCGTCGAGCGCGATTTCCGCGAGGAGGAGGAATTGATGGAGGAAATCGGCTTTCCTTCACTGGCGAACCACCGCGAGCAGCATGCGCGCGTGCTCAGCGGCTTGCATCATGCCTGGGCGGCGGTCGATGAAGGCGACCTGGAGCAAGGGCGCCATGCCTTGTCGCTGCTGCCGCAATGGCTGGTATTTCACCAGGCCACCATGGACCTGGCCCTGGCGGCGGCGCTGGAAATGCTGCAGCGCCAGCCCAACTAAGACGATTTACAGCAGCAGCACGCTGGCTTGCTCCGGCAAGACGACGCGGTAGTGGCCCGGGTACTTGTCTTCGCCGTCAAAAATCTTGCAGTACACGGGCTGGTTGATGTCATTGACGGCCGCTTCGTTCATCGGCAAGGTGGCGATCAGCTGCTCGCCATCCATCAGCTGCAAGGCACTGCCGCGCTCAGCCTCGCAAAAGGCCAGCGATTGCACGTCATTGGCGAACGGCCGCTTGTACCACGGCGTGATGGCGCGCACGGCACGCCGCGCATCCTGCAACACCTGGCCCACGCGCGTCACATTCCACGCGTCGCGCGCGACAGCGGGCTGGATGACGATATTCGCCGTCAATTCGCCACGTCCCTTGTTCACCAGGAAATGGCCATCCTGTGCGGCGATATCGTCGTTCAGGGGCACGACAAACACGCCCCCTTCGCTCACCTTGATCGGCATCGCCACGCCATGGCCTTGCAAGGCCACGCGCACGTCGTCGATGGTGGCGCTCAGCTTGGCAGGAATCAGCCGCAGGGCCATGACGACATTGCCGCTCGATACTTGCCAGACTTTCCGGGCCGTCAGGTAACTGTCGCGGTAAGACATGAAATGCACGCGCGGCGGCTTGGCGTCGGCATTCGCCGTGATGGTCACTGTTTGTGGCGGCAAGGCATCCTGGGCTGGCGCCGCGCTCTGTTCCTGCGGTGCGAC
>NZ_NRDQ01000018.1 GCF_002878455.1 Janthinobacterium sp. AD80
ATCCGACGCCACAAGGCTCCTGTCATGCAGGAGCCTTTTTTTTTTTTTGTCGACTACCCCGCCACGGTGGTGATCGCCGCCGCCGCTTCCAGGATCAGCGCCGCCACCTCGGCGGGGCGCGAGGCCAGCGAGGCGTGGCTGGCGTCCAGCGTGATGACCTTGCGGGCGCCCAGGCGCGCCGCCATGCGCTCCTGGTTGACGGGGGAAATCATGCGGTCGGCGCTGGAAATCTGGTACCAGCTGGGCTTGTGCCGCCAGGCCGGATCGCTGACGCTATCGCCAAAGGTGCTGGCCAGCGGCGCCTTTTGCACCACGCCCAGCACGGCGCCTTCTTCCGCATCCAGATCCTGGCAAAAGCTCTCATGGTATTTGTCGGCCTTGACCCACAGGTAGCCGTCGCTGTCGCCTTCCAGGTTGGGCACGCCGATGGGCGGGTGTTCCTGCGTGATGCTGCCAGGGCTTTCGCCCGCGTCGGGCGCGAAGGCGGCGATGTACACGAGGCCCGCCACGTTCGGCGCATTGCCCGCCACGCTGATGACGGCGCCGCCGTAAGAGTGGCCCACCAGCAATACCGGGCCGTTGACCTGCGCCACCATCTTGCGCGTGCGCTCGGCATCGTCGGCCAGCGAGGTGAGCGGCAATTCCACGGCGCGGATGGCCGTGTGGCCCTGGCGGCGCAGTTCGAGGATGACGCGGCTCCAGTGGGCGGCGCCGCCCCAGAAACCGTGGACGAGGACGATGGTGGCTTGCTTGCTCATGCAGATACTCCCTGTGGCGGTGGCGCTGATGGGGATGTGGGGCCGCGCGGCCCGTCAGCGGGCGGGCGCGCGGCGTGCAGCTCAGCCATTGTAGGCCATTCCCGCGGCCCGTTGCGCCATCCTAGAACGCATATTTGAGCGTGGCCAGAACATTCCTCGGCGCACCGAACGTGATGTTGTTGAAGACATCGAGCTGGTTGGCATAGTAGCGTTTGTCGAACAGGTTGTTGACGTTGACCTGCAGCGACAGCTGGCGGCTGATGTCGTAGCGGGCCAGCAGGCTGGCCACGGCGTAGGCGTTCTGGCCTGCTTCGACGGGCTTGCCGGTGGCGGGATTGGCGACGCTGGTGTAGCTGCGGCCTTCCCAGTTCACGCCGCCGCCGATGGCCAGCTGCCGCCAGGCGCCCGGCAGGCGGTACTTGGTGTACAGCTTGAACAGCTTGCGCGGGTGGACCGTGTTGATGGCCATGCCGCTGGCGTCTTCGGTGGAAAACTGCGTCCAGCTGATGCTGGCGTTCCAGCCGGGCGCCAGGTCGCCGCTCACTTCCATTTCATAGCCCTGGGTGGTGGCGCCATTGATCGTGACGTAGGCCTGTTCGCGCGTGTTGGGCACGAAGGTGCTGCCGTCGGCGATGGCGAAGTTGTCCTGCTTGACGTGGAAGACGGCCAGCGCCGCATTCACCTTGCCGTCCAGCAGCTCGCCCTTGATGCCTGCTTCGCCGCTCCTGCCTTTCAGGGGCGGCAGGTAGCTGCCCCGGCGGTCGCGGTAATCCTGTGGATCGAAAATATCCGTGTAGCTGGCGTACAGCGACGCTTGCGGCCCCAGATCCCACACCAGGCCCGCGTATGGCGTGACGACGCCGCGCTGGCGCTGGGTGTAGGCGACTTCTGTCCACAGCGATGGCATGCCGTCGCGCTGCCAGTTGGTCAGCCGCGCCCCGGCGATCAGCTTGAGCATTTGCGTCAGCTGCAGGCGCGTCACGCCGTAGGCGCTGGTCTGCGTGGTGCGGGTGTCGCTGCCCACTTGCTGCGGCGACCAGGCAGGTTGCGGATAGGCACCCGTCCAGGCGCGGAAATCGCCGATGGGCGGCGTGAAGCTGGCGTTGCTCGACAGCCAGCGCATGGTGTGCTCGCCGTGCAGCAGCCCCACGGCCAGTTCGTGCTGGCGGCCCAGCAAGGTAAATGGTCCCACGGCTGTCAGTCCCACGTCCGTCTGGTGTTCGTCGACGCCGTAGCCGATCACCAGCGCTTCCAGACCCAGGCCCGTATTGCGGTCCATGCTGCCGCTTATCCAGTTCAGGTACTGGTCGCCCGTGTTGCTGCGCCGCGTGGCCGAGGCTTGCCACTTCCAGCCGTTCGCCAGGCGCTGTTCCAGGGTGGCGAAGATGCTGCGCTGCTGCGTGTCCCAGCGGTTCCACTCGGCCGCCGTGGTGGCCGAACGGTCCCAGCGCGGCTGCCCGCCATCGGCGTAGAACAGGGGCAGGCCGGACCACTGGTTGCCGCGGTGGCGGTCGCGCTGCTCGCTGGCGCCCACGCTCAGGCGCGTCGCCGCGCCCAGGTCCGCGTCGACCACCGCGTAGACCAGGGCCTTGCCGCCCCGTTCCAGGCGGATGAAGCTGTCGCGTTCTTCCGCGCTGACCACCACGCGCCCGCGCACGGACGCCTCCCGGTTGAGCGGCGCGCTCAAGTCGATCACGCCGTCACGGCGCTGCCAGGATCCGAGTCCCAGGCTGGCTGATCCTGTAAATACCTTGCTGTCCGCATGCTTGCGTATCAGGTTGATCGAGGCCGAAGGGCTGCCCGTGCCATTCATCAGGCCCGTGGCGCCGCGCACGATTTCGACCCTGTCATAGATGGCCGTGTCGGCGTTGGCTTCGCCCGCGTCGCTGCCGGCCATGGGCACGCCGTCGATCTGCAGCTTGTCGATCTTGAAGCCGCGCGACGAGAAATAGCTGCGCACGCTGTCGATTTCCTTGGCCGAGACGCCGGGCGCGCTGTTGACCACATCGAAGACGGAGCGCAGGGCCTGGTCGTCGAGCCGTTCGCGCGTGATCAGCGATACCGATTGCGGCGTGTCGCGCAGCGACAGATTCAAGCCCGTGGCCGCCGTGCTGGCGCTGCTGGTGTAGGACGTGCTGCCCTCCGTAGCGGCCTGCGCGCCGGACGTGACGACAATCGGCGCCAGCGTTTGCGGATTGTCGACGGTGCCGCCAGCCTGCTGGCCGTGGGCGCCGCCCGCGACAAACAGACTGGCGGTCAGCGCCAGGTGGAGTGCCAGGGTGCTGCGCTGTGGCGGGAAGGAAGCGGTGTGGCGATGTGAAAGGGGCATGGTGGTTTGCGGGGTTTGCGCTGGTCGGAGCGTGCACGACTGGCACGCCATTTAAATGAGAATAGAAATCATTATCAATAGTATGGCGTGTTGAGCATTTATGCAACAGCGTTGCAATCAGCCGCAATGAAGCGTCTACTTTTCCCAACGCATGGCCTCGATGGCGTCGACCACCGTGCGTTCATATTCGATGAAGAAATCGCTGTGGAAGCCGTCGCGGATGACCAGGTGCTTGCTGCCGGGCAGGGCGGCCACAAGGCGCTCGCCATCGGCCAGACGCAGCGGGCGGAAAACTTCCAGGAACGCCAGTGCTTGCGCCAGCACTGCGGGGTCGGACTGCGGTGTCAGCCAGGGCATCAGGTTGCGCACATTGCCCGGGTCGACGGTGACGACCAGCGCCGGCGCCCGCACGCGGCGGTAGTCGGGCGAGAAATTGTGCGCGGCCATGTCCATCGCCCTGGCGATGGCGGGCGGCGTAGTCGGGCGCACGGCACCGCCGGGAAGCACTTCCAGGCTGGCGCGCCAGTTCGCTTCCAGTGCCGGCCACCAGCGCTTGTTGATCCGTTTGGCAAAGGCGATCGAAGCGGCCATGGACGCCAGGTCGGCCTGGCCGGGTAGCGGTTCATCGAGGGGCGAAGGCGGGCTTTCCTCATAGCCGCCGGTGGCCAGGTAGTCCCAGCTCGTGTCGAGGTAGACGAGGCCGCGCACGCGCCGCGGGTGGCTGCCGGCGAACAGGGTCAGCTCGTTGCCGGCGACCGAGTGGCCGGCCAGGATGACGCGGTCGATGCGCAGCGCGTCGAGCACGGCCAGCAAGTCGGCCACCAGGGTCGAGGGGGCGTAGGTCGAATCGCTGGCATCGCCGGCCGGCAGCGGCTTGCCCGATGCGCCATAGCCGCGCCGCGTGATGGCCAGCACGCGGTGGCGGCGCGCCAGCGCGGGCGCCAGGCTGTCGAAGGCGTGCGCGTTGCCGCCCAGGCCCGCCAGCAGGACGATCACGTCGGCGTTGTCACCGGGCGCGGATGGCCAGTCGCGCACATGCAGCTGACGCCGGGGGCGACGCCGACCTGCCGGTCCGTCACGGTCCAGGTGCGGGCGCCGCCGCCACAGGCGGCGAGGGTGGAAAGGCTGGAAACGGCGGCCAGGCTGGCCGCGCCCAGAAGCCAGCGGCGGCGCGCCTGGCAGGGAAGAACGGCGTCGGGGCTACTGTGCATGCGGGACTCCTGGCAGGGTTGAGGGCATGGCCAGTATCGGCGCCGCGCATGAAGCGCGGATGAGGGGCGGGTGAAGGAATGCTGAAGGGGCGGTGCCGGCAATGCTGGCGCCTGCACGCGGCACGCTGACCGGGCGGCGCGCGCTGCGCGTGTCAGCGAGGCGACAATAGTGGCTACAAGGCAATAATTTGCGTGCAAGCGGCCAGGCGCCATCCTACAATGCGCCATCTGCATTGTGATGAAAAGGTCCCCGATGAAGCCAATCCTGCTTGCCCTGCCATTTTCCCTCGCGCTGGCCGCCCACCCCGTGCTGGCCGCCGGCGTCGCCGCCCCGTTGCCCGGCCTGGGCGCCGATTTGAGCCAGGTATCCGTTTCCGGACTGTCGTCCGGCGCCTTCATGGCGGCGCAGATCGCCACCGCGTACTCCGCCACGTTCAAGGGCGTGGGCGTCATCGCCGGCGGGCCGTATGACTGCGCTTCGACCCATCCCGGGCAATCGCCCCTCGTGACCGCCGCGACCGTCTGCATGCAGCCCACGTCGCCGGCGGAGGTGCCTGATGGGGCGGCCTCCTGGCGCAGCGCCCAGCGGCGGGCGCAGGAAGGTAGCATCGATCCGGTGGCCAACCTGGCGCGCCAGCGCGTGTACCTGTTCAGCGGCACGGCCGACCCTGTTGTGAAGACCGTGGTGGTGAACCAGGTCGAGAAATACTATCAGCTGGCCGGGGTGGCACCGGCCGCCATCCGCTATGCCAAGGACGTCCAGGCGGGCCATGCCATCCTGACGGCGCGCGCCGGGGACAGTCCCTGCGGCGATACGCGCGCGCCCTATATGAACAACTGCGGTTTCAGCCAGGCGGCGGAACTGCTGCGGCACCTGGCGGGCAGCGGCGCCAAGCCGGCGGTCACGGGTGAGCTGACGGGCCGTATCATCGAGTTCGACCAGCGCGAATTCGTCAGGGGCCGTCGCAGCAGCATGGATGTCAGCGCGTATGCCTATGTCCCCGCCGCCTGCCGCGAGCAGTCCTGCGCCGTCCACGTGGTGTTCCACGGCTGCCTGCAGGGTGCGTCCGAGGTTGGCGAGCGCTTTTACCGGCACGCGGGCTACAACGAATTTGCCGATGCGAACGCGATGATCGTGCTGTATCCGCAAGTGATGGCGTCAAAAGGCGTGCCCTCCAATCCGAAGGGCTGCTGGGATTTCTGGGGCTATTCCAGCGAGAATCCGGCCATGCCGGACTTCCAGACGCGCCAGGCGCCGCAGATGGCGGCCGTGATGGCCATGCTGCGGCGCCTGGGCGAGGCGCGTGCGGCGGCGCAGCTCAGGTGACAAACGCGGCGCCGGCATCGGCGTGCGTCAATGCGATACCAGCACCGGCAAGGTCATCTCCTGCAGCACCGTGCGCGTGACGCCGCCCAGCAGCGTTTCGCGCAGGCGCATGTGGCCGTAGCAGCCCATCACCAGCAAGTCGCACTGGCGCTGCGCCGCCATGGCCAGCAAGGCCTGTCCCACGTCCTGGCCCTGCGGCGTGTCGTGCTGCAGCACGTCGACATTGACGCCGTGGCGCGCCAGATACAGGGCCAGGTCGGCGCCCGGCTGTTCGCCGTGGGTGGCGCTCTGCTGGTAGGAATTGACGACGGCCAGGGTGACTTGCCGCGCGCGCCGCAGCAGCGGCAGCGCGTCGGTGATGGCGCGCAGCGCTTCGGCGCTGCCATTCCAGGCCAGCAGCGGGTGCTGGCCGACGCTGGCCGGTACGCCCGCTGGCGCGTGGGGCACCATCAGCACGGGCCGTCCGCAATGCAGCATCAGGTATTCGGCCGTGCCGGCGATGACGCGCGAGGGCGTGTCCTGCGCGTCCGTCTGCCCCAGGATCAGCAAGTCGCAATAGCGGGCCTGCAGCAGCAGCGCGCCTTGCGCGTCGTCGTCGACGAAGCGCGTTTCGTAAGTGCCCAGTCCCTCTTCGCGGGCGATGCGCTCGAAGTCGTGCAGCGCCTCGCTGGCCTGGCTGCGCAGCGCCTGCATCTGCGCAGGGGCGAATTGCAGCGCGTTGACGCCGCCGCCGTAGGCGTAGCGCGAGAGGCCGCTCATGGCCGAACCGATCAGGTGCGCCCCTTCGGCAATCGCCAGGCGCACGGCGAAGCGGACGCGCTGGGCGCAATGGCGTGAATTGTCTACATGGACCAGCAGGGTGGTGTAGGGCATGGCGTTTTCCTGGAAGGTGGAGAAAGTCGGGAGCGAAAATGGGCAATCAAGGCTGCGGCATGTAGCTGCCCGGCGCGTTGCCTAAAGCCGCGCTCATGGACGGCGGCGCCGTCTGCGGGCCGGCGCGTTCGGCCAGCCAGGCTTGCCAGGCGGGCCACCATGAACCGTCATGGTGCGGCGTGTCGCGCTGCCAGTTGTCCGCCGCGAGGCAGGCGTCGCCGTGGCGCACGGTGCACGTGACGACATCCGCGTGATGGGGCGAGACGCCGCGCACGCCCGTGGTGGCGCGGTGCCACCAATGCTGCTGCAGCAAAAAGCCCTGGTACAGGAGGTGGCAGGGCCAGCGCTGCCAGGCGGGATCGTCGAAGCGCCGGTCCTGCGGCAGCGGCGCGATGCGGGTCTGTGCCGCGCCGCCGCCCGCTTGCGCTGGCGGCACGTCTTGCCAGGCGCTGCCCTGGCGCTCCTGCTGCGCTGTTTTTCCCTCGATTGCCTGCGGCCTTGTGCTCATCCACGACTCCTGTCATTTTTTTACAGGATAGCAAGAGCTTGTTTAAAAAATTATGATCTACATCAAGTTTGGCCGGATGCGCGCGCGGCGTTGATCCGCTTAGAACGCCTGGCTGAGCGAGTAAATCAGCAAGCCGGCCAGCCCGCCCACGATGGTGCCGTTGATGCGGATGAATTGCAGGTCGCGCCCGATGGCCAGCTCAATGCGCTCGCTCATTTCTTCCTTGCTCCACAGGTCCAGGCGGCTGGCGATGAAGGTGCCCACCTCGCCACGGTAGCGGCGTACCAATGCGCCGCTGCCGGCGACGATGGCGTTGTTCAGCCATGCCCGCGCATGCCCGTCCGTGCCCAGCACCGTGCCCGTGTTGCGCGCGACGCCGGCGATGGCTTGCGCCAGCACGGGCTGTTCCGCGTGCAGGTCGGCCAGTACGCGCGTGCGGATGTGCTGCCACAGCTCGCCCAGCATCGCCTGCACCGTGTCGCTGGCCACCAGCTGCAGCTGGTAATGGCGCACGGTTGCCTGCCACTGCGGGTCGGCCTTCAGGTGCAGGGCGCTGTCGGCGATCCAGCCGGCGATGCGCTGGCGCAGCGGGTGGGCCAGGTCGAGGCGCACGGCCAGGGCGAACTTTTGCAGCGAGGCGATCATGCGCGGCTCGTAAGCCCTCACGGCTTTTTTTATCAGCGCGTTCTCGATCTGGAAGGCACCCAGCACGAAGTCGCCGATGGCCGCGTGGTGTTTTTCATCGTCCAGGTAGGTGGCGCTGCGGTCGAGCAGGAAGTCCAGCAGTTCCTGCGGCTTGCCGTCGGCGATCAATGCGTCGATGCAGTCGGCCGCCACGTCTGACACATTCAGTTGTCCCAGGTAGCCGCTGGCCTGCTGGCGCAGCAGCTCACCCAGTTTGTCGTGGTCGGCCATCGCCAGCAGCTGCTTCACCACGCCGGCGCTGGCCATGCCCAGCTGCCGCGCGTGGGCGTCATCTATCAGCCAGGCGCCTAGGCGCGCGGCGGGGTCGGCCTGCATGATGCGTTCGGCGATGCCTTGCTCGGTGATGAAGTGGTTTTCCACGAAGGCGCCCAGGCTGCGGCCGATGTCGGCCTTGCTGTTCGGGATGATGGCCGTATGCCACAGGGGGATGCCCAGCGGATGGCGGAACAGGGCGACGACGGCGAACCAGTCGGCGATCGCCCCCACCATGGACGCTTCCGCGAACGCTTCCACGTAGCCCCAGGCGGGGTGGCCACCGCGCTGCGAGCGGGCCACGGCAAATACCAGCGCGGCCAGCAGCAGCAAGCCGACGGCCAGCCACTGCATGCTGCGCAGGCGCGCGCGCTTGAGTTGGTCCGTGCTGTGGTCCAGCTGTTTGATGAGGTCGGGGGAACGTTGCATGGATGGCGGCCTGCAGGGTTGCGAGACCGCCATCTTACTGCGATGGCGCAGCGGGAGGATTACTGTTGCGGGTGCAGCAGCGAACGGCGGCGTGCGTAGCCAAAGTAAATGATCAGGCCCAGTACCAGCCAGATGGAGAACGCCACCCAGGTGACCCAGCTGAGGAAGGTCATCAGGCCAACGCACAGGATCACGGCCAGCGCCGGCACGTAGGGCACGCCGGGGCAGCGGAATGCGCGCGGCAGGTCGGGACGGCGCTTGCGCAGCACCACCACGGCGACGGAAACCATGGTGAAAGCGGCCAGCGTGCCAATGTTGATCAGTTCAGCAAGGATGTTGAGCGGGATCACGGCGGCGATCAGGCCGAAGACGATGCCCACCAGCCAGGTGGCGAAGAACGGCGTGTGGAAGCGCGGGTGCACGGTCGACAGGCGCTTGGGCAGCAGGCCGTCGCGCGACATGGCGAAGATGATGCGCGTCTGGCCGAAGGCCATCACGAGAATGACGGTGGTCATGCCGAGGATGGCGCCCAGGTCGACGAAGCCGGCGATCCAGTTTTCGCCCGCATATTGCAGGGCCAGCGAGACGGGATGGTCGACGCCGAGGAATTTTTGATATGGCACGATGCCCGTCATGATGGCCGAGACCACCACGTACAGCACGGCGCATACGGCCAGGGAGCCGATGATGCCGATCGGCAGGTCGCGCGATGGCTTCTTGACTTCCTCTGCGGCCGAGGTGACGGCGTCAAAGCCGATGAAGGCAAAGAAGACGAGGGCGGCGGCGCTCAGCATGCCGTGGTAGCCGAAGGGCATGTAGGGCTGCCAGTTGGCCGGCTGCACGTGGCGCGCGCCAAAGATGATAAACAGCAGCACCACGCCCACCTTGATGGCCACCATGATGTTGTTCAGGCGCGCCGATTCGCGCACGCCCCAGCCCAGCATGGCGGTGAGCAGCAGCATGATGACGAGGGCGGGCAGGTTGATGAAGGTGGTCACGCCGGGCAGCGCGCCAGGGGCTGCCGTCAAGGCGACGGGCAAGGCGATGCCAAAGCCCGACAGCAGCGACTGGAAGTAGCCGGACCAGCCGACGGAAACGGCGGCGGCGGCCAGGCCGTACTCGAGCAGCAAGTCCCAGCCTATCATCCAGGCGGCCAGCTCGCCCAAAGTGGCATAACTGTAGGTATAGATGGAGCCGGCGACGGGCACGGTGGACGCGAATTCCGCATAGCACAGGGCGGCGAAACAGCAGGCGACGGCCGCCACGACGAACGACAGCGACAGGGCGGGGCCGGCCGTCAGGGCGCCCGTGCCGGTGAGCACGAAAATGCCCGTGCCGACGATGGCGCCGATGCCCATGAGGACAAGGTCGAACGGTCCCAGCACTTTCGCCAGACCTCCCGGTTTCTTGCTGTGGGCGATCATGTCATCCAAATTCTTGGTTCTAAATAAGCTCACTGTGTCTCCTGGTGGTTTTTTGTCATGGCGCCATTGCCGCCTCGTGAGTAGCACGACGCAGCCAGATTCTAGCCCACGCGCCCGTGATTCCTGAAGGAAAACCGTACAGTGCCATGTGCGCCAGCCTTGGAAACTTGTCCTGCAGGCAAAAAAAAGCCCCGGGATGATGGACCGGGGCCATAAAGGAGACTGCTACAGTTGGTTACTCTGGCTTACTTGGCAAAGTGCGCTTCGATCTCTTCGAGCGTCTTGCCCTTGGTTTCGGGCAGCAAAAACGCGGCCGCCAGGAAATACAGCACGGTGCAGCCGGCGCCGAAGAAGAACAGGGTCGAATACCCATGCAAGCCCACGGTCGGCAGGAAGATGGCGGCGATCACCGTCGAGACGAACTGGTTGACCAGCAGGGCAATGCTCATGCCGTTCGAGCGGATGCGCGTCGGCATCAGCTCGGACAGGGCCAGCCACACGCACACGCCCGGCCCCACGGCAAAGCTGGAAACAAACACGCAGATGGCGATGGCCACCAGCCAGCCATGCGTGGACGATGGCACGGGGCCCAGGCTGGCCTTCTCGATGCGCAGCGGCGCCTCGCGCCCGGCGGCCGGATCGGCGAACGGGTTCAGGTGCAGCTTGCGGAAGAACACGCCGATCACGCTGTCGGCCTGCACGGCATCTTCACGGGCAATCGTCACCTGGCGCAGCACCGCGTCGTCGCTGCGCAGGCTCTTCACGTTGGTGAAGGGGCCGTAGGCGTAGGCGATGGTCAGCTGCTGCGGCGTGCCGTCGGCGGCCGCGCCCAGGGCCGTCAGGGTGGCCGTGTCGAGATGCACCGCCAGGCCGTCGTTTTTTACCTGTGCGGCGATGGCGGGGCGCACGTCGGCCAGGTGCGCTTCGGCGCCGCGGAACAGCAGGCCGGCCGCCAGCAGCGAGACGACGATGCCGCCCGTGCCCAGCATCAGCAGGAACTTGCGGCCCTTGCGGTCCACCAGCAGCACGGCCACCACCGTCATCACGGCGTTCAGCACCTTCAATAACACGTCAGCCATATTGGCCGAAGCGCCCGACAGGCCCGCCTGATTGAGGATGTTGACGACATAGGCGAGGATGGAATTGATGCCCGTGGCCTGCGTGCAGGCGAGGATCAGGCAAGCGAGCAGGAAGGGCAGTACGTAGCGGCGGCTCAGCAGCGGATCTTTCGCCTTGCCGCTGGCCTTGGCCGTATTCTCGGGCGTGTCCTGCATCTCGCGCAGTTCGATGTCGGCGGCGGCGGGCAGGCGCGTGCGCAGCAGCGACTGGCGCGCCTGCTCGATGCGGCCCCGTTGCGCCAGCCAGCGCGGCGACTCGGCCAGCAGCAGGGCGCCGACGGTAAACACCAGGCCAGGCGTCAGACACACCCAGAAGATGCTGCGCCAGGCCTGGTCCTTGGCCGTGAAGATGGCGGCGACGCGGCCCGCTTCAGGCAACGCTTGCGCCGCCTGCGTGGCCGTTTCCACCGTCTGCGCCTGCAGCAGGCCGATCAGGGCGGCGGCCACCAGGCCGATGGTCAGCAGCAGCTGGAACAGGGCGGCGCCCCGCCCACGCTGCTGCGCCGGCAGGCATTCGGCCAGGTACAGGGGCACGACGACGCCGATCAAGCCGCCGCTGATGCCTTGCAGCAGGCGGCCCAGCAGCAGCGGCGTGTAGCCGTCGGCCAGGGCGATCAGCGGAATGCTGGCGCTGAACAGGGCGCCGGCCAGGAACATCACCCAGCGCCGGCCAAGCAGGTCGGCCAGGGCGCCTGCGAACAGCGACGACAGGACGGAACCCAGCAGCACGGCGGCGACGATAAAGCTCAGCTGCTGGGCAGTCAGTTTCCAGGCCACCGAGGCCGTCGATTCCAGGTAGGGCAGGGCGCCGGCGATGATGCCGATGTCTATGCCGTACAGCAATCCCCCCATGCCGGCAATAAATAGCAGGTAGCGCATGGCCCACACGGGGGCCTTGTGTGACGTGTCGTGCATGAAAACTCCGGGACGGGGTTGAGGTGGGTGGTCGGGTCTAGCGGGTGGAAAGATCGATGGCCGCGCCTTCGACGAAGACGGACACTGGCTGCAAATTGGCGTCGAGGACGACGATATCGGCCCAGGCGCCCGGCGCCAATCGGCCCCGTGCCGTTTCGCCCAGATAGTCAGCGGGATACAGTGACAAACGGTTGGAGGCGTCGGCCAGGTCCAGGCCCAGCTCGACGAAATTGCGCAGGGCCTGGTCCATGGTCAGCACGCTGCCGGCCAGCGAACCCGTGGCCAGGCGCACGCAGCCCAGGCATTTGTACACGCGCTGCGTGCCCAGGCCATATTCGCCATCGGGCATGCCGGTGGCCGAAGTGGCGTCCGTCACGCCGTACAGGCGCGGGATGGCGCGCAGGGCCGCGCGCAGGGCGCCCTTGGCCACGTGCTGCAGGTCGGGGATGATTTCCGCATATTCGGCATGCGCGAGCGCCGCGCCCACCATGCCCGGGTCGTAATGCGTCATGCCCGTCATGCCGTTGTACAGGTGGGTAAAACCGGAGACGCCGGCGTTCAGCGCCGCCACGCCTTCGTCATACGTGCCGGCGCTGTGGCCGATCTGCACGCGGATGCCCATCGCCGCCAGTTGCGGGATCAGTTCCAGGTGGCCGGGGATTTCCGGCGCCATGGTCAGCACCTTGATGGGCGCGATGGCGTGGAAGCGCTGCACCAGGGCCAGGCTGGCCTGCACCACGTCGGGCGGCTGCGCGCCCAGGCGGTGCAAGTTCAAAAACGGGCCTTCCAGGTGCACGCCCAGCATGCGCGCGCCATTGGCGGGGCGCTCGGCGATGACGCCGGCCAGGCCTTGCAGGGCGCGCAGGATCGACGGCTCCTTCGCCGTCAGCGTGGTGCCCAGCAGGGCCGTGGTGCCGTGGCGCGCATGCACTTGCGCCACCGTGGCGCCCGCGTTGCCGCCTTCCATGATGTCGACGCCGGCAGCGCCGTGCACGTGCAGGTCGATGAAGCCGGGCAGGATGGTCAGCGCGCTGTCGGCGGCAGGGTCTTCTTGTATCTGGACGATGCGCTGGTCAAAGGTGATGGTGCCCGTGATCCAGCCAGATGGGGTAAGGATTCTGCCGCTCAGCATGTGTTATTCCGCTATAAAAAGTTCGATGCCCAGCTTGTGCAGCCCTTCGCGGTACTCCTGGCTGATGCTGGCATCGGTGATGACGGTATCGACGCGGTCCAGCTGCACGATGCGGTGCAGGCTGACACGGCCGAACTTGGAGGCGTCCGTGAGGACGATGATTTTCTTTGCCCGTTCCACCATCTTGTGGTTCAGGCTTGCTTCCGCTTCGTGGTGGGTGGTCACGCCAAACTGCAGGTCGAAGCCGTCCACGCCCAAAAACAGCTTGTCGAAACTGTAGGCCTGCAAACAGGTTTCGGCCTGGCTGCCCTGGATCGACAGCGACTGCTTGCGCAGCAGGCCGCCCGTGAGGATCAGGTCCACGCCGGGCGCGTCGGCCAGCTCCCATGCGATGTTCAGGCCATTCGTCGCCACCGTCACGCCGGTGGCGTCGCGCAGGTGGCGCGCCAGCGAAATGGTGGTGGTACCCGAGTCGATGATGATGTTGTCGCCCGGTTCCACCAGCCGCGCCGCATACGCGCCGATGCGCTCCTTCTGCTCGTGGTTGATGGCATCCTTCTGGCGTATCGTATGCTCGGGCGGCGGCGTGCGCGTCAGGGTCGCGCCGCCGTGGCTGCGCGTGGCCATGCCTTGCGCTTCCAGCGCATTCAGGTCGCTGCGGATGGTGACCGCGGACACGCCGAGTTTTTCCACCAGATCGGTCACTTGCACCGAGCCCTGCTGGGCAAGCATTTGGAGGATGGATTCACGGCGTTGGCTGGTATTTCGCATGGTGGCGGGCTCGGTAAAAAAATGAAAAGACCGAGCTTAACAGATTGCCGCTTCGGCAATGACGGCGACCGCCGCATTGCGGTTGCAGGCGCGCGCATATTGCGCCAGCAGGCTGCCGATCTTGTGCTCGATCAGGGCCGGCGCTTGCGCTTGCAGACTGCCCTGCACGACGGCCAGATACTGTTCCGGCAGATGCTGGCTCAGCAGCGGCAGCGGAATGGCCACGGTGTCCAGGTTGGCCAGCAGCTTGGCGACGGCGCCCGCCACTTCCGGCTCGCCCCAGTAATAACGGCAACGGTCGCTCAAGCCGTAGCGGCGCATCAATCGCTGCTCGTCCGGCGTGCCCAGGTAATGCTTGATCCAGTTCTTCGGCTTGGCCACCATCACGTCGTCGATCACCTGCATCAGCTGCGAGGTGGCGTGCGCCGGCAGCAGTTCTTCCTCGATCTGGCACAGCGCGAACAGCGCCTCGCGCAGGGCGAAGGTGGCGGCCGGACCCACTTTCAGGATGGCGAAATGGTCGCGCACCATGGCGTGCAGCGCCGTTTCGCGCTGGTAGTCGGTGGAGTGGGCTTCAAACACCAGGCCGGGCTGCTCGGCGACAAAGGCCGACAGTTCGGCGGCCGCATCGGCGTCGTAATGCTGGATGCTGCTCTGGTCGAAATCGACGCCCGGCTGCACCACCATGGCGATGACCCGGCGCCAAGCGCCGTGCAAACCGTTGTCGAGGAAGGCGCGGCAATGCACGTCCAGGGTGCGGCGCGCGGCCTGCGGGCTGGTGACGGCGCCCGCTTGCGCCAACGATGCTTCGCCGCCGGGAATCGGCACTTCCGTGCCGATCACGTAGACGGGCGGCGTGAAGCCGGCGGCAGCAGCCGCCGCTTCGGCCACCTTGCACAGGCGCGCCGAGCGGGCTGCCACGGTTTCATCGTCGAGCACCGCAGGGTCATCAACGCAGCGCATGCTGCAATCGAGGTGGATCTTGTGGAAACCGGCCGACGCGTATGCGGCGATCAGGGTTTCGGCGTGGTCCATGGCGGTGGCCGCGTCAAGGTGCTGCCAGGCGTTCGGGCCAAGGTGGTCGCCGCCCAGCACCAGGCGCTCGGCGGGGAAACCCTGTTCCCTGGCCATGGCCAGCATGCTGTCGCGGAAGACGGCTGGCGTCATGCCCGTGTAGCCGCCGAACTGGTCGACCTGGTTCGACGTCGCTTCGACCAGCAGCACCGTGTCGTAGTCAAGTGCCACGCGCATGGCGGCGCGCAGCACGCTGGGGTGGCTGCAGCAGACGGCGTACAGGCCCACAGGCTCGCCGCGGCGGTGCGCCTTGATCACTTGCTGGATCGGTGACAAGGTAAAAGTCGGGGTTTCCACTGGCATCATTGTTCTCAAGCCTTTGTTTGTTGTCGGATCAAAAGGGCCGCGCCGCGCGCGCCGCCGGCGTCGCCAAAGCGGGGCGGCAGGATGGGCGGCACATGCACGCCGGGGAACAGGTGGCGCCTCACGGCGGCCGGCAGCTTGTCATACAAATGCGGCAGCTTGGACAGGCCGCCACCGAGCACGATGGCATGGGGGTCGTAGGCCAGCACCAGGCCGGCCAGCGCGTGGCCCAGCAAATCGAGGTGCACGGCTACCGTGCGTTCGGCCACGGCGTCGCCCATGTTGGCGCGGGCCACGATAGCCAAGGGCTCCGCGCCATCACCGCCGAAATGCGCGTGGAGTTTACGCATGGCGGGGCCGGAGACATAGCGCTCCAGGCAGCCCGCCTTGCCGCATGGGCAGGCGTAATCCATCAAGCCGTGCTGCGCCAGCAGGGTGGCGGGCAGGCTCCAGTGGCCCCATTCGCCGGCCACGCCGTTGAAACCGCGCAGCAGCTGGCCGCCCACGCAGTAGCCGCCGCCGGCGCCCGTGCCAAGGATGGCGCCGAACATGCTGGGTGCCTGGTCGGCCGCGCCGCCCTGTGCTTCCGACAGGGCGAAGCACTGGCAATCGTTGCCGATGGCGACCGGGCGTTGCAAGGCCTGCTGCAGGGTTTGCGCCACCAGGCGGCCGTTCAGGGCCGGCACGTTGGAGCTGAGCTGGCGGCCGCTGGCGCTGTCGATCACGCCAGGCAAGCCGATGCCGACGGGCGCCGCCGTGCCCAGTGCCGCGTCGCCGCGCGCCACGAGACCGGTGATGGCTTGCACGAAGGCGTTGAAATCGTCGCCCGGCGTGGCGACCCGTTCGCGGAACACTTCCGTCAGCGCGCCATCGCGGTCGGCAAACGCCACCAGTTCGATCTTGCTGCCGCCGATGTCGATGCCGTGAAAGCCTGCGGTGTGATTAGAATTGCTCATGGCCATAGATGGTGACACCCTGCACGACACGGTTGACGATGCCGCCGGCGAATGGATTGTCGGGGCGCAGTTGCAGCAGCGCGGACTGGTGCAGCGCATATTGTTGCGCCATCAGCAGCCACAATGGGGCCAGCCAGGCGTCGGGCCATGCCGGCGCATCGGCCGACAGGTCGCCGCCGATGCCCACCGTCAGGCAGCGCTGCGCCACGCTGTCGCGCTGCAGTTCATTGAATAAATCGTCTTCATACTGGCGCGCCAGCGGCTTGCTGCTGCGCAGCAGGATCACCAGCGACTCCGTGGTGACGGCCGATTTCGGACCGTGGCGGAAACCCAGCGGTGTATTTGCCATGGCCATCACGCGGCCACCCGTCAATTCCAGGATTTTTAATGCCGCTTCCTTGGCCAGCGCCTCCAGCGGGCCGCTGCCCAGGTACATCACGCGCTGCACGGGTGTGGAGCCCAGCTCCGCCACGGGCGCCGACCAGTCGCGCAAGGCGTGTTCGCCCAGTTGCGCCAGGGTGTCCAGGTGAGCCAGGTCCGTGTCCTTGCCCAGTACCGACAGGGCCGCCAGCAGCATGCTGCTGAAACTGCTGGTCATGGCGAAGCCACGGTCGCAGCTACCGGCCGGCATCAGCAGGTTATAGGTGTTGCTGTCATTGGCGCCCTGGCGCGCCAGCTTGCCATCGGCGTTGCAGGTGATATTCAGGAAGCGCGCGCCGGGCACGACCTGGCGCAGCAATTCGACGGCCGCCAGGCTTTCCGGGCTGTCGCCGCTGCGGGCAAACGACACCAGCAGGGTAGGGGCATCGGCTTTCAGGTACAGCTCGTGGTGCGTCAGCAAAGTGGTGGTGGCGATGGCGCGGATCTGCGCGGGCCAGGCCGCGTTCAGGGTGTCGACGACGATTTCGCCCACGTAGGCCGAGCTGCCGGCGCCCGTGAGGATCACGCGTTGCTGCGGGTTGGACAACGCGTCGCCGAGGAAGGCGGCCAGCGCTGCTTGCTCGTCGCGCAAAATGCCGGCCAGTGCGCGCCAGATGGCTGGCTGGTGGGCGATTTCCTCGGCCGTGTGCAGGCCGCCGATGTCGCGCCAGGTTTGAATGTCACGCTGAAGAAGGGTAGTCATGTGAGGTCAGTAAAGTGTTTGTTGGGAGAAAGCATAAATACTAAATTTCGAAAAGTCAAATACGAAAGTAAAACGAAAGTAAATTGTTTGCTGGCTTGCGAAATAATGTCGTTTTATGGGGCCTGAATCGTGTTGCGGTGCCGCATGAAACCGTGTGCAGCTGCGGCCTGTCGCTGAAATGCCACGATAACGAAAGTATGTTTTGTGACATTCTGGTGAAACGTAAGATAAATGCGCCATTTTTGGGCATTTTATTAATAAATTGGCGCTTTAACTTTCTTTTGATTGACGATATTTATTTTTTTTCTTAAAGTAATTTCATTGAATCACTCCTGAAAGCCGACAGATGAAACCGCTCCCGCTTCCCCGCCGCGCCCTTGCCGCCTGTGTCGTCGCCGCCCTTGCCACCCTGGCCGTGCCACGCCTGCATGCCGCGCCTATCGGCAACCTGGCCAGCGTGAGCGCCGTGCATGCGGCCGACGTGGCCAGGGGCGAGGCGCTGGGCTGGGACCTGCGCAGCGACACGGGCATGCAGTTGCGTATCAGCCTGCCGCAAGTGGACGTGGTGCGCATAGAGGCGGGCGGCAAGGCCGGCTTGACTGGCCCTGGTGACAAGGCGGCGCCCATCGTCGTGGGCCAGCCGGCCGCGCAGGTTGCCTACCAGGTCAAGGAACAGGCCGACCATATTGTCATCAGCACCGCGGCCCTGAGCCTGCGCATCGACCGCAAGCCCTTGCGCCTTACCCTGTTCCGCCAGGGCGACACGCTGCCGCTGTGGCGCGAGGTGCAGCCGCTGTCGCTGGACGACAAGCAGGGCGTGCAAGTGCTATCGAGCCTGCCGGGCGAGCGTTACTTTGGCGGCGGCCAGCAAAATGGCCGCTTTGAATTCAAGGGCAAGCAGGTGCCCGTGTCGTATTCGGGCGGCTGGGAAGAGGGTGACCGCCCGAATCCCGCGCCATTCCTCATGAGTTCACGCGGCTGGGGCATGCTGCGCAATACCTGGTCCGACGGGAACTACGACTTGCGCGACCAGGAGCAGATCTCGCTGCAGCACGCGGAAGGGCGTTTCGATGCGTATTTCTTTGTCGGCAAGGACTTGCGCGACGTCGTCGCCCGCTACACGGACTTGACGGGCCGCGCGCGCATGCTGCCCCGCTGGGCGCTGGAATACGGCGACGCCGATTGCTACAACGATGGCGACAACGTGAAAAAGCCCGGCTCCGTGCCGAAGGGCTGGAGCGATGGCCCGACGGGCAAGACGCCGGACGTGGTGGAAACGGTGGCGCGCCAGTACCGCGAACACGACATGCCGGGCGGCTGGATTTTGCCCAACGACGGCTACGGCTGCGGCTACACGAACTTGCCGGAAACCGTGAAAGGCCTGGCCGGCTACGGTTTTCGCACGGGATTGTGGACGGAAAACGGCGTCGACAAGATCGCCTGGGAAGTGGGCCAGGCGGCCAGCCGCGTGCAAAAGCTGGACGTGGCGTGGACGGGCAAGGGCTACCAGTTTGCCATGGACGCGAACAAGTCCGCCTACGACGGCATCCTGAACAACTCCGACAGCCGGCCGTTCCTGTGGACGGTGATGGGCTGGGCCGGCATCCAGCGCTACGCCGTGGCGTGGACGGGCGACCAGAGCGCCAGCTGGGACTACATCCGCTGGCACATTCCCACGCTGATCGGCTCGGGCCTGTCCGGCCAGGCGTATGCGTCGGGCGACGTCGACGCCATCTTTGGCGGCAGCCCGGAAACCTATCTGCGCGACCTGCAGTGGAAAAGCTTTACGCCCGTCCTGATGGGCATGTCCGGCTGGGCCGCCGCCGAGCGCAAGCATCCTTGGTGGTTCGAGCAGCCGTACCGCGACATCAACCGCCGCTATCTGAAGCTGAAGATGCGCCTCACTCCCTATATGTATACCCTGGTGCGCGAAGCGGAGCAGTCGGGCGCGCCGCTGGTGCGCGGCCTGATGTGGGATTATCCGCAAGACCCGGCCGCCTACACGGAAGCCTACAAATACCAGTTCCTGCTGGGCCGCGACGTGCTGGTGGCGCCAGTCTACCGCAGCCAGGCCGTCAGTGGCGGCTGGCGCAAGGGCATCCACCTGCCGCAGGGCACGTGGTATGACTACTGGGATGGCCGCCAGGCCACGGCCGGCGCGCAAGGGTGCGACCTCGATATACAGGTCACGCTGGATAAACTGCCCGTGTTCGTGCGTGCCGGCGCCATCCTGCCCATGTATCCGGAAATGCTGTACGACGGCCAGAAGCCGAAGGATCAGCTGACCCTGGATGTCTATCCGCATGGCGATTCCGCATACACCCTGTATGAAGACGATGGCAACACGCGCCAGTACCAGGGCGGCGCCTTCAGCCAGCAGATCATCCGCATGCGCCAGGCGGGCAGCGACGTGCAGGTCGATATCGGCGCCGTCGATGGCCAGTACGCGGGCCAGGAAGCGCGGCGCGGCTATGCGCTGCGCATGCTGGCGGGCCAGCGTCCGGCCGCCGTCAAGGCGGGTGAGCGCCTGATCACGGCATCGGCCGACCGCGCCGCCTACGACAGCGCAAGCGAGGGCTGGTTCTTCGACCCTGCAGACCGCCAGGGCACCTTGCACGTGAAGGTGGCGGCGCAGGATATCCGCCAGCCTTTGATCCTGCAGGTTGCCGGCGCGCTGGCCATGGCACGCACGGATGCCGACTTCCCCGCCGCGCCCGTGCCGGGTCGCGCCTTGCCGGCCGACGCCATGCAGGTGGTGGCGCGTCCCGCGGAAGAAAGCGGCTATGCGCTGGAAAACGCCTTCGATGGCAAGCCGGAGACGTGGTTCCGCACCGTGCGCAGCCCGTCCGTGAAAAGCGGGCCGCATGAATGGGTGATCGGCTTCACGGAGCGCAGGCTGATCGATGGCATCGAACTGGCACCGCGCAACGACCAGCACTGGAAACATGGCCAGGTGCGCGATTATGAAATCTACATCGGCGACAACAACGGCGAGTGGGGTGCGCCGCTGCTGCGCGGCACGCTCAAACTGGAGCAGGGCACACAGACCATCAGTTTCCCCGCCACGGCCGGGCGCCTGCTGCGCTTTCGGGTCATGAGCACGCAGAATCCCGAAGGCAATGGCGCGGCGTCCCTGGACCCGATGGTGACGGCGGCGCAAGGTGTGCCCGTGGCGCGCGCCTTCGACGCTGCGCTGGCCACCGAGGTGGCGCCCGTAACCTTGTCCGAGTTCCGCGTGCTCGAACACCGCGTGGCCGAAGGCGAGGAGGTGCAGCGCTATCTGTCGGACCTGGCGCTGCCGAAGAATATCGCGAAAGACCGGCCGGCCGGCAAGGCGGCCGAGATGCGCATGAACGGGCTGTGGTTCCGCAAGGGCCTCGGCGTGGGGCCGGCCAGCCGCATCGACTTGCAGCTGGCGGGCAACTGGAATCTGCTGCGCGCCGACCTGGGCGTGGACGATAGCTGCCGCAGCGCGGGCGGCTTGCAATTCCAGGTGTGGAGCGGTGAGCGGCTGCTGTACGACAGCGGCCTGGTCACGGCTCCCGGGGTGGTCAAGCCCGAAATCGACGTGCGCGGCCTGAGCCAGCTCAGTTTGCGCACCCTGGGCGCGCGCGGCGCCCACCCGGCCCAGGTCTGCGGCAACTGGGCCAATGCTGTCTTGACCGGTACGCAAGGCGCGACAGTCAAGCCGCGCTAGACACTCAATCATTTCATTAAAAACGAGCCCCTCTTCGGACCGGGGAGGGGCTCTTGCAACCTGCCGAAAACAAATCACTTATAAAAAGGGAGTTGAGAATGCACTTGAAAAAACTGATGGCCGCGATGGTGGCGGTGGGGCTGGCTTCAACGGCGCTGGCGGCGGAGGAGGAGAAGCTGGCGAGGGTCGAGGTGACAGGCTCCAGTCTGAAGCGCATCAACGCGGAAACGGCGTCGCCGGTGCAGGTGATCAACGCCAAGCAGATCGAGAACATGGGCGCGCTCACCTTGCTGCAGGTGCTCGACAACCTGCCAGCCGCCCGCCCGGCGCAGCAGGATTTCCGCTCGATGTTTACGGGTTCCGACGGCGGCTCGCAAGCCAATCTGCGCGGCATGGGCGCGCAGGGCACCCTGGTGCTGCTCAACGGCCGCCGCCTGTCGTTCTATGGTGCCCCGGCCGGCTTCCAGACCATGTTCGTCAATATCGACGCGATTCCCGCCGCCGCCATCGAGCGCATGGAAATCCTCACGGATGGCGCGTCGGCCGTGTATGGTTCCGATGCCGTGGCCGGCGTGATCAACGTCATCACCAAGAAGTCGTACCAGGGGCTGGAAGCGCGCGCCAACGGCGAGTTTTCGCCCAGCGTGAAAGCCTATGGCGAGCGCCAGGCCAGCCTGTTGTATGGCCTGGGCGACCTGGCCAGCGACGGCTACAACGTCTACGCTTCCGTGAATGTCTACCAGCGCGACCGCATCGCCCTGGCCGATACGTACCAGAAGCGTCCTTCGCATTTTTATGTGAACAATCCCAATTTCATTCCCAACATGCGCGTGGGCGTGGGCAGCGAGCCTGGCGTGATGAACCCGGGGACCTTCTTTGTCTTCGACAAGGCCAGCAACAATGCGCGCACCCAGCGCGCCGCGCCCGGCTGCAACACCAGCATCACCGAAGCCTCGGGCACGCGCTGCGTATGGAATGCGCTGCCCAACCAGCTCGACACGGGCCCTACCTCCGAGCGCGCCACGGCCTACCTGAGCGGCCGGCTGAAGCTCGGCGGCGACATGGAAGCGTTCGCGGAAGGGGCGTTCACCCATATCAAGATGCGCGGCGAGAACGGCCCGTCCAGCTTCAATAGCGGCAGCACGAACAACTGGTTCGCGCGCAACACCGGCAATACCCTGAACACCTTTGCCACGCCTTTCCTGAGCCCCAACAACGTCTACCTGAAAGGCAAGCTCGATGCCGACATGGCTGCCAAGATGGGCGGCGCGGCCGGCTTGAACTATCTGCTGCAGGATGCGACAGGCCACTTCGGCCAGAAGAATGTCGATGAAAACTACCGCGCCCTCGTCGGCCTGCGCGGCAGCATCGGCGGCGGCTGGGATTTCGAGACGGCGCTCAGCGTGGCGGGCAGCCATTCGACCCTGTTCCAGACGGCGAACATCAACATCAAGGGTTTCGAGCAGGCGTTCGGCCCGTTCACGAAAGACCCTGTCAGCGGCCGCACGTATATCTCGGACAATCCCGCCTACAAGTTCGGCGAAATCAGCGAGGCGAATGCGGCGCTGTTGCGCGCCGCCTACCCGACCTTTGCCATCGAGTCGTGGACCAAGCTGATGACGTGGGACGCCAAGGTGGAAGGCACGCTGTTCAAGCTGGGCGAGCGCGAAGTGCGCGCCGCCGTGGGCACCAACGTGATGCGCGAAAGCTTCCTCACGCCCGGCAATGCGGATGCGGCCAATGGCCTGATCACGCAGCAGGGCGGTTCCTGGTTCGACGGCCGGCGCACCATCGCCGCCGTCTTTGGCGAAGTGGTGGTGCCGCTCAGCGATACCCTGGAAGTCAATGCGGCGGCGCGCCTCGACAAGTATCCGCATTTCTCGGCCAACCTGGCGCCCAAGGTGGGCGTGATCTGGCGCGCGCGGCCCGACCTGATGCTGCGCGGGACGTATTCCGAAGGCTTCCGCGCGCCCAACCTGGCCGAATCGGGCACGGGCGGCGTCTTTGCGCAGGTGGGCGGCATCCGCGACACGGTGCGCTGCGATGAAACCAACGCCATGGCGCGCGCCCTGCTGAAATCCTGGGTGGCGACGGATGCGGACCTGGGCAAGAGCCTGCTCAATTCGAACTGCTCCACGACGGTGGGCGGCCTGACGCCGCCGAACCAGAACCTGCGTCCGGAAAAAGCCAAGATTTCCACCGTGGGCCTGGTCCTGCAGCCGGCCAAGGATGTGAGCATCTCCATCGATTACTGGTTCATCAACCGCCGCGACGAAATCGTGCGCCAGGACTTCAATGAGCTGTTTACGGAACTGGTGGACAAGTACGGCCCGACCCTGGCCGGCGCGCCTAACGCCATCCGCAACGATCTGACGGACGCGGACCGCGCCAACGTCGCGGCGGTGGCGGCCATGTGCGCCAATCCCGCCAACGCGGGCGTGTGCACGGGCGGCGCGCCAGGCTACTCGGTGGGCAACCTGGGCGGCTTGATCAACTCGTATTCGAACCGCGGCCGCACGTTGATGGACGGCGTGGATATCGACGCGCGCACGCGCTTTGCGCTGGGCGACTGGGGCAAGCTGAGTACCGGCATCGCCGCCACCATCCGCAAGCGCGACACCCACGACAGCGAAGACGGCAGCGAGATCAAGGGCAACACCGTCGGTTACTACGATTCGCCGCGCTACCGCGCCACGGTGAATGCCGACTGGAGCTACCGCAACTTCGTCAGCAGCGTCTTCATCAACTATTCTGGCAAGACGCGCTGGGCCTACGGCCCTTGGGACAAGGACAACACGCCGGAAAACTGCACCGCCGCCTCGGTGGCGCTGCCGGCCGGCCAGTGCAAGGGCGCGCCCTCGTACACGACGGTCAACCTGGCCTTCAGCTGGAAGCCCATCAAGCACCTGGACATCGGCCTGAACGTGAAAAACGCCTTCAACAAGCAGCCGTACTACGACCCGAATGGCTGGGAAGGCTACAACCATAGCCAGGACCTGTTCGGCCGCCAGTTCGCCCTGTCGGCCAGCTACAAATTCTTTTAAGGCGTGAGGACAGCGTAGCAGCGCTTGCCCCGGCCCGCCGGCGGATGCCGTCGTCGCGGGCCGGGCATTGCCATAAAGCAAAAAACATTATTTCGAAACATGCAATACGAAAGAAGAAACGTAAGCAAGGGAAGAGGAGCATGCGATTTACACGCGTATTTTCACTGTGCGCCATGCTGATTTCGCCCTGGTTACAAGCTGTTCTTCGTTTTCATGTATCTGTCATACCACGGTAACGAAAGTTTTGCGTGATCTCCTGCAATAAAACGAAAGATAAAACGGCATTTTTTAATGATTTTGACGATAAATTTCCGTAATAACTTTCTTTTTATTGACGATACTTATTTTTCTTTTTAAAGTATTCCCAAGGAAACGAAAATTGGCCGACACGGACTGATTTTCCGGAAGGCGCGGCTGGCTGGCCGCACCTGCCGACGATCACCATAAAAATGGCGCCCTCCGCAGTTCCGCCCGGAGCGGGAAGGGCGCTGATAACCCTCGAAATAGACGGAGAGACATCATGCATAGCACCCGACTCAAATTGCGCGACATCAGCCGCGCCGCCGCCATCGTCATCGCGCTGGCGGCCGGCGTGCCAGGCCAGGCCTGGGCGCAGTCGAACGCCACCAGCACCATTTTCGGCGAAGTGAGCGCGCCGGCCGGCGCCACCGTGGTATTACAAAACCTGGCGACGGGCGTGCAGCGCACCCTGACACCGGATGCGTCGGGCCGCTATGTGGCCAACTCCATGCCGCCTGGGCGTTATGAAGTGCGGGTGCTGCGCGCCGGTGCGGTCGAAGCGAAGCAGGAAGTCGAAGCCCTGATCGGCGCCGGCGCGCGAGGCGAACTTCGGCCCGGCCAGCGCGGCTGGTGCAGCGGGCCAGGAGCAGACCGTCGTCGTGAAAGCCTCGCGCAACCCGATCGACGTGTCGAATACCAACAATGGCGTGATCTTCACGGCCAAGGAACTCAAGGCGCTGCCAGTCGGCAATGATGTCGCCTCCATCGTGCAGCTGACGCCAGGCGTCACGCGCGGCACCAACAGCGTGTATGGCAATGCGCCATCGATCGGCGGCTCGGGCCAGTCGGAAAACGCGTTCTACGTCAACGGCTTCCCCATCACGAACATCCTGACCCAGGTGGGTGCCTCGGAACTGCCATTCGGCGCCATCTCGAACATGCAGGTGCTGTCGGGCGGCTACGGTTCGGAGTTTGGCCGCTCGACGGGCGGCGTGATCAACATCACCACCAAGAGCGGTGGCAACAAGGTGGAATTCGGCGGCAAGGTTTCCATCATTCCCCGTTCGCTGAAAGGGGCGCCCGAGAACACCTATTATCCGCAGACGGGCGCCAATCCTGGCACGGACGGCACCTTGCAGTACTGGAACCGCGACAACGGCAGCACCAGCAAGGTGGTTGGCCTGTATGGCAGTGGTCCGCTGATCAGGAACAAGCTGTTTGCCTTCGTGGCGCTGGAGCAGACGCGCACGGACGGCCAGGCCGTGGCAGCCGCCGCCGACTCGGGCACGGCGCTGGCGCGTGGCTGGAGCACCAGCCAGAGCAGGGTGGACCGCATGATGGCCAAGCTCGATTACAACCTGACGGACAACCATCACTTCGAATACACCAAGCTGTACGACCGCACCAAAACGGATAGCCAGTCGTATGGCTACAGCTACGACACGCATGCCAGCAATGGGATCCAGTCCGGCAAGGGCGAGAGCACCATCAACTGCTGCGGTTCCTCGGCTGCGCCAGGCGCGAATATCGACATTTTCAAGTACACGGGCTACCTGACGGATGACCTGACCGTGACGGCGATGATGGGGCAGTCGCGCACTTCGCACCGGCGTACGCCGAACGGCTACGATCCGAGCTTCGCCCAGACCTCGTCGACCGCATCGACGCAGGTGCCGGGCTTGAGCTATGCCAATCCGCAAACCGTCACAGGCACCCTGATCGATCCATCGTCGCAAGACCGCCAGAAGGCCAAGCGCCTGGACCTGGAATACAAGCTGGGCAAGCACTCGCTGCGCGGCGGCATCGACCGCATCGACGTGGAGTCGCAGGTGGGCCTGAGCCTGGCCGGCGGCTACCGCTGGAGCTACCGCAAGGCGGAAGACCCGAACCGCGCCATCAACGGCGCGTTTGAAACGCCGGCACAGGGCGGAGGCTATGGCGCGCAGGGCTATTACGTCAGCAAGGACCTGAACGCCAACCTGGCGCGTCCCACCAGCGTGCAATCGGCGCAGTACATCCAGGATCACTACCAGGTCACGGAGCGTGTGCTGCTGGACCTGGGCCTGCGCCGCGAGCAGTTCACCAACTACAGCACCGATGGCGTGGCCTTTATCTCTCAGCGCAACATGATCGCCCCGCGCATGGGCGCCACCTGGGATTACCTGGGCGACGGCACCTTGAAATTCTTCGCCAACGGCGGGCGCTACCACCTGCCGGTGCCGTCCAACTTGTCGAGCAATATGGCCAGCCCGTTCCTGGCCACCAGCGAAATGTTTACCTACACGGGTGTCGATCCGGTCACGGGCGCGCCGACAGGCCTGCACGCCATCAGCAAGCCGTATTCGGCCAATAACGCGTATGGCCAGAGCCGCGATGCGCGCGAAGTGACGGCCGTTGGCCTGAAACCGCTGTCGCAGGACGAATTCTCGCTCGGTTTCGAGCGCGCCCTGAGCAAGAAGCTGGTAGTCGGCGCCAGCATGTTGTATCGCAAGATGAACGACACCAATGACGACACCTGCGACGAGCGTCCGCTGCAAGCCTGGGCCACGCGCAACAGCGTCGATACCAGCAACTGGAGCGGCTTCCAGTGCGCCATCATCAACCCGGGCCGCGACAACAGCCTGATGGTGGACTTCGACGACGGCAAGGGCTTGCGCCGCGTGGACATTTCGGCGGCGGAGTGGGGCAATCCGAAACCGGCACGCACCTACCGTGCCTTGAACCTGTTCGTCGAGCACCCGTACACGAATGGCTGGTACGGCAAGCTGACCTACACCTTGTCCGGCCTGAAGGGCAATATGGAAGGCCAGACGGACAGCATCGGCGGCGGCGACGTGGGCCTGACGGTCAGCGCCGATCACAAGGAACTGATGTACAACGCCTATGGCTATCTGCCGGGCGACCATCGCCACGCCTTCAAGGCCTATGGCTTCATGCAGGTCGTCGCCGACGTGACGGTGGGCGCCAACATGACGCTGATCTCGGGCGCGCCGCGCAACTGCATCGGCGCGCTGCCCGATGACCTGAAGTTCGACAACGACTACGGCGATTCCTATTTCTACTGCAATGGCAAGCCTGCGCCGCGCGGCAGCCAGGGCCGCCTGCCATGGCAAGCCCAATTGGACATGAATGTGGCCTATACTCCCAGCGCCATCAAGGGTCTGAGCCTGAAAGTGGACGTATTCAATGTGTTCAACACCCAGACCGTGACCCGCTACAGCGAGACGCGCGAAGACCATGGCGCCATTGCCCGCAACTACCTGCAGGTGGCTGGCCGCACGGCGCCCCGTTCGATCCGCTTCACGGCTGAATACACCTATTAATATGCATGCCGGCCTGCCTTGCGGCGGGCTGGCGACCATGATTACCAACGGAAGTGAGAAGAGACCAATGACGACACAATTCAATCGCCGCAATTTCCTGTCCGCCAGCGCAGCGCTGGCCGGTGGCGCCATGGCCGGCAGCGCCTTGCTGCCTGGCGAAGCCGCCGCCGCGCCTGCCGCCGGCCGCGACAAAGTCCGCCTGGGCCTGATCGGCACGGGCATGCGCGGACAGGTGCTGCTGGCGGAACTGGTGCGCCGCGATGACGTGGAAGTGGTTGCCCTGTGCGATATCGAACCGATCATGCTGAAGCACGCGCTGGGCCAGGTGGCCAAGGCCGGCAAGCCGCGTCCGCGCACCTATGGCGAAGACCGCGACACGCAAGCCTACAAGCGCATGCTGGACGCGGGCGGACTCGATGGCGTGATCATCGCCACGCCATGGGAATTCCATGCGCCGATGGCGATCGCCGCCATGCAGGCGAAGATCGCCGTCGGCTGCGAAGTGGTGGCCGGCATCACTCTGCAGGACCACTGGGATGTGCTCAACACGCAGCTGAAGACGGGCACGCCGTACATGTTGCTGGAAAACGTCTGCTACCGCCGCGACGTGATGGCGGCGTTGCAGATGGTGCGCGCGGGCCTGTTCGGCGAACTGCTGCACTTGCAGGGCGGCTACCAGCACGACTTGCGCGCCGTGAAATTCAACAGCGGCAATCCGGCCAAGCCGTATGGCGGCGGAGTGGAATTCGGCGAAAAGGGTTGGTCCGAAGCACATTGGCGCACGCAGCACTCGGTCGAGCGCAATGGCGAACTGTATCCGAGCCACGGCATCGGTCCGTGCGCCATGTACACCAATATCAACCGCGGCAACCGTTTTACGCGCATCAACGCCTTCGCCAGTAAGGCGCGTGGCCTGCACGACTACATCGTCAAGCAGCCGGGCGGTGCGCAGCACGCGAATGCCAAGGTGAAATTCAAGCTGGGCGACATCGTCACCACCACCCTGGCATGCGAAAACGGCGAAACCATCATCCTGCAGCACGATACCAGCTTGCCGCGTCCGTACTCGCTGGGCTTCCGCGTGCAGGGCACGGATGGCCTGTGGATGGACTTGAACAATTCGATCCACATCGAAGGCGTCAGCAAGCCGCACCAGTGGGATGACTTCAAGACCTACCAGGACAAATATGACCACCCGGTATGGCGCAAATACGCGGCCCAAGCCGAAGGCGCGGGCCACGGCGGCATGGACTTCTTCGTCATCCACGCCTTTGTCGAAGCGCTGAAAGCCAACGCGCCTATGCCGATCGACATCTACGATGCCGTGACATGGAGCGCCATCACGCCGCTGTCCGAGCAGTCAATCGCCGCCAACTTCCAGACCCTGGACTTCCCCGACTTCACGGGCGGCCAGTGGAAATCGCGCAAGCCGGTCTTCGCCCTCGACGGCAAGTACTAAACCTTCAGAACCCGCTACCTCGCCTGCCGCCGTAGCGGGTTTTTTCTATCCCTATGTATTTTTCAACCGCGGCGCAGGTGCGCAGGCCCGTGTTCGCCCGCCGCAAAGCTTCACCACCAGGAGACGTCGATGAAACACAGAAGTGCATTACTCCATGCCATCCTTCCCGCCATGCCTTTGCTGCTGGCAGCCTGCGGCGGCGCCACCGCCACGGGCAACGGCAACACGGCCTTGCTGGCCGCCAGCGTGGCCGCGCCAGCCGCGACGTCCACCGTGGAACTGGCCGGCAACGCCTTCATCACCAGCGCGAACGCGGGCGCCGTCATCAACGAGCGCGGCCTGGCCGGCTGGAGCGATCCGAATGCCGTCGCCAGCACGTATTTCCGCGTGGCCGAAGCGGGACCCGTGCAGGTGGCGCTCGACGCCAGCCTGGCCGATGGCGGCAACAGCACCATCCGCGTGAAGATCAACGGCGCGCCGTTTGACGTCAAGCTTGCCGGCAAGGAGCGCAAGACCTATGCCGTCGGCACGGTCAATGTGCCGGCGGCCGGCTACGTGAAGGTCGACATGCAGGGCCTGAAGCGCGTGAAGGGCACGTTCGGCGACGTCGCGGCGCTGAAGGTCACGGCGAACGCCGCGCTCACGTATGCCAACGACCCGGCCAACTACTACTGGTCGCGGCGCGGACCCTCCGTGCACATGGGCTATACGGTACCGGCCAATACCGAGTATTTTTATAACGAGATGACGATTCCCAAGGGCCAGGACGCCATCGGCTCCTACTTCATGGCCAATGGCTTCAGCCAGGGCTACATGGGCATCCAGGTGAAATCGCCGAGCGAGCGCTGGATCTTGTTCTCCGTGTGGGATGCGGACAATGGCGCGAAGACCACCCTGGTCAGCAAGGGCGCCGGCGTGGTTGACAACGCGTTCGGCGGCGAGGGCACGGGCGGGCAGACGTATTTGTCGTATAACTGGGCGGCCGGCACGACCTACCGCTTCATCACGCGCGCGCGGCCCGACGGCAATGGCGGCAGCGACTACTCGGCCTGGTTCTTCGCGCCCGAGACGGGCAAGTGGCGCTACATCGCCACCTGGAAGCGGCCGGCGATTTCCACGTATCTGACGGGCGTGCATTCCTTCCTCGAAAACTTCATCGACACCCTGGGCTACACGGAGCGCCGCGTCCAGTTTGGCAACCAGTGGGCGAGGAATGCATCGGGCACATGGTCGGAAGTGACGGCCGGGAGGTTCACGGGCGACGCCACGGCCACCAATGCGCAGCGCATGGATTACGCGGGCGGCCTGGAAAATGGCAAGTTCTACCTGCATAACGGCGGTTTCTTCGCCGATTATGTGAAAACCAGCCAGAACTTCACGCGTCCGGCCACGGGCCAGACGCCCACCGTCGACGTGAGCGCCCTGCCGATGCAATAGGGCCGGTTGCGCTAGGCGGAAGCTGGCGGCGCGGCCAGCCGCCAGGACTTCACGGCCTGCTGTGCCTGCCACATGGCGTGGTACTTTCCCTGGCGCGCCAGCAGCTCGCCATGCGTGCCCTGTTCCGCCAGCTGGCCATCGGCGATGACGAGGATCTGCGCGGCACCGGCGATGGTTGACAGGCGGTGCGCAATGACGATCACGGTCTTGTCGCGCACCAGCGCGTCGATGGCGCGCTGCACCGCCACTTCGCTTTCCGTGTCCAGGGCAGCCGTCGGCTCGTCGAGGATGATGATGGGTGCATCCTTGAGCAGGGCGCGGGCGATCGACAGGCGCTGTCGCTCGCCACCCGACAGGCGCGCGCCATTGTCGCCCAGGGGCGTGTGCCAGCCTTGCGGCAGCCGTTCGATGAAATCGATGCACTGCGCCTTGCCGGCCGCCGCCCGCACCTCGTCGTCGCTGGCCTCGGGGCGAGCCATGCGGATGTTCGCCAGCACGCTGTCGTCGAACAGATATACTTCCTGGAAAACCACGCCCACCAGGCGGTCCAGCGTTTCCGTTCCCAGATGGCGCAGGTCGGCACCGCCGATGGCGATGCTGCCCTGCTGCGGGTCGGCGTGGCGCAGCAGCAGGCGCGCCACGGTGGTCTTGCCGGAACCGGATGGGCCCACCAACGCCGTCATGCTGTTCGGCGCCAGGCGCGCGCCGAAGCCGCGCAGGGCTGGCTGGCCCGCATCGGCATAGGCGAAGGTCACGCCTTCGAACGTCACCGCGTGACCGATGGGCGCCTGCGCGGGTTGCAGCTGCGGCAGCGGCGCCACGGCCAGCAGCGCCTCGATGCGCTCCAGCGCCGCCTCGATCAGCTCGAAAATGGCCGTATAGCTGACGAAGGTGGCCAGCGGTTCCGCGAAGCGCACTACCACCACCAGCACGGCGGCCAGCATGCCCAGGTCCAGGCTGCCTTGCACCACCCAGGCGACGCCGGCGGCCACTACCAGTAGCAAGCCCAGTTCGACCACGCTGGCGACCACCACATTCGGCTTGGCGCCTTTTTTTTGCGCCATGGTCTGCAGCTGTTGCAGCTGAAGCAGGCCCGCTTGCAGGGCTGTCGCCCGCGCGCCCACGCTGCGGGCGCTACGCAGCACGGGCAGCCCCTGCGTGTATTCGACGATATCGGCGGCGCTGCGCTGGTGCGCGGCGGCCAGCGCACGCATGCCGCGCCCATACGCAGGACGGCGCCAGCGGTACAGGGGCACGATGGCGGGGAAGACCAGCAGTAGCAGCAAGCCCAGGCGCCAGTCGAACGCCAGCGTGGCCAGCGCCGTCACCAGCGGTGTCACGAGGGCCAGCAGGATGATATTGATGATACTCAGCGCATAATTGAAATGTTCATCTACGTTGCCCAGCAAGGTAGCGTTGATTTCGCCGGCGCGCCGCGTGCGCAGCAGTTCCAGCGGTATGCGCCGCAACTGCGCGCCCAGGCGCGTGCGCAGCGCATGCGTGGTGGCGGCCATCTTGCCGTCATAGTCGAAGCCCTGGGCGCGCCAGCGCAGTACGCTGGAGACCAGCATCAGCGCCGTCATGGTGCCCAGCCAGGCCGTGGCGGTGCGCGGCGCGGGCGCCGTCAGCATGGCGCGGAAAAATGGAAACAGGCAGGCCAGGGCCAGGCCCTGCACGGCGGCGGCCAGCGCCAGGCCGTGCAGGGCGCGCCGCAACTGCGGCGCCAGTGGCCGGCGCTGCGCAGCAGCTGGCGGTAGGTGTCGCGCCATGGGGTGACGGCAGGTATGCTCAAAACAGGGACTCCTGGCAAGTGGTGGTGGGGCCTGGCGGCTGTAGGGGCGCATGCGCATGCAGTGCCCATCGCTGCGCCTGTTCATGGCTGGCCCACAGGCGCGCATACACGCCGCCCTCGGCCAGCAGGGCGGCATGGCGCCCCACTTGCACCAGTTGGCCACGTTCGAAGACCAGGATTTGCTGCGCATCGCAAATGGTCGACAGGCGATGCGCCACCATCAGCACGGTCTTGCCGCGCATCAGGGCCGACAGCGCGGCCACCAGCGCCGCCTCGTTTTCCGGGTCGGCGAAGGCGGTCGCTTCGTCGAGCACGAGGATGGGGCGGTCTTGCAGGATGGCGCGCGCGATGGTGATGCGCTGGCGCTGGCCGCCCGACAGGAACAAGCCCTGTTCGCCCGCCTGTGTCGCGTAACCCTGCGGCAGGGCCATGATGAAATCGTGCGCCTGCGCCGCCCGCGCGGCAGCCTGCACGTCCTGCAGGCTGGCTGCGGGCAAGCCCAGGCGGATATTGTTGGCGATGCTGTCGGCAAACAGGAAGGTATCCTGGAATACCATGCTCACATGGCCCATCAGGGTATCGGCATCCATGGCGCGCACGTCGACGCCGCCGACGAGAATGCGCCCCGCGCTGGCGTCCCAGAAGCGCCCGATCAGGCGCGCCACCGTGCTCTTGCCCGCGCCCGACGGCCCCACCAGCGCCGTGATGCTGCCGGCCGGCGCGTGGAAACTGATGCTGCGCAGGGCCGGCTCGTCCCCGCTTGCATAGCTGAAATCGACGTCCTCGAAGACCACGCTGGCGTCGGCGGGCGTCTGGCTGTGCGCCGGCATGGGCAGGGTGGGCAGGCGCAGCACCTGCACGATGCGGGCGATGCTGAGGCGGGATTTCTCCACCATGTGATACAGCAGCATCAGCGGCAGCATGGCTTCGGCCATGCCCGTGCCCAGCAGCAGCACGGCCAGCCAGGTGCCGAAGGACAGGCTGTCGTGCCAGCTCAGCCAGGCGCCCAGCCACAGCAGCACGGCCAGGGTCGGCATGGGATTGAGCACGGCCATCGAGAAGCGCGCGCTGAACCCCGCGCCGCGGTACCAGCGTGTCAGCACCTCCAGGTAGGCATCGAGCGCCGCCTGGTAGCGGCCAAAGCTGCTGCGGCCCGTGTCGAAGCTGCGCACGACGGGCATGGCTTGCACGAATTCGATCACGGCCGCGCTGACCCGCTCGCGCGCCGCATTGTACTGGCGCGTCATGTCGCCATGGCCGCGCATGGCCAGCGACAGCACGCCGAAGCCGCCCAGCAGCACGGCGCCGGCGGCCAGCGCCAGGCGCCAGTCGAGCCACAGCAGCACGGCGCAGGTCAGCGCGGGCAGGGTGTAGGCGCGCGCAAACAGGGGCGTGCTGTCGGCAACGAAGATATGCAGTTCCTTGACGTCGTCCTGCAGCACCTTGGCCAGCGCGCCCGCGCCCAGTTGCTGCACCTGGCCCAGCGGCACGCGTGCCAGGTGCGCGCTCAGTTCCGTGCGCAGCACGGTCTCCAGGCGAAAGGCAGCGAAGTGCGATTGCTGGAACGCCGTCAGGCGCAGCACGTACGCGGCCACCGTGCAGGCGGCAGCGCCCAGCATGAGGCGCCAGGGCCAGGCGTGCGGTGCGCGCAGCAGGCTATCGGCCAGCCACGCCAGTTGCGCCAGGGCCGCCATGCCCAGCAAGGCGCCGCAGGCCGACAGCAGCATGGCCAGCCGCACCTGCCCCCGCACGGGGCGCATGATGGCCCAGGGCGCATCGCCGCCCGTCTTGTTGTTGACATGGTCAGGCATGCGCGCTCCTTAAAAATGCCAGCTGGCGCCCGCGCCGATGCTGCGCCCGCGCGCGGGCATGCCGGCGCTGGCGGTGGGGGTGAAGTAATAGCCATACAGTTCGTGGCGGCGGTCCAGCAGGTTGTCGGCCCAGACATACACTTCGCCATTGCCGGCCGCCAGGCTGACCCGCAGGTCGAGTTTCTGGTAGCTGCCCAGTTCAAAATGGTTTTGCGGATCGTTGGCGCGGCGCCCCGTATAGCGGTAGGACAGCAGGGTGCGCACGCTAGGCGCGGCCAGGCCCCAGAACGATACCAGTGGCTGGCGGTGCGCCAGCGACAGGGCGCCGCTCCAGCGGGCGATATCGGGTAGGCGGTTGCCGGCGCTGACGTCGCCGCCCGAAACCCCGGCCACGCCGCGCGTGATGTCGCCATCGGTGAAGTTGACGCCGCCCGTGACGGTCCAGGCGCGCGCCATGCGCCACACGCCTTCGAGTTCCGCGCCGCGGCTGCGCGTGTCGGTGTTCAGGGCCGTGGTGGCGAAAGTGGCGTAGTCATAGCCCAGCATGTGGTCGTCGCGCACCTGGTTGCTGAAAATGGCGCCGTTCAGGGCCAGGCGGCGCGCCGCGTCTTCCATCTTGAAGCCCAGTTCCAGGGTGTTCGCGCTGGCCGCCTTGTATGGCGTGCCGTCGGCAACGCTGCTGCTGCTGTCGTTGAAGCCGCCGCTCTTGTAGCCGCGCGCGGCCACCGCATACAGATTCGTCGAAGGCGTGGCCGCCCATGACAGCGCGACCCTGCCCGTGCTGTAGCTGTCGCGCAGGCTGCGCGCATCGCTGCCGGCCGGCCCGGCGCCGCCGAAGACGGCCGCATACGACTTGCGTTCGTGTGCATGGCGCAGGCCGGCCGTCAGTTTCAGCGCCGCCGCCAGCGGATAGCTTGCCTCGCCATACACGGCGTTGGCGCGCGTGTCGAAACGGCGCCGCGCCAGGCTGCCGCTCACTTCGTCGTGCATGTCCGCGCCGCGCAGCGATTTGAGCAGGTTCGCGCCGGCCACCCAGAATACGCGCGCGCCGGGCAGGGACGACCAGCGCAGATCCTGCTGGATCAGGTCATCGCTGGCGCGGTCGGTCTTGAAATACTCCATGGGCAGGCCGTAGACCTTGCGCGCCATGCGCAGGTCGGCGCCGCTGCGCTGGTCCATGTCGTTGCGTACGTAGGAAGTGAGGGAGGTGAGACGGCTGGCGGCCAGGTCGTGATTGATCTCCACCGAGTGGCGCGTCACCGTGTTGTGGGCGTAAAAGCCGCCCGGCGCCAGGTCGATCGTCGGCGGCTCGGTGTAGGGACGCAGCAGCATCATGCCTACCTTGCCGCGCTGGCGCTGGCGTTCCGCGACGAGCAGCAGCGAGGTGGCGGGCATCGGCTGCCACAGCACGCTGAGGCGGGCGCCTGCGTCGCGCGCCTTCAGCACTGGCCGGCCATCCTGCACGTTGATCACCTGGCTGTCGGCGCCGGCGCCACGCAGCGCCACACGCGCGCTGACGCTGGCCGACAGGGGGCCGCCCACGGCCGCTTCCGTCAGGTACTGGCCATCCTGACCCATCTCGGCGCGAACCAGTCCTTCCGGCGTGCGGCCGGGGCGGCGCGTGGTGATGTTGATGGCGCCCGCTTCGCTGTTGCGGCCGAACAAGGTGCCTTGCGGGCCTTTCAGCACTTCGATGCGTTCGATATCCATGGTGGCCAGCGAGGCGCCACGGCTCGACAGGGGCACGCCGTCCACGCTCATGACCACAGAGCCGTCTTCGGCGCTGACCTGGTACAGCGAACCGACGCCGCGGATGCGCACGTTGGCATCGTTGAAGCCGCCCCAGGAGTTGATGTCGACGCCGGGCAGGGTGCGCAGCGCGTCGTCCAGGTTGAGCAGGCGGCGTTGCTCCACCGTGTCGCCGCCGATGACGCTGACGCTGAAGGGCAAGTCTTTCGCCAGTTCGTTGCTGCGGCGCGCCGTCACGCTGACGCTGGGCAGGCTCAAGGCGGCATTGTCGGCGGCGGGCGGCGCATCGCTGGCGTGGGCGGCGGGACAGGATGCCAATGCGGCGGCGGTCAGCCAGGCCAGGCGGCGCAGGCGCGGATGACGGGGACGAAAAGGGACGGGAACAGGCATCATGGTGTGGGCGTCTTGCACGGTTGGATATCAGGGAGGAGAAAAATAGGGCGTTGCTGTACATGGCACTCTTTGATTGTGCAAGCACGGCATTTAGATGATAATCATTCCCATTTGAAATTTCCGCCCGAATCCGTGCCATTTCGGCCCGCATCGGGACAACAGGACCCGCCATGGCTTTGCTCGATCCACCCGTCATCGTTCCCGATATCTCGGCCGCCGCGCTGCTGTCCGACATTTCCGTCCTGCGGCTCGGCCCCGACCACGACTGTCGCCTGACTACCGTGCCCCTGCAGGACGGCATTGAGGTGATGAGCTGGAAGGGCAGCTTCGAGCAGCCGCTGGAGATCGCCCTGTGCGACGACAGCGACCGCATACATTTCACGTATCCGCTGCAGGGCAACTGCCGTTGCTGGTTTGAGGGCGGCGTGGGCGGCCACGAACATATCGTCAGGATCAACGAAGGCAGCATCAACTATGGCCCGGACCGGCGCGGCCGCTTCAGCCAGCAAGGCGCGTTCGAGAGCGTGACGGTGATGGTGCGGCCGGACATTTTCAACACCTGGCTCGACGAGGTTGACCCGTCCCTGCGCCAGGCGCTGGCGGCGGGACGCTGCTTCGCCGAAGGCCACCGGGGCGCGGAGCTGCATGCCACGGCGCATGCATTGAGCCAGGCGCTGCACCCGGCGCGCACCCGCCTGCTGGGCGAACCTGCCCGCCACCGCCTGTGGCTGCAAGCGCAGGGCCTGGCGATGGTGGGGCTGTTCCTGGAAGGGCGCGGCGGCAAGCCGTGCACCTGCGATTCCACGCATGCGGACTGGAAGCTGTTGCAGCAGGCGCGCGACCGCCTGCTGGCGGACCTGAGCCGCGCACCCACCCTGGCGGAACTGGCCGGCAATACGGGCTTGAGCGTGCTGCGCCTGAAACGGGGATTCCGCCAGATGTTCGGCGCCAGCGTGTACGGCCTGTTCCAGCAGGAGCGCATGCACGACGCGCGGCGCCGTCTGCGCGGCGGCCACCTGTCCGTCATGCGCGTGGCGTCGGACCTGGGCTACACCAACGCCAGCCATTTCGCGGCCGCCTTTCGCAAGCAGTTTGGGGTCAATCCGGCCGAGGTGAAGCGCGGCGGGTAAGTATTAACCGGATCCGGGCAGAAGCACAGCAGATCCGGGCGGAAAAAATCGACAGCAATGCTTATGGTGGCAGTTTCCGGCGCGCACAGCCTGCCGCGCTGGCCCAGCCCCCGCTTTCTGTTGAGAGGATTGTCATGTCCATTTCCCCCGGCCTCGTCGTTCGAGGCCTCGCCAAGACCTATGCCAACGGCGTGCCCGCGCTGAACGGCATCGACCTGGAAGTGCCGCCCGGCCTGTACGGCTTGCTGGGGCCGAACGGCGCCGGCAAGAGCACCTTGATGCGCACCCTGGCCACGTTGCAGGCGCCCGACCGCGGCAGCATCCACCTCGATGGCGTCGACGTGCTGGCCGACCCCGACCACCTGCGCCGCCGTCTCGGCTACCTGCCGCAGCAGATCGGCGCCTATCCGGGCGTGTCCGGCCACAGCCTGCTGGAACGCTTCGCCTGGCTCAAGGGCAACAGCGACAAGGCCCGGCGCCACGCCGAAGTGCAGGCGCTGCTGGCGCGGGTCAATCTGTCCGATGCGGCGCACCGGCCCGTGTCGACATATTCAGGCGGCATGCTGCGCCGCTTCGGCATCGCGCTGGCCCTGATCGGATCGCCCCGCCTGCTGATCGTCGACGAGCCGACGGCGGGGCTGGACCCGGCCGAGCGCAACCGCTTTCACCGCGTGCTGGCCGATGTCGCCGCCGAGGCGGTGGTGCTGCTGTCGACGCATATTGTCGAAGACGTGGAAAACCTGTGCCCGCGCCTGGCCATCCTGGCGGGCGGGCGCATCGTTGCGCAGGGCACGCCGGCCAGCCTGACGGACGGCTACCGGGGCCGCTTGTGGCAGCGCGTGGTGCCGCGCGGCGAAGC
>NZ_NRDQ01000180.1 GCF_002878455.1 Janthinobacterium sp. AD80
CGCTGGACTCGCCCCGGCCAGGCGACGCCATCGCCGCTTTTTATCAGGCCATCGCGCCCGAGCTTGCCGGCCTGGACCATCCGCTGTATCCGCACGGTGATCCGCGCGCGGCTTACCTGCTGGCGCGCCTGGCGCCGATGGCGCAGCACGCGCCGCGGCTGGCCGCCATACTGGCCGTGTGCGCCACGGCAAGCGAGTTGCTCGACGCCCGGCCGAATGCGGACCTGGCCTTGGCCGCGATGGAGCTGGCATTCGGCTGGCCGGAAGGGGCCGGCAGCAGCCTGTTTGCCCTGGCCCGGGCGGCCGGCTGGATCGCCCACGCGGCCGAGCAGGCCGGCAGCGGCGCCATGATACGGCCGCGTGCCCGCTATGTGGGCCGGGCGTACCGGGAAGAAGCCTGATCTGGCAGGGCTGTTGCCTGCGCCATCGGCCCTGCCAGTTTTCTCCCGCTCCGGTACAATCCCGCCTTATGTATATCGATTCCCATTGCCATATCAATTTCCCCGAGCTGGCTGCTCGCATGCCCGAGATCCTCGCCAAGATGGCGGAGAACAAGGTAACCCACGCGCTGTGCGTTTCCGTCGACTTGCCGGACTTCCCGCAGGTGCTGGCCCTGGCCGAGCAGTATCCGCATATTTTCGCCTCCGTCGGCGTGCATCCCGATTACGAGGATACGCCTGAGCCGTCAGTGGAAGACCTGGTGCGCCTGGCCAACCATCCGAAGATCATCGCCATCGGCGAGACCGGCCTCGACTATTTCCGCCTGACGGGCGACCTGGAGTGGCAGCGCGAGCGTTTCCGTACTCACATCAAAGCATCAAGAATCACACGCAAGCCCTTGATTATTCACACACGGGCGGCCAGCGAAGACACCATCCGCATCATGCGCGAAGAGGGCGCGGGCGTGGCCGATGGCGGCGTGGCCGGCGTCATGCATTGCTTTACGGAATCGCTGGAAGTGGCGCGCGCCGCCATCGATATGGGTTTTTATATTTCGTTTTCCGGCATCGTCACTTTCAAGAGCGCCAAGGATCTGCAAGCCGTGGCGCTGGAAGTGCCGCTCGAGCGCATCCTGATCGAGACGGATTCGCCGTATCTGGCCCCCGTGCCGTTCCGCGGCCGCATGAACGAGCCCGGCTATGTTGCCCACGTGGCGGAATACCTGTCGACCCTGAAAGGTATCCCGCTGGACCAGGTGGCGCGCCAGACGACGGATAATTTCTTCAAGCTATTCAATCAGTTGCCGTAATTACTTAAGGTCATACATGATGAAAAAACTCGCGCTGGCAGCCTTGTTGTGCTGGGCTGCGGCCAGCCAGGCGGCGCCGGAAGCGGATGCCTTCTTCCGCGCCGTGTCGGTAAACAATGACGGCGGCGTGCGCAGCATGCTGGCGCAGGGCATGAATCCGAACGTGCCGGACGCGCAGCGCGGCGACATTCCGCTCGTGCTGGCCTTGCGCGACGATGCGGACAAGGTCTTCGGCGTCTTGCTGGCGACGCCCGGCATCGACCTGGAAGCGCGCTCGGCCAATGGCAATACGGCGCTGATGATGGCGGCCTACAAACACAAGCTCGATGCCGTCAACGCCTTGCTGGCCAAGGGCGCGAAGGTCAACCAGAGCGGCTGGACGGCGCTGCACTATGCGGCCTCGGCTGGCGACTTGCCCATCATGAAGATTCTGTTGGACCGCGATGCCGTAGTCGATGCGCGCGCGCCGACGAATATCACGCCGCTGATGTTTGCCGCCCGCGAAGGGCAGGAAGGCGCCGTCAAGCTGCTGCTGTCGTGGGGCGCCGATACCGGCCTGAAGAGCGACCATGGCTGGACGGCTATCCAGTTTGCCCAGGCGGCCGACAAGCCCGGCGTGGTGGCCATCATCACTGCGGCGCAGCAGGCCCGCGCCGCCCGCAAGTAGACTTTCCAGCAATACTTTCCATGCCAGCGCTCAAACTGGCATGGAATTGCCTCTCACCTCAGCCCTTTGTTCCCGCTCCCGATTCACGATAATGATCGTGTCGCATTAATCAGGAGATATCTCGCATGGGCAATCACACCAACGTCAGGCGCCGGCTGTATTGTCGCCGCCCCTCGCGCAGCCCGTGCGATATCACTGCTTTCTGGAATGACAAAACCGATCGGCCATCGGAGCCAGACTCCAAGAGGACAGACATGCTGAATGAACGAGAAATCGAAAGTTGTTACCTGGGGCAATTTATCCCCGTCCATTACCATCACAATATGCTGATGGACCAGAACCGCATGCATGGGTTCAAGTCGGCGATCGATTACGCGGTGAAACCCGGCATGAAGGTGCTGGAGCTGGGTGGCGGCACGGGCGTGCTGTCGTGGTTTGCGGCCGCGCGCGCCGACAAGGTGTGGTGCGTGGAGTTCAATCCGGACATGGTCAAGGAAGCGCGCAAGATGCTGGCGCTCAATCCCAACGGTGAAAAAGTCGAAGTGGTCCACGCGGACGCCTTTGAATACCTGCCGCCCGAGCCCGTCGATGTGGTCATCTGCGAAATGATCCATGTCGGCATGCTGCGCGAAAAGCAGGTGGAAGTGATCGAGTCGTTCAAGCGCCGCTACCTGGCCCGCTTCGGCGGCCCGCTGCCTATCTTCCTGCCCGAGGCCGTCATCATGGCCGTGCAGCCGATGCAGCAGGAATACGATTTCGAAGGCTTTTATGCGCCCATCGTGCAATTCCAGGAAACCACGGCCATTCACCCTGGCGTGCAGGAACTGGCGCCGCCGTCCGTCTACAGCATCATCGATTTCAACCAGCCGACGGACAGCGTGTTCGGCTTTGACGGCAAGTTTGTTGTCGAGCGCAGCGGCACCCTGAATGCCTTGCGCTTTGTCACGAAGAACATCCTGGCCGTGGTGCCCGAGCGTTCGACCACCATCGACTGGCTGAACCACTACATGTGCCTGCCATTGGCCGCGCCGGTGGCAGTGAAGGCCGGCGACGTGCTGCAAGTGAGCTTCCAGTACCGCGCCGGCGGCTCGATTCCTTCGCTGGAAGCGTCGATCCGCGCGCAGGTGATCTATGACGTGACTCTGCAGCCTGTTACGCAGAACGCCGTCTACGCCTGAGTGTCATTAACGTAAAGGCAACGCCGCAGCGATTTCGTCCTGCGGCGTTGGTCCATTCAGGGTATATTTCGTCTTTTACCCACTGGACAGCTTTATTATCATGGAACAGATCGATCAGCGTTACCTCGTGCAACAGAACAAAATCAGCGACGGCGAGACCCGGCCGCCCGTGTTTGCCAAGGTAATGCGCAGCAAGGAAGGCGTGTTTGAAGGCGTGTCCTTCATCAAGTCGAAGGACAAGGCGACCGTCATGACCATCGAGGACGCCAACCAGGCCATCAAATGGGCCACCAGCAAGAAGCCGAATGCGCACGAATATATCACCAAGGTGATTTGCGTCGGCCAGTAAGCTCCGTTCATTCCCGTTTTTGCACCGTTCATCCCCGTAGCACGCAGTTCATCGCACGACCGTTGCTGCCGTTGCTGCGCTTTAATATAGTGCTCTCACGGTAGCGGGGCAAGCACGGCTTGTTCCGCACATTTTATTCTGGGGGAACGACATGCTGGGATTCGTGCTGTGGCTGTTATTGCTGATGCTGTGCTGGCCACTGGCCTTGCTGGCGCTCGTGCTCTATCCGCTGGCCTGGCTGTTGCTGCTGCCGTTCCGCCTGATCGGCATCGGTGTGGAAGGCGTCTTTGAACTGCTGCGCGCCATCGTCATGCTGCCGGCCAGAGTGCTGGGCGGCGGCCGGCGCTAAACGTACTGTCTGCATAAAAAATGGCGCCCTGGGCGCCATTTTTGTTTGTATGACAGTAATTACAGATCGACCATGAAACCGGCACCGATCGATTTTTGCGAATAGTTGTAATCGATCAAGCTCTGGCCATAGCCGGAGAACAGCTGCAGATAGCCCTTCAGGTTGGCCTTGAGCGGAAACGCCCAGCTTGCCTGCATGGAGCCATGCTTCTTGCTGAAGTTGCGGCGCGCCGTCACTGCGTACTCATGGCCCTTGTTGCGATAGCTCAAGCGCAAATCGCCGTGCCCCATGTAATCGATGATGTCGATATTGTCATTGTCGGTCTTGCCATTGTCGAGGCGGTGCCAGACACGGGCCGTGACGGCCAGATTGTCCTTCTCCATGCCCAGCTCCGCATACACGCGGTTCCAGCTGCGCGACAGGGTCGACGTCTGGCCGTTCGACTGGTGCACCAGGCCCAGGTTCAGGTAATTGAATTCCACGCCAGCGAAATTCTTGTTGATCGGCATGACCAGCATGAGTTCGGGCTGATAGTTCGTTTCGCGGAAGGGGCTGGACGCCTTGCGGTTATACGCCTGCCAAAAACTTTGCTGCGTGTAGCCGAACCACATGTCGATCGGCGTGCCGGCGATATCTTCCATCAACTTCATCTTGAAGCTCAGTTGGAAGGTCAGTTCCACGTGCTGGCTCTTGACGCCGCCTGGCGTGAAATCCTGGAACGGCTCGTCGTTGGACGCGTCGCTGTAATTGGCCAGCAGCAGATACGTGTCGCGGTGCGGACGGAAGTTGAACAGGCCGCGCTTCGATGCATCGTTGAGCTCCCACGATTGCTGGGTACGCGAAATGGGCGCTTCGGGCGGTGCCGCGCCAGCCTGGGCGATGGCCGGAATGGCGGCGTTGACGGCTTCCGGCGTGGCCACGCCGGGCGGGCTGACGGGCGTGAT
>NZ_NRDQ01000181.1 GCF_002878455.1 Janthinobacterium sp. AD80
CTGCAGTGCCGATGCGGGCTGCGGCGGCGCGTTGGCGGCACAGCCGGCCAGCGCCAGCGCGCCGGCAATCAGTAGATACCGACGCTTCATGGCCTGGCCTTCTTCGGCGCTGGCGGCGGCGCGGGATTGTCCTCCGAGTCGTTCAGCACGGCGGACGTATCGACGCTGACGACCACCGACATGCCAGGCACCAGGCGGCGCGCATTCGCCTGGCCCGGATCGATGCGGATGCGCACGGGAATGCGCTGGGCAATCTTGAGGTAATTGCCCGTCGCATTATCGGCCGGCAGCACGGAAAATTCGGAACCCGTGGCCGGCGAGATGCGCTCTACCTGTCCCGTCAGCACGGCGCCGTCAAGCGCGTCGACGTGGAAGGTGGCGCTCTGCCCTTCCTGCACGCCGTTCATCTGCGTTTCCTTGAAATTGGCGATCACCCACATCTGGCGCGGCACCAGCGCCATCAGCTGCGCGCCCGAATTCACGTATGCGCCCTGGCGCACCGCCACCTGGCCCAGCTGGCCATCGGACGGCGCCACGATGCGCGTGTTATCAAGGTCGATCTTCGCCGCCTTGACGGCCGCCTGCGCGTTCGCCACGGCCGCCTCCAGCGACAGCTTGTTGACCACCACGGAATGCGCGCTTTGCTGTGCGATGTCGAGGTTGGCCCTGGCCTGCGCCAGCGCCGCCGCCATCTGCGCCTGCGCCGCGCGCGACTGGTCGTGTTCGCGCTGCGACAGGGAACCGTCGGCCACCAGTTGCTCCACCCGGTTCAGGTCTGCGCTGGCCTTGCGCGCCTGCGCTTCCGCATTTGCCATCACCGCCTGGCTGACGGCGATACCCGCTTCCGCGCTGGCCTTTTGCTGCGCCCAGTTCGACAGCGCCGCCTGCTGCGCGGCCAGCTGCGCCTGCGCCTGTTCAAAGCGCTGCTGGTAAATGCGGTCGTCGATGCGCACCAGCAGCTGCCCTTCCTTGACGTCCATGAAGTCCTGCACCGTGACCTCCACGACATAGCCGGACAGCTGCGTGCCGATGATGGTTACCTGCCCCCGCACGGTGGCGTTCTCCGTCGTCACGATGGGGCTGGTGAACGGCGGCAGTCGCCATGCATACAGCACGATCAGCACGCCCACCAGGGCCACGGCGGCAAAGGCCAGCGCGGACAGCCACTGGTGGCGCCGGTCTGGCTGCGGCGGCGTGGATGCCGGCGCGGGCGCGGACGGAGCAGGTGCGGCAGGTGGAACGGCGGAAGGTGGCGTGGTGTTATTGTCTGTCATTGCTCGGTTCCGAATTGGTAATGGGGACGATGGACATGGCCGTCTGCGCGTCGCGCACCGGGCCGACCAGGCGCCGCGCGCCGACGGTGATGCGGGTCCAGAACTGGCTGACCAGCATCCACAGCAAGGTGGCGAGGGCGACGCCGGCGATCATCAGAAAAACATCGTTATAGGCGAGGACATTGGCTTCGCGCGTGGCGATGGCGCCCAGGCGCGCCACGCCTTCGGCGCTGCGCAAGGCGGGATCCGTCAGCACGCCGCTGTAGCCGGCCGCGCCCGACTGCACGCGGGCGGCCACCTGCGGGTCGAGCAGGGTGAGGTTTTCGACCAGGTAGCTGGAATGGTATTTTTCACGCGCCGTCTGGATAGTGCCGACAATGGCCGCCCCGAGCAAGCCGCCCAGGTTCTGCGTCATGGTAAACATCACGGAAAAACTCACCAGGTTGCGCGGTTCGGCGATCACGGCGCCCATGCCGGCCACCATGGTGGGACCGAGAAAATACGTGCCGCCAAAGGCCAGCAGGAACTGGCTGATGTACATATTGACGGGGCGCGTCTGGCTGGTGGCGTGCGCGTCGATCAGGGCACCAACGGCGATCAGCAGCAGCGCGAACATCAGCGAGCGGTTCAGGGTCGCCGGGTTGATTGTCAGCGCGCTGGCCACCAGGCCCGCCACGCTCCCCAGCAGCACCACGATGAACAGGTTCTGCATCTGGTCCGTGTTCAGGCCCAGCGCCTGCAGAAAGCCCACGGCACCCGTCGATTCGGATAGCACGATGCGAAACAGCAGCACCGATAAAAACAGCTTGGCGATCTTGCCCGTGGTCAGCCAGCGCGTGTTGAGCAAGGGCCGCGCGCGATTATGTTCGATGGCCAGGGCCGCCGTGATCAGCACGATGGCGCCGGCCAGGCTCACGCCCACCCATTCGGATTCCATCCACCACGCCGTGCGTCCCTGCGCCAGCACGGCGCACAGCAGGGCCATGCCGGGCGCGAACAGGATAAAGGTGAGGAAGTCGAGCGGTTCGAAGGTTTGCAGGCGGTCGCCGGGCGGCAGCTTCAGGGCCAGCACGCAGCCCAGCGCCAGCAGGGCCAGCCCCAGTTCGAACAGGTACAAGCCGTGCCACTCGCCGATCTGCAGCAGTTCGGAGGTGAAAATGCGCGCCAGCGGCAGCGCCAGCTGGGCAAAGCCCAGGCCCAGCACCACGCCCTTCAGGCGGTGTTTGGCGGGAAAGGCCTGCAAGGTGTAGTACAGCCCCAGCACCCCCAGCGCGCCGCCCACCATGCCATGCGCGGCGCGCACGGCGATGGCCGACGACAGGCTGTTCGCGTACAGGTGGGCGAAGGTGACGAGCGCGTACAGCACCAGGAAAGCTTCCGTAAACAGGCGCAGGCCGAACTGCTGGCGAAATTTCACCAGCAGCAGATTCATCGAGACGATGGTCATCACGTAGGCGGCCGGCAGCCACTGCATCTGATAGGCATAGGCGGCCAGCGAACCTTGCAGGTTCAGCAGGTTCGCCGTCACCAGGCCGTTGCCCAGGCCTCCCGTCAGCGCGACGATCAGGCCGACGATGAAGTACGCGACGCGCCTGGGCGTCGAGTGTTCGGGCATCGATGGCGACCCGGGCAAGGTCGGGCGTTCGCCCGGCCCCCAGGTCCGTGGTGTGTACTTGTCCATGCGGCAATCGCGATCTGGTTTGCTGAAGCCGTTCCTTGCTGCCACTGTGCCGTGGTGAAGCAAACAGTGGCAAATGAACAGTTCTAGTCAGCAGCATATCACCGCAGGACGTTTTCATTGTTTACATTGCTGGACGCTGGGGTGCCGCCGCTCACGTCCCCGCGCTCACGTCCCCGTTTTCGCGCTGCCGCCGCGCCGGCGCGAAAAATACCAGTCGGCCGCGTAGCGGATCGCACAGGCCAGCAGCGTCATCTGCAGGCTGGCCACGGCCAGGGCGCGCGGCGTTGCGCTGAAACTGGCAAACAGCAGAGCCAGGGCGGCAAAGACAAAGCCGAATTGCAGCGTGCGGCGCGCTGGCGTGGCCAGCGCCGCCTGCCCGGAAAAATACCAGCCCAGGCCCGCATACAGCGTGGCGGCGACAGCCAGCATGCATGCCGCGGGCATGGCAGCCGGCGCCAGCCAGCCGGAGGCCGACAACAGCGCGGCGCCCGCCGCCAGCAGGGCCAGCACGGCCGCAACGCGATAGCGCATGGCGGGTGCGCCGGCAACTGCCGCCACCGGCAACGGGCTGTCTTGCGCCACCGGCTCGCGCAGCGACAGCGCGCGCACGTCGATGCCAAAGACGGCAGCGAGCGCCATGCGCGTTTCATTCGACGCGCTGCCATCGGCTTCGACCCGCTGTATCGTGCGCAGGCTGACGTCGGCGCTGGCCGCCATTTGCTCCTGCGACCAGGCGCGTTCCGTGCGCAGGCGCCGAACGGTGCTTGCATCAATTTTCATGTCGTCATCCATGGTAAGGCTCCAGTAGAAAAGAAAGAAGCCAAGGATGCCGAGTTTACAACAGAAATACGACGACACGATGCCGCCAGCGGGGCGACAGCAAGCCGCCACCCCCGCAATGCGGCGCGCTGGCGCCCTGCGTCACACCCTGGGCGGGTCCGTCTCGCGCGCAAATGCCCGGTGCGCGGCCAGCGCCTTTTTGAGCGCTGCAACGGCTTTCACCGCTTCGCTGGAGGCCACGATGAAGATGGCGGGGTCAGGCTGGCCATCGGGCAGCGACGCCGGTATGCCGGCCTTGTCCAGCAAATCCTTGGCCGCGCCGATGGCCAGCATGGGTTTGCAGTGGCGGTACTGCAGGCGCAGGAAATCGAGCGCGTTGGCATCGCCGGCCAGCTGCTGCACGGCACCCTGCCCGTCCGGCACCACGACAGCATCGAACAGCACGCCAGGCCCCGCCTCCAGCGAGATCTCCACGGCCAGCGGCGCGCCGCCGCTCGTGTCGACCTTGCCCAGGTGGCTGCCCACCAGGCGTGGCACGGCACCGTCGGCCAGCAGCGAGGCGTAGATGCTGCGCACCTGCGCGCCATCGCTGCCCGGCCCCACCAGAATGGCCACGCGCAAGGTATGGATGCCTGTTTTGCCGGGCCGGAAAAACAGCGACAGGGCCGGCGATGGCGGATAGACGGGCACCGCTTGCGGCAAGACGGGCGGCATGGCCGCCGGCAAGGCCAGGCCCAGTCCATCGGCCAGCCGCTGCGCCAGGGTTTCATCGACATTGCGCAGCATGGCCACGATGCGCTTGCGGATGGCCACCGTCTGCACCTTGCTCAGCTCGAAGCGGAACGCATGCACGATATGGTCCTGTTCGACGGGCGTCTGGCTGATCCAGAACAGCCGCCCCTGGGCGTAATGCTCGGCGAATTTCTCGGGCTTGCCGCGCACCTTGTCGCCCTCGGCGGAGGCGGGAAAGCTGTTGAAGCCCCTGGCGCCCGCCTGGTAGGGAAAGCCGCCCGCCAGCGAATTGGGTTCATATGCCACCCTGCCCCGGTTGATGGCCTGGCGGTGGATGCCGTCGCGCTGGTTGTTGTGCAGGGGCGCCAGCGGCGAATTGATGGGAATTTCGTGGAAATTGGCGCCGCCCAGGCGCGTGATCTGCGTGTCCACATACGAGTGGATGCGGCCCTGCAGCAGCGGGTCGTTACTGAAATCGATGCCGGGCACGATGTGCGCCGTGCAGAAAGCCACCTGCTCCGTCTCGGCAAAGAAATTGTCCGGGTTGCGGTTCAGGACCATCTTGCCGACAGGGATCAGCGGCACCAGTTCCTCGGGGATCAGCTTGGTGGGGTCGAGCACATCGAAGGGAAATGCCTCGGCCTGTTCTTCCGTGAAAATCTGGAAAGCCAGCTCGTATTCCGGATAGTCGCCGCACTCGATGGCTTCCCACAGGTCGCGCCGGTGAAAATCCGAATCGGCGCCGCTGATCTTGACGGCTTCGTCCCACACCAGCGAATGCGTGCCGGCCAGGGGCGACCAGTGGAATTTGCAGAAGACCGACTGCCCCTTGGCATTCACGAGACGGAAAGTATGCACGCCGAAGCCCTGCATCATCCGGTAACTGCGCGGGATGGCGCGGTCGGACATGACCCACATCAGCATGTGCGTGATTTCCGGCGACAGCGAGGCAAAATCCCAGAAGGTGTCGTGCGCGCTGGCCGCCTGCGGCATGCCGTTGTGCGGCTCGGGCTTGACGGCGTGGACCAGGTCGGGAAATTTCATCGCATCCTGGATGAAGAAGACGGGGATGTTGTTGCCCACCAGGTCCCAGTTGCCTTCGTCCGTATAAAACTTCACGGCAAAGCCGCGCACGTCGCGCGCCGTGTCGGTCGAACCGCGCTCGCCGGCCACCGTGGAAAAGCGCACGAAGACAGGCGTGCGCTTGCCCGCCTTGGAAAACAGCGCGGCGCGCGTATGCCTGCTTTGCTCCTTGTAGCATTCGAAGTAGCCATGGGCGGCCGAGCCGCGCGCATGCACGACGCGCTCGGGAATGCGCTCGTGGTCGAAATGCGTGAGCTTTTCACGCAGGATGAAATCTTCCATCAGGGTGGGGCCGCGCAAGCCCGCCTTCAGCGAATTCTGGTTGTCGCCCACGGGCACGCCCTGATTCGTCGTCAGCACGCGGCCGCTGTCGTCGGCGCGGGCGCGGTCCAGCGAGGCATTCGCGGCGTTTTCGCCCAGGGCCGGCGCACCGTCGCCGACTTTCGGCGATGGCGTCGTCTCGCCCGTGGTGCTGGCCGTGGCCAGCGGGTCGCCGGCGGCCACGTGGATGCCTTCCTGCGGCGTGCGCGCGGCGTCGCCATACTGGCCGGCTTCCTTGGGATTGTCGGGCATGGCGGCAGATAGCGCCTGGCCGCTGGCCGCCTTGACGAGCAGGGCCGCCGCATTGGGGTTGCTGCTGCCCAGGCTCTGCGGCGGATCTGTCTCGGATGGGCCGGACATGCTGCTCAATACGGAACCCGCACCGTCCGTGGACGGCGTTTTCTTGCTGGTAGCCATTACGTCTCCTGTGAGTAATTTGCCCCGGGAGAACGCTACAACTCCCTCATTCAGCGCACGAACAGGGCAATCAAAATAATGATGGGAATAGGTATGCCGATCAACCACAACAAAATGGAGCGCATCATCACTCTCCTTTACTGCCTGCTACTACCTTGCGCGCGCGGGCGCAGTCCCGGTCCGCCACGATGGCAAACCGGGCCAGCCCCCCCACGCGCTATCCTTGACAGGATCGCGTCGGACTTATTTGCGCGAACCCAGCAATTTAGACAGGCCATAACCGGCCGCTGCCGCAATCAGCAGGGATACGGCCGGGCGCTCGCGCACGTAGCCGCGGCCCGTTTCACCGGCGCGCTGGCAGGCGGCACCCAGCTGCTTGCCGCGCGCCATCAGGCGCTCGGAAGCCTTGTTTACGCTATCGCTGACCTGGTCGATGCGGTCGCCCACCTGGTCCACGCCGTCATGGGCGCGCGTGGCCACCTTGTCGGCCAGAGGCTGGGCCTGGTTTGCCACCTTGTCGATGGCGCTATGCAAATCCTTACGGGTATCCTGGGCCGTACCGTTCAGGTCGGAGCTGGCTTTTTCTATCGCGTTCATGTTGGTTTCCTTGTAGTGGTGAAGTAACAAATCCAACCATGCTCGATGCCGTGACCGAATCATGATTCTCCCCGCTTCCGGGAAAATAGAAGCGGCTAAACGCTGCCGGGCTGAGCCATATCAAACAGTGGATCAGCAGCAAGCTGTTGGCACTACCTTAATCGCCCACGCCAGGCGCCACCGTGCGCTGCCACACGTTGAAGCACAGACTTAAATGCCTGTCAGAAATAACAATCCCCGCCGGCCTGGTGGGGCGGGCGGGGATTGTCCTTGCGATACAACGATGTCAATAGTTCAAATGCAGGTTCAGCAGGTGCAAGCTGAAGGCAAACCAAAGTGTTGCGAACCCCGCCACGACGAGCACAAGGCTGTTCAGTTTGCGCCACCAGCCGCCGTTCTCCCGCCAGGCATGGCCGACATTCGCCAGCATCGGGACGATGCCGAGCAGGGCGAATACGCCGATCACTTGCACGATGCGGATTGTGCCGTCCAGGCCATCGTTCATATTCGCGATGCTGTCATCCATTTGCTGCAATATCCAGAACCAGCCCGCATAGAACAGCACGTGCAGCAGCGCCGCGATACGGCTCCAGCGGAAATAGCGCCGTGCCGGCGGCATCAGCGCCGATGGCTCGCCGTAAGAACGGTTGATCAGGGCGCCGATCGGCCACAGGGCGACGCTGGCCAGCAGCACCGCGAACGAGAAGTAGAACAGGGGCAGGTTCCAGGCCGCCGATTGCCAGGCGGGCACCGGCAGGAACGCCATGATCGGTGCGGACTCATCGGTTGCCAGCCAGCGAACCTTGCCGTTCTGCATCACAGCACTGAGCCGGCTGCCACCGTTGACGTCACGCCAGATGAACGGCGCCACCTCGCGCCAGCGCCGCGGTTGGCCAGCCAGATCCTTGAACGCCGGCGTCACCAACAGGCCTTCCGCGTCCACGCTGACGGTCATTTGCGAGGGCAGGTTCAGGATCGACAGGAAATTGGACACCGGCACCCGGCTGCTCAGATAGCGGCCCGCCAGAAAGGCGCCGTGCGTGCGCGCGGTTGCCAGTGCCGGCCGCTTATCCGGCGCCGCCGGAAAATAACGGTCAAGCATGCCATTGATGACCAGGCGCCCTATCCCACCGCCATTGGCGCCGCCCGACACAGACAGGAAGATCCCCACATTTTGCTTGAGCATCAGCGCCATATCGCTATGAAACAGCTCGGTGGTGCCGCCATGGCCGATCATGGTCTGGCCGTTGCGGTCATTGCGATAAAAGCCCAATGCCATCGGCAGCAAGCCAGGCACCGAATAGTGTTCCGTACGATGCATCTGCTGCGCCGTTTCCGCGCGCAGGATGCGCTGCTCGCCGTAGCGGCCATCCTGCAGGTGCGCGATCATGTAGCGTGCCATGTCGGTGCCGCTCACCGACATGCTGCCGGCCGGCGGTGGCACGACGAATTCAAACGGCCGTGCCGGCTGGCTGGCCCTGACATAGCCGAGCGCCATATCGGCCTGCAGATTGGCTGGCAGGGGCTGGCGGAACGTCGCATGCCGCATGCCCAGCGGCTGGTAAATATGCTGCTCGATATAATCGTCGAACGGCTGGCCCGATACCCGCTGCACGATGTAGCCGGCCAATGCCGCGCCGTAGTTCGAATAGGCCGACACCGTGCCCGGCGCAAAAACGCGCTCGGGCACCCAGGTTTTCAGCCAGGCGCCGTTGTCCACCATCTTCGCATCCCGGGTAAACAGGTTTTTCGCGATTTCCTCGAATCCTGGCGTATGCGTCATCAGTTGGCGCATCGTGATGGGCTGGCCCTCGCGCGGCGGAATGGTGAAATCCAGGTAGGCGTTCACATCCAGGTCGAGGTTGATCTTGCCCTGCTCCACCAGTTGCATCACCGCCGTCCACATGAAGGTCTTCGAGACCGAACCGGGGCGGAACAGGGTGGTAGCCGGGTCCACCGGCTTTTTTGCCGCCACGTCGGCATAGCCATAGCCCTTGGCCAGCAGCACCTCGCCATCCTTGACCACGACGACGACCGCGCTGGCGAGATCGTTCTTCTTCAGCAGATAGGGCAGCAAGCCGTCGAGCCAGGCGCCCGCATCCTGCGAGGTAAGCGGCGGCGCGGCAGGCGCAGGCGGCTCCTGGGCGGTGCCCGGCGGTGCAAACAGGACCATGGCCGCGGCCAGGACGCTACAGACAATGTGCTTCATCAAACTGACCCCTGCAAAATAGAATAAATGTGCCCCGGCACAGCACCAGGCCCCTATCCGCATGATGCATGGATTTTTTCACTAATGTCAATAATTTTCTAATTTTGAAAAATTATACATTGAAGCAAACTATCAAAACCCCCTATGGAATGGTATGGTTGTTGTTCATGACATCAACCTTGCCTTCCATGAACCAGAAACACGATACCGCCGCCGCCAACCCTGGCCTCACTCTGCGCAAGCTGCGCAAGGATCGCGGCTGGACGCTGAGCGAGGCGGGGCGGCGGGCCGGCTTGCCTGTCTCGACCTTGTCCAAGATTGAAAATGGCAAGATGTCGCTCAATTACGACAAGCTGACGCGGCTATGCCAGGCGTTGGACATGGACATCGCCGAATTTTTTGCCGGCGACGCCAGCGCCGCCCCCGCCGCCGTCAGCGGCCGGCGCAGCATCACGCGCGCCGGCGAAGGGCATGCGCTGGAGACCAGCAGTTACTTTCACCTGTACCCGGCCACGGATTTGCTGAATAAACGCTTCGTGCCCATCATTGCTGAACTGCATGCACGCACGCTGCAGGAGTTCGGCAAGCTGGTACGCCACTCCGGCGAGGAATACACCTACGTGCTGGAAGGCACCGTCGATCTGCATACCGACATGTATGCGCCGACCCGCCTGGAAAAAGGCGATTCGATCTATTTCGACAGCGGCATGGCACACGCCTATCTGGCCGTCGGCGACGGCCCCTGCCGCGTGCTGTCGATTTGCTCGGCCAGCGAAGCACAGCTGATGGAACAGGTGAGCGGCGGCGCGCCGGCGCAAGCCTCGTCGGTCGCCAAACCGGCCAGGGCGAAACGCAAAACGAAAAACGCCTAATCGCGCGCCAGCGGATCGTGCACGCGCGGGAAAAAGTGCAGGTCGCGCCGCCGCTGATAATCGATTTCGGCAAAATTCATCTGGATGGCGCCCGTGGTGGCAACGGCAATCATGCGCGCGGCAAGCGGGGCGAAGCCGGCACGAAAATGGTTGCTCGATTTGACCGCCACCAGGCGTTTTCCATCGAGGTCGATACCCAGGCCCGTAAAAGCGTCGGGTGAAAACACCTGGGTACGAATCGAATTGACCACCACATCGACACCTGCGCAATCGAACCATACGGAGGTGCCCATCTGGCAGCGCGACATGCCCAGGCCAACCTGGTCATGCCGCTCGCGGATGGCGCGCACCGTCACCGGCAGATCGAGCGCAGCGCCGGAAGCGACGCCGCACTTGCCTCCCAGGCGCAGCTGAAAACTGGCGCCGACCCCGGCTTCGACACAGGCCTGCACCGCCATCGGATCCCATACCGCGCCGAACGCTGCCTGCGTGACGCCGCGCGCCAGCATCGCGCGCAGCAGGCTGACGTTGTCGCCCGGCGCGCCACCGCCGGGATTGTCGGCCGTATCGGCCAGCACGCTCAGTCCCGGCATCTTGCTGGCCTCGTCCAGCGCCGTGTCGATCGTGGGCATGCGCGGCAACAAGGCCTCTCGCTGCCGGTAAATATGCATGCCGAGTTCCTCCGCCGTGCGTGCCGCCAGTTCCTGCGAACCATGCGCGATGACGAGCATCTTCGAACCGGTATCGGCCGTATCTCCCCACGGAAAACCATGCACAAAGCTCACGGACAGGATGCCCGGACGCTGCTCCGCCTCGCGCATGGCATGCAGCATGCCTGCCATCGGTTCCGCACCGGTCGGATAAAAGCCGATCATGCGCAGGTCGAACAGGGCCGAACGGGGCCGCACCTGGCCGGCTGCCTGCGCGGTGCACAGGGCATACAGTTCCCGCGCCCGCGGCACATAGTCCGTATGCGGGTACTCCTTCATCAGGATTACGGCATCGGCCACGTCGAGCAGCGCTTGCGACAGGTGGCAGTGCGGATCGAGTTCCACGCCGATTACCGTGTGCGGCCCGCCAGCCTCGCGCAGGCGCGTCACCAGGTCGGCTTCGCAATCATCGCATTCTGTCGCCACCATCGCGCCGTGCAGCAATAGCAGGATCACGTCGAACGGCCCCTGCTCGCTGGCCGCGCCGACCACCTCGTCGCGCAAGCTTTCCCAGTCCCTTTGCAAGGTCGGGCCGGAAGGCTGGGCCGTGGCAAACAGTCCCTCGACGAAGGTATGGCCATCGGCCTGCGCCAGGTCGCGGAAGATACGCACCACCTGGCTTTCCATGCCCTCTGCATCGCGGCTGGCATTGCCATGAAACAGACCGCCCTCTTGAAAGCCGCGCATGCCCGTTGGCCACGGTGCGAAGGTATTGGTTTCGGTGATGATGCCGGCGCTGAAGATACGCATATTGCCTCCTGTTTTCCGGTGGGTGCGGTGGCTTGCCGCGTGCGCCGGCGGCACACAAAACAACAGATCGCACAATTTCGTTTGATATTTCGCATTACAGAGAATACATTACAAACAGGATAAATTTTTCGAAATCAGAAAAATTTATACCAATAATGAAAATTCCTTGCCATCCACTCATGCACCCCCAGGGAGATACCATGCACCAGGCACACGACAAGCGGCGACTCACACCCCTGGCTTACGCCACGCTGCTGGCATTCAGCATCATGCCGGACGCGGCCTTTGCACAGGACCGCACCGCTGGCACGAGCGGCACGGAAGAGGCAGGGCAGTTGCATTCGGTCGTCATCAGCGCGCAAAAACGCAAGGAAAGCGCCAGCAAGGTGCCGGCCTCCGTGAGCGTGATCGGCGCGCAGCAGCTGGAAAACCAGCATGTGACGCAGTTAAGCGACCTGAACGGCTATCTGCCGGGCGTGCAGATTGAAAACGGCGGCACGCCGGGGAAAACGGCCGTCAAGATCCGCGGCATCGGCAATCTTGGCCCCGGTCCCGTGGTGGGGACATATCTTGACGATACGCCGGTCGGTTCCAGCAACAATATCCAGAAAGGCGCGGGCCTGGTACTCGACATGCTGCCCTACGATATTGCGCGGGTGGAAGTGCTGCGCGGCCCGCAAGGCACCCTGTACGGCGCCAGTTCGATGGGCGGCTTGCTGAAATACGTCACCATCGATCCCGACCTGAAACACCTGGAAGGGCGCATCGGCGGCGGCATGTCGTCCGTCAAAGGCGGCCAGGGCTCTGGCCGGGACATGCATGCCGGCGTGAATATCCCGCTGATCAAAGACACGCTGGCCTTGCGCGCCTCGCTTGCCAGCAACCAGACGCCGGGCTGGGTCGGCAATGCCGTCACGGGCGCGCGAGGCATCAACCGCAGCAAGCAGCAGGGCGGCCGCCTGGCCCTGCTATGGCAGGCCAGCGAGGATGTCAGTCTGAAGCTGTCGGCGATCCGGCAGAAAATCGATGCCAACGACAATTCGCTGATCACCCTGGACAAGAACAACAGGCAGGCGATTTACGGTAGCTACAGCAACAATAAACTGTTCGGTGAACCGTTTGAGCGCGATATCAACTATTATTCGGCGACCTTGAACTGGGATCTGCACTGGGCCGATTTTACTTCCGCCACCAGCCACTCCAGGGAAAACACCAGTGCCCCCACGGATATCAGCCATGAATTCGGCGTCGCCCTCCCCGACCTGGGGAAAATGCTCGGTGTGGATGCCCCCATCGGCAAGTCGCGCTTTCCGCTCGATATCGGCAGCAAAAAAATCACCCAGGAATTTCGGCTGATGTCCAAGCCAGGCGGCAAGCTGGAATGGCTGGCCGGCGCGTTCTATACCAAGGAAGATGGCACGCAAGCGCAGACGGCTACGGCGCAAACAATGGCAGGCGCATCGATTCCCGTGCTCGATCCCCTGCTGATCGTCGCCATGCCCTCATCCTACAAGGAGGCCGCCGTATTCGGTAATCTGGGCTATAAGTTCAGCGACCGCTTCGATATCAGCGCAGGGTTGCGCCATGCGAAAAACCGCCAGCGCTATCAGCAAATCGTCGATCCCCGCAGCGCCCTGGCACTGCTCGGTGCGGTGCCGAATACGGCGCCGCCTTCCAGCTCATCAGAAAGCGTCACGACCTATATGCTCAGCCCGCGCTATCTGCTCAGCGCCGACAGCATGCTGTACGTGCGGGTCGCCACCGGCTACCGCCCCGGTGGTCCGAATATTGCACTGCCTGGCGTGCCATCGACTGTCAACTCGGATAGCCTGATCAATTACGAAGCGGGCATCAAGTCATCGTTCCTGAATCGCCGCGCATCCATCGAGCTGGCGGCCTACCAGATCGACTGGAAAGACATCCAGATTTCCACGTCGACAGACAATGGACTGAGCTATGCCGCCAATGCGGGCAAGGCGCAAAGCCGTGGCGTGGAACTGAGCAGCCAGTACAAGGCCACGCAGGATTGGCGCCTGGGCCTCGTGATCGGCTATACGGCCGCCTACCTGAGCGAAGATGCGCCCAAGCTGAAAGCCGGGAAAGGTGACCGGCTGCCTGGCACGCCGCGCTGGAACGCGGCGCTGACGAGCGACTACAACTTCAGCCTGCCCGATGGCTGGGCCGGCCATGTGGGCGGCGGCTACAGCTGGATAGGCGAACGCCAAAGCGCCGTCAATCCTGCCAGGTCGCTCACCCTGGCCAGCTTCGGCACCTTGAACCTGAATGCGGATGTATCGAAGGACGCGTGGACCGTGCGCCTGTATGCCAAGAACCTGGCGAACAACCAGAAACTGAGCAGTATCAGCCCCATCACGAATGCCCTCAGCGGCGCGGTGAGCCAGTATTCGGCCAACCGCCCGCAGCCGCGTACCATCGGCATGGCAGTCGACATGCAGTTCTGAGCCATTGATCATCATCCCGGAGAGCCGTCCATGCACAACCTTCACCGCGCAGTCGCCACATGACGCATCCCGCCGCCATCACAGCCCGGCCGTGGCCACGCGCCAGCCACGCCTGGTGGGCCTTGGCCGTGTTCGCACTGGCGGCCGTGCTGTCCTACACGGATCGGCAAATTCTGACGCTGCTGATCGATCCCGTGCGCGCCGACCTGGCGATCAGCGATACGCAGGTCAGCCTGTTGCAGGGCCTCGCTTTCGTGCTGATCTATTCCATTGCCGGCTTGCCGCTGGGGCGCGCGGCCGATATATTCCCGCGCCGCATCGTCATCATCGCCGGCGTCACCGTCTGGAGCCTGGCCACCGTCGCCTGCGCCTATGTGCACAGCTTCCAGGCGCTGTTCATCGCACGCATCTTTGTCGGCATCGGCGAAGCCTGCCTGGCACCAGCGGCCATGTCGATGATCGGCGATTATTTCCCGCCGCAGCGGCGCGGCACCGCCATCAGCGTCTTCATGCTGGGCATGGTGGTCGGCAGCGGCGCCGCCATCATGATCGGCGGCGGCGCGTTGCATGCGGTCCAGCATGGCCTCGTGGCGGGCGTGCCGTACTTGCGCGAACTGCCCGCCTGGCGCGCGGTGCTGGTGCTGATGGCCCTGCCGGGAGCGCTGATGGTGTTGTTGCTGCTGACGGTGCGCGAGCCTGCGCGCCGCCTGCACGCAGGCCAGGAAAGCGCGGCGCCGCTGCCGCTGAAGGAAGTGCTGGCCGACTTCGTCAAACTGCGCCACATCTTGCTGCCCCTGTACTTCGGCATGGCATTGCTGGGCGTATGCGATGCCGCCATGGGGAACTGGATACCGGCCCTGCTGTCGCGCCGCTTCGGCTGGGATGCGGGGCAGATCGGCGAACTGTTTGGCGCGGCCAGCATCGTCGGCGCGGCCGTCGGCGTCTTTGGCGGCGGCTTGCTGGCCGATCGCCTGGTGGCACGCAAAGGCAATGCGGCGCGCTTTACAGTGGCGTTCGCCGCTGTCCTGCTGGGCCTGCCCGGCGCTTTCTGCGGCCTGGCCGGCAGCGCCGGCGTGGTCTTGCTCGGCAATGCCTGGTGGGCAATGATGTCAGCCGCAGCCGCGATCATCGCCATCACCGCGCTGCAAGACATCGTCCCCAATCACATGCGCGGCGTGGCCATTGCACTGGCGTCCTTCGGCAATATCATGCTCGGCGTCGGTCTCGGCACCAGCCTGACGCCATGGATCAACGACCACGTCTTCAACGATCCCCTGAAGGTTGGCGACGCCATGACGCTGGCCGCCGTGCCTGTGGCCCTGTTGGCGATCGGGCTGTACTGGCGCCTGTGGCGGGTAACGCGCGCCGTGCACTAACGGCCTTGGCTGGACAGGTAACGACCGTTGACAACGAGGAAAAACAATGCAGGAAACTCATTATGATGTGGCGGTGATAGGCGGCGGCATGGCCGGCGCCGCACTGGCGGCCAATCTTGCCGGCGAACTCAAGGTACTGGTACTGGAACGCGAAAGCCAGCCAGGCTACCACGCCACGGGCCGCTCGGCCGCGCTGTTTTCGGCAATTTACGGCAGTGCCGCAATCCGCGCCCTGTCACGCGCCAGCCGCGCCTTCCTGTTCGATCCGCCAGCGGGATTTTGCGAAACGCCCCTGCTCACGCCGCGCGGCGTGCTGTACATCGCGCATGCGGGCCAGGTCGCCGCGCTGCAGGCGTTCGCCGCCCTGCCCGACGTGGCCGCCGGTACGCGCATGGTATCCGTTGAACAGGCCATGCAATTGTCACCGTGCCTGCGTCCCGGCTATCTGGCGGCGGCGCTATACGAGCAAGATGCCTGCGACATGGACGTGCATGCCCTGCACCAGGGCTATCTGCGCGCCCTGCGGACCCAAGGCGGACGCGTGCTGTGCGATGCGTCCGTCAGCGCACTGCGCCGTGCAGATGCTGCCTGGCACATTACCACGGGCGCCGGCACGTTCAGCGCCAGCACCATCGTGAATGCCGCCGGCGCCTGGGTCGACGAAGTCGCGCAACTGGCCGGCGCCGCGCCCATCGGCATCATGCCGCTGAAACGCAGCGCCTGCATTGCTGAACTGCCGCAGGGCATCACGGCCAACCTGCATCCCGAGCACTGGCCGCTGACCATCGACATCGGCGAAGGCTTTTATTTCAAGCCGGACGCCGGCTGCCTGCTGATCTCGCCCGCCGATGAAACGCCAAGCGCCCCCTGCGATGCCTGGGCGGAGGATATCGACATTGCCATCGCCATCGAGCGCATCGCCGAGGCCAGCACGCTGGAGATCCGGCGCGTCAAGAATAGCTGGGCCGGTTTGCGCAGCTTCGTTGCCGACCGCAATCCGGTCGTCGGTTTTGATGCGCAACTGCCCGGTTTTTTCTGGCTGGCCGCCCTGGGCGGCTACGGCATACAGACGGCGCCTGCCGTAGGCCGGCTGGCCGCTGCCCTCCTTCACGGCAAGCCGGTACCGGATGACATGCTGGCATTCGGACTCGATGTGGCACAACTGGCGCCGCAGCGCCGCATGCCGCGCAATTGAACAGGGCTGGCGGCGATTTGTGCCGCTCAGCGCCAGCAGCGCCATGCAGCAGGGCAAATGCCCGGCAGCGTCCAGGCGTCGTGGGGAAGAATACGATCAGTTATGCATGGACCTTACGTAAAGATAAAAGTCTGCTCACGCATGAAATGTATGGATCTTTTCACAGTGCTTCCCCATAATTACGGGAAGCAATACCCATACATTAAGAAAAAATGTCCAAGTCAAAATCCATACAAAAAGAAAGCCAGGCCAGTGCCTGGATCACGCCGTTCGTGCAGCACGGCGGTCCGCGCTACCTGCAGATCGCCGACATGCTCGAGCGCGCGCTGTCCGATGGCAGCCTGCGCCCGGGCGACCGCCTGCCGCCGCAGCGCAGTCTGGCCGCGCTGTTCCAGATTGATCTGACGACGGTGACGCGCGCCTATGACGAAGCCAAGCGCCGCAACCTGCTGGAAGGACAAGGCGCGCGCGGCACCTACGTGGCCGCGCCAAAAGTGGAATTGACGCAGATGCTGGACCTGAGCATGAATATCCCGCCGCCGCCCGTGGGCGTGGATTTCGACGACCTGTTGAAACAGGGTGTGGCGCAGGTACTGATGCGCACGGACAGCGATTTATTGATGAGTTATCACCTGGGCGGCGGCGGCAAGGCCGACCGCGCGGCGGGCGCCGTCTGGCTCGCCCCCATGTTCGGCGACATCGATGCGGAACACGTGGTGGCCTGCCCGGGCGCGCAGGCGGCACTGGCGGCGCTGATCCTGACCCTGAGCCGGCCCGGCGACGCCATCCTCACGCAAGGCGCCGTGTACCCGGGCCTGCGCTCGGCGGCAGGGCAGCTGAACCGCAAGCTCATCGTCGTGGAAACGGATGCGGACGGCATGCTGCCCGAGGCGCTGGAAAAAGCCAGCCGCAAGCACCATGCGCGCCTCGTCTACCTGAATCCCACCCTGCAAAATCCGACGGCGCACACCATGCCGGCCGCGCGCCGCCTGGCCATCACGCAAGTGGCCATACGCTGCGGCATGCACATCATCGAGGACGATCCGTACTGGCTGCTGGCGTCCGACGCGCCGCCGCCGCTGGCGCATTACGCCCCTGGCCACGTGTCGTATATCGCCACCCTGTCGAAATGCCTGGCGCCCGGCTTGCGCATGGCCTATGCACTGGTGCCCGACGCGCAGCTGCGCGAGCGCCTGCTGCAGGCGCTGCGATCGTTCTCCCTGATGGCCACGCCGCTGACGACGGCGCTGGCGACGCAATGGATACACGACGGTTCGGCGCACGCGCTGCTGGCCGGCATACGCAGCGAGGCGGACGCGCGCCAGGACGTCATCCGCACCATCCTGACGGGCAGCACGCACCCGCGCAGCGACGGCATCCATGTCTGGTTCTCGCTGCCCAGCTACTGGACCTCGCGCGAACTGGCCGCCACAGCGCGCGCCCAGGGCGTCGCCGTCACGGCATCGGACGCCTTCTACGACAGCCGCCCGCCGAACGCCATCCGCATTTCGCTGGGCAGCATCCGCGACCGCGCGCGCCTGGCCGGCGCCCTGAAGAAATTATCGCTGCTGCTGGCGCACAAGCCGGATGCGCACCGGGAGTTCGTGGTCTGATGGCGGTGGTGATGGTGGCGGAGTCGGATTACGCGACGCCTCGGCGGCCCCGCTAATCCGACCTGCGTGATTGAATAGGGGGTAGTTCGGATTAGCGGCGCAACGCCGCGTAATCCGACACACGCTCGACATCAGCTCTTACGCCCGCAAACGCGCATCGACCGAATACTTGCCCGCCCCGCTGATGGCAACCGTGCCAAAGACGATGATCAGCAGCCAGCCGAACTGGCCGTCGGCGATGCTCCAGTCGGGGTGCACCAGCAGCATCGATACGCCCAGCAGGAACAGCAGGGGCAGGCAGGCCAGGCGCGTCAGCAAGCCGGCGGCGACCAGCAGCGGGCAGAGGATTTCCGCGAACAGGGCGCAGTACAGGGTGAGGGCACGGCCCAGGTGCAGCGGGTCGTCGATGTGTGCCAGTTCCTCGGAAAAGTGCAGCAGCTTGGGCAGGCCATGCACGTGCAGCACCAGCAGCGCGCCGGCGACGCGCGCAAACAGCATACCCGCGTCGGGTAAAAAGGGGCCGGCCAGCGCCGCCATCCAGTTGTTCTTCATGATCGCTCCAGTGGGAAAGCCAGTCGGCGCGGCGCGCCGCTGCCAGCCATCATAGGCAGGCGGGCGGCACGGCGCGACTGGTCTTTTGGCAGAGGCGCCGGCGCGCGCAAAGGCCTAGACTGGCCGATGCCATCACCGGTCCGGGCCATCACCGGCCTCCCTCCCCCATCCCCGAAGGAACCGCATCATGTCGAAGAAAATCGAAGCCGAAGAAGTCACCTCCCGCCGCAAGCTGCTCGTCAGCGTCGCCGGT